>DASUVY010000143.1:0-22697 GCA_036378695.1 Candidatus Dormiibacterota bacterium
AAGTTGACGCTGAAGCTGGCTCGCCGCGAGAGCGTGGTCATGACGTCGATGTCGCGCACGATCATCGGCCCGCGGGTGATCAGCCCCGCGGGGTTGGCGAAGTCGGCGAAGGCCTGCAGACAGGCGCGGGTGAGGCGGAAGGTGCCCTCGGCGGGTTGGTAAGGGTCGGTGGCCGCTCCGATCGCGACCCCCTCCCGCTTCCAGCTGCGCCGGCCCAGCTCCTGGCGCAAAACCTGGGCCACGTTGGTCTTGACCCGGATGGTGCGTCCGTAGCGATCGTCGGAAGGCCGGTCCGCGCGCTTCTCAAAGGCGCGCACGTAGCAGAAGGTGCAGCGGTGCTCGCAGCCCATGTAGGGGTTGAGCGACCAGTTGAAGGGCATGCCTTTGACGCGATTGAGCGCGACCTTGCAGGGCTGTTCCGAATAGTCGACCGCCACGCGTCGCGCCTCCGGAAGGGCGACCACGGTCATGAGAACAGTCTAGAACAAATGTTTGGGTTTCGGCTTGATGCTGGACGAGGGGCAGAAGTCGTTCATCAGGCACTGCTCGCACTTCGGCTTGCGGGCGATGCAGATGCGCCGGCCGTGGAGGATCAGCCGGAGTGAGAAACCGCCCCACTCCTGGGCCGGGATCATGCGCGTGACCTGCTTCTCGATCTTGGCCGGGTCGGTCGTCTGCACCAGTCGCAGTCGGTTGGTCAGGCGCTTGACATGGGTGTCTACCGCAAACCCGGGGACCCCGAAGCCCACGCTCAGGATCACGTTGGCCGTCTTGCGGCCGATTCCCTGGAGCGTCACCAGGTCCTCCATGCGCTCGGGCACCTCGCCGTCGAAGCGCTCCACGACGTCCTGGGCGCAGCGGATGATGGCCCGGGTCTTGGCCCGGAAGAAGCCGGTCGGCTTCAGGATCACCTCCACCTCGGCGGGGTCGGCGGCGGCCAGGTCGGCCGGCGCCGGGTAGCGCGCGAAGAGCTTGGGCGTCACCAGGTTCACGGTGCGGTCGGTGGTCTGGGCCGAGAGGATGGTCGCCACCACCAGCTGCCACGGGTTCTGGTGGTCCAGCTCGGTGACCGCGGGGTATTCCTCGCGTAGCCGCTCCACCGCCAGGCGCGCCCGCGTGCGCGCGCCCCGCGGCGGGGCGGGCAGGACGGGCTTAGCTCTGGGCAAGCAGCCGGCGGGCCACCACAGCTATCTCGCCGCCCTCCGCCCGCCCGGCCAGGCGCCGAGAGGCTTCCTTCATGACCATGCCGAAGCCCGCAGGCCCATTGGGCTGGACGTCCTGGATCACCTGCCGCACCTCAGCCTCCAGCTGCGCCTCCGAGAGCGCCGCGGGCAGGTAGGCACGCAGGACCGCCGCCTCCCGGCCCTCGCGGTCGGCCGATTCCGCGCGCCCGGCGCCGGCGTAGGCCTGGGCCGCCTCTTCGCGCCGCTTGACCTCCTTGCGGAGCACGCGCAGGACCAATTGGTCGTCTATTTCCGGGGAGGCCCCCGGCTCCTTGGTAGCCTTCACGACCTCGCTCTTGAGGAGTCCCAGCGTGCTCAAAGTGAGCTCGTCGCGGCGCTTGCGGGCCTCGACTAGATCCCCTTCGACACGCTCATAAAGCGCCACCGGCGGATTGTCACACAGGGCATAATCCGCAGGCGTGGCGATCCTGATCGGCCCCGTTGTCGCCCTCCTCGGCCTCGTCTGCATGTACTACGTGCTGCGCGGCCGGGCCAAGACGCGCACTTCCCTGTACACCACGCGGCGCACCCTGCTGCAGGCCCGCACGGCGGAGCGTCGGCAGCGTGCCCTGGGCATCAGCGCGCCCGGCAGCCTGCCGGCCGTGCCCCAGGCGCCCGTCCAGGCCAGCGCGGCGCCGGTCGCCGAGGTCGCCCCGACCATGGTCACGCCGGAGGCGATGCCGGCGGTCGCACCGGGGCCCGCCGCCCCGCCGGAAGCTCCGTGGGAGCAGTCACCGACCCGTCCCCAGCCGGCCGCCCCGCCGCCCCCGCCGCCAGCGCCGCTGGAGGCGCAGCCGGCCGGCCCCGCACCCAACCAGCCCGAGGCCTGGCCTCCGGCGCCGCCGCCTCCGCCGGCCTCCGAGCCCCCACCGCCCCCGGCACAGCCCTTCCCGGAACCCGCCATGCCCGCGGCCGCCGCGCCCGCGGCCCCCACCGACTGGCCCAGCAGCACCGCCCAGGTCGAGCCGCCCGCCGAGCAGGTCCCGATCGAGCCCACGATGCCCGCGGCCGAGGCGCCGTGGGAGCCGGAGCCGGCCCCGGCCCCGCCCGGGGTCATGGAGCCGGCGGCGAGCGCGCCCGCGGCCCCGCCGGAACCACCGCCCTTTGTGCCGCCAGCCGAGGAGCAGGCTCCGGTCGAACCGTCCAAGCCGGTCGGCGCCGGCTGGAGCATCGTGGGCGCGGGCGGTGAGGAGATCTCGGCCGACGACATCGGCGCCGAGCCCGCGCGGGGTACCCGCAAGGAAGAGAAGAAGGGCAAGAAGGACCGCGACCGCGAAGAGGAGAAGGTGCCGGTGGGTGCGGCCTCGGGTGCGGCCTGGGACGTGGTGCCGCACTCCCGCGGCCGCCACGAGGAGATGAACCTGGCCGGCCTCGCCGACAGCCCCAAGGAGAGCGTGGGCATGACGCTGCTCAGCTACGCGGGGCTGGTCGGCGCCCTGGTGGTCGTCCTGCTGGGCGTGCTTCTGATGGTGGCCACCACCCGCTGAGGGTTTTCCGGGCCCGGCTCGGGGAGGTCCTGATCGCCTTCGTGGCGGCGGACGTCCTGCTCCTGGGGCTGGCCCTGGACGTGCTCGGGCGCACGTGGTTGGTGGTCCCGCTGGGCCTGGTCGCGGCGCTGGCCGTGGTGGGCTACCGGGCGCGTCCGGAGCTGGCCCTCGGGGTGTTGCTGGTCGTGCTCTTTCTACTGCCCGAAGCCCTGCTGATCGCCTGGCGGGGCGCCTCCGCGCCGGTGCAGGACAGCGTGCTGCTGACCGACGCCGCGGCCGGGCGGCTACTGCAGGGGGCCGATCCCTACGGCCACGACTACATCGACGACGCCGCCCTGCGCCGGTTCTGGGCCCCCGAGATCCCGGTCAACCCGCTGCTGGCCCACTACCCCTATCCGCCCGGCTTGATCCTGCTGGCCGCGCCGCTGCGGGCGGTCGGCCTGGGTTCGGCCTGGCTCTGGCTGCCGGGCCTGGTTGCGCTGGCGCTGGCCGCATACTCGGCGGCGGGCCGGGCCGGGGTGATCGCGGTGGCGCTCAACCCACTGCTCCTCCTCGACTACCTGGCGCTGCTCAACGACCTCTTCTTCCTGGCCGCGGGACTGGCCGCCGTCGGCCTGCTGCGGCATCGCCGGGCGGCGGCCGCGGGCGCGCTGATCGGGCTGGCGCTCGTGCTCAAGCAAACCGCGGTGATCCTGGTACCCGCGGTCGGCTGGCTGGCCTGGCGCGCGGGCCGGCGGCGCCCCGCGCTCGCCACCGCGATCGTGGTCGTGGTGGTGCTGGTGGGTCCGTTCCTGCTCTGGTCACCAGGCGCCTTTGTGGCCGGCACCGCGACCTACTTCTACGGCTCGGGGATCGACGCCTTCCCGATCCGCGGGTTCGGTTTGCCCGGCTTACTACTGGATGCCGGCGTGATCCCCAGCCGCTGGGCGGCCTTTCCCTCCGCGCTGGTGCAGGTGCCCCTGTTGCTCGCAGTGCTAGCGGCGGGCGCCATCGCGCTCCGCCGGAGCTTCAGCTGGCCGCGCCTGTGGCTGTGGACGGCAGCCATCGCCTTCGTGCTCTTCTTCTTCGGGCGCACCCTGGCGCCCAATTACCTGACGCTGGTTGTCGTGCTCGCCTGCCTGGCCGCCACCTCAGCTCTCGAGGACCTTGATCCAGCTGTGACCGCCGTCGGCCGAGCCGTAGACCGGCCCACGGGCGAGCCCCGCGTAGACGGCGCCGCTCCCTGAGGCCACCACGGCCGTGACCTCGCGGTGGTCGAGCGGGCTGCCGTGGACGCCGGCCAGCCCGTCGGTGGTGCCCGCGAAGCCGGCGTCCAGCGCCCAGAGTCCCGCCTTGAGGTCCGCGACCCGCCGCACCGACCCCGACTCGTCCACGCTGTAGATCCCGCCTCCCCAGGTGGCCGCCAGGACCTGCCGGCCGGCCGCCTCCAGGGCCGTCACTCGGGCCGGCAGCGCGGCGACCTCCCAGGCCCGGCCGGCGTCAAAGCTGCGGATGACGTGGCGGAGCGTGGCCGCGTAGATGACGCCTTCGTTCACCGTCACGGCCTGGAACTCGTCCTCGCCGGGCGGCGTGCTGAAGGCCTCCCAGGTGCGCCCGGCGTCGAGCGTGCTCCAGAGCCGGCCGCCCCAGCCGCCGGCCAGGCCCAGGGAGCCTCCGGCCCAGACCGCCGGATAGCGGGCCTGGATCACCGCCGCCGCCGACCAGTGCGCGCCGGCGTCGTCGGACTGGTACAGGCCCCGGTCGGTGCCCAGCAGGAGGCGCCGCCCGTCCGCCGCCAGCGCCAGGGGTAGCCCGGCCGGCAGCCGTCCCTGGACCACGCTGCCACCCTCGGCCGTGGCCAGGACCAGGCCGCGCCCGGGCTCCGCCTCGTAGAGGTCGCCGTTGGGGGCGGCAGCCATGGCGTGCCGGTAGCCGGCGGCCGAGGGCGCCGCCGCGATGCGCAGGCCGAGCAGGACCGTGGTTGCCAGCAGCGCCACAGCGACGCCCGCGGCCTGTACTCTCACCGAGCCTTGAAGCTATATCACTGGGCGCGCTGAACGGGTTGCCGGCAGGCCCGGGCGCGGCTTGCGGAACGGGGCGTGCAGGCCACCGAGCGCGACTTCTTCAAGGAGCCGTTCTCGCGAGCCGAGCTGGAGGAGCTGGCGCAAGCGGCCGGCGGTATCCGGCCGCTCATCGCTTTTGGCGGGCAGCGCTTCCGGGCGCTGGGCCGCGCGCCCGAATCGTTCACCGACTCCGAGCTGGTTGACCTGGCGCTGGCCGAGCCGCGCTTCCTGCGCCGGCCCCTGGCCCTGACCGACGAGGGTCGGGTGCTGGCCGGCACCAAGGCCGTCACCTCGGCCTGAGGATCGCCTCCGCCAGCCGGGCGGCCGCAGCCAGGTCGGGCATCAAGGTATCCGTGACCAGCACGCGGAAGCCGAGCGCCTCGATCGCTGCCCGGTCGGCCGCGTCGGCCCGATCGAGCACGAAACCTGACGCGACCTCCGCATACTCGCGGGCCACGCCCACCGCCGAGGGATCGCGTCCCAACGAGCGCATCATCTCCACGGTCGGCCCCTTGAGCGCCGCACCCGCCACCACCGGCGACACCGCCACGCAGCGCTCGCGCTCGACCGCCGCGCCCAGCACCCGCAGCACCGGCCACACGCTGACCACCGGGTTGGAGGGCCCGATCACCACCAGGTCGGCGGCCCCCACCGCCAGCGTGGCCTCCGGCGCAGGCCGGGCCTGCTCGAGGCCGGCGTACTCGACAGCCTCCACCCGCGGCGACGCGCGCTCGCGCACGTAGTAGTCCTGGAAGGCGAGCGCCCCCCGGTCGGTGGCGAACCAGGTGCGCACGGGGTCGTCGGCCATCGGCAGCACCCGCGAGGGGATGCCGAAGCGGCGGCCCAGCTCGAGCGCGGTCTCGGTCAGGCGGCAGCCCCCCGCCAGCATCTCGGTCCGCGCCACGTGCACGGCCAGGTCGCGATCCCCGATCCGGAACCACGCGGGAAGGCCGAGCGCCTCCATTTGCGCCAGAGCCGCGAAGGTGTCGTCCGCGATCCCAAAGCCCGTGGCCTCGTTGAAGACGCCCGCCAACCGGAAGATCACCGAATCGACGTCCGGGCTGACGTGCAGACCCCAGATCTCGACATCGTCCGCCGTGTTGGCGATCACCGTCAGGTCCCCGGGCGCCAGGACCTCCTGGAAGCCGGCGGCCAACTTGGCGCCGCCGGTGCCACCGGCCAGCAGCGCGACCTTCAAGGTCAGCGGAAGAGGTCGAGCTCGGCCGGGCGCACCAGGTCGCGGCCGCTGCCGGGCGGGCCTTCGGGCGTGTAGCCGCGGATGACGACGACCGGCACCCGCGCCGTCTTGCCCATCACCAGCTCGGCCGCGCAGGCCAGCTCGTCGGCGATCGCCACCACCGTGACCTGCAGCTCCTTGCCGTGGTCGTCGAGCTGTCCCCGGTAATCCGCAAAGACCGGGATCCCGGCCACGCCCAGGGCCACGTTCTCGATGCCCATGCGCCAGGCCCGCCCGAAGGTGTCGGAGACGATGATCGCCACCTCCACCCCCGTCAGCTCGCGGACCCGCGCGCGCAGCCCGCGCGCGCTGCGGTCGGAGTCCTCCGGAAGAAGGCTCACGGTGTCATCGCCGGGCACGTTGGAGTGGTCGATGCCGGCGTTGGCGCAGATGAAGCCCTGCCTGGTCTCCACGATCAGGATCCGCTGCTTGCGGACCACCCGCACGCTCTCATCCAGAATGGCCTGCACCAGCCGCGGGTCGTGGTCGATCTCGGCGGCCAGGGCCACCGCCTCGGCTGTCGGTTCGATCTCGGAGAGCCGGCGCAGTCTCCCCTCCGCCTTGGAGACGACCTTCTGTGCCACCACCAGGATGTCGCCGGCCCGAGGCCGCGCGTGATCGACGATCAAGCGACCGAGGTCGTCGCCGGGCAGCACCTCGGGCATGCCCTCGACGGGCAGGACCTCCATTACGGCGCGACCAGGAGGTCGGCCGGTTCGTCGAGGTCGAGTGCCAGCTGCGGATGGTCGAGGATCTCGAAGGGCACGCCCTTGCCCCTGGCGTCGGCCTCGAACTTGCGGAGCGACTGGTCACCGAAGTGCAGTCCGATGGCATCCGGTGGGCGCAAAAACAACGCGTTGGTGCCGCCCCGTCCGATCGCAGCCGCAGCCACGGCTACGGGGTAGCGGTCGCCGGCCGCCGCCACCACCGCCCTCAGCGCCGTTCGGGTGACGCGGGGCAGGTCGCTGGAGAGCACCAGGACCGCGTCCGCGCCCCGTTCGCGTACCAGCCCGATGCCAGCGGCGGCCGCCGGATTCTGGCCGCGGGGCTCGCGCTCCAGGTAGCTCTCGGCGCCCAACGCCTCGGCCAGGCGCGAAGCCTCCGCGCTGCCCGCGACCACCAGCACCCGGCCGACGCCGGCGGCGGCGCGGATCGCGCGCTCGGCGTTGGCGATCGCCAGCCGCCTGCGCGCGGCGGGCTCCAGCGCCGGACTCAGCCGCTGCTTGGCGGTGTCGAAGTCCTTCACCAGGACGACGGCCCAGGTCACAGCGCGCGCAGGCGGGGCAGGATCTGCGAGGCGTACAGGTCCAGGAAGCGCGACTGGTCGTCGCCCGGCGCGTGGAAGACCAGGTGCGTGAATCCCAGCTCCAGGTAGGGCCGCAGCTGCTCCAGGTGCTCGTCCGCGCTGTCGGAGACCAGCCAGCGCCGCTCCGGGTCCTTGACCTTCTTTGCACGCTCCTCCATCTCGCGCGGGTTGTGCACGTCCACCTTGTCCTCGGCCGGCAGCGCCAGCGCCGCCCAGATCGAGGTGTCCTTCAGGGCCCGCGCCCGGTCGGTGTCGAAGGAGACCTTGACCTCGATCATGCGGTCGAGCCCCTCGTAGTCGCGGTGCGCCGCCTCGGCGCCCTCGCGCACCGCCGGCAGCAGGGTGTCGGCGTAGAGCTCCATGCCCTTGCCGGAAGTGCAGATGAAGCCGTCCGCCAGGCGGCCCGCCAGCTTGGCCGCGGCCGGGCCCGAGGCGGCGATGTAGATGGGCACCGGCTCCTTGGGCTTGTCGTAAACGGTCGCGCCCTTGACGTGGTAGTACTCGCCGTCCGACTCCACAAAGTCCTCGGCCCACAGCTTCTGGATCAGCTTCACGGCCTCCGAGAGCCTGCGGAAGCGCTCGCGCTGGTCCGGCCATTCGATGCCGGTCACCGGCACCTCGTTCATCGACTCGCCGGTGCCCACGCCCAGCGCGATGCGACCCGGGTACAGGGAGCCCAGGGTGGCGAAGGCATGTGCCACCACGGCAGGGTGGTAGCGGAAGGTCGGGGTGAGCACGCTGGTGCCGATCTGGACCCGCCGGGTGCGCTCGCCCAGCGCCGCGATCCAGGCCATGGAGAAGGGCGCGTGGCCGTCGGTGTGCCGCCAGGGCTGGAAGTGGTCGCTGACCCACACGGAGTCGAAGCCGGCCTGTTCGGCCTCGATCGCGAAATCGAGCAGCTCGCGCGGCCCGAACTGCTCGGCCGACGCCTTCCAGCCTAGCCGGAGAGGCTTGCTCACCTCCCGAAGTATCTCTTCCAGGAGAAGGCGATTCCGCTGATGGCCGCGGCCACCAGGACCACGCCCAGCGCGACCAGGCTGCGCCCGTTCCAGGACTGCACGCCCTGCCAGGTGGCGGCCGCGACCAGCGCCAGCGAGACCAGCAGCATCAGCGCCAGGGTCACCGCCCTGTGCAGCTTCACTGAGGACGGCGTAGGGGTTCCCATGAGATCGCAGATCTCATGGGGTAGAGGTCGGCAGCTTGGCGATGGCCTGCTCGAGCAGCCCGACCAGGTCGTCCAGCGGCCGCTCGCGCGTGAAGCTGCCCGCCTCCTCGCGGGTCAGCTTGTCGCCCGCCCACCAGAGCGCGGTGACAACGTACGTGTCGGGCGCGTCCTCGCTCCAGGAGACGTCGACGGCGGGATCGCCCGGGCGCTTGCGCGTGAAGTCCAGGCGCCAGACCGGGTCGTCGCGGAAAAACTCGTGCAGGCGGGCGCCGCTCGACTCGCTGACCCGCCGGATCGCCGGCGCCACCACCTCGAAGGCGGCGTCCATCTGGCCGAGCTTGTCCCACGAGGTGCCCGCCATCGGTTCCTAAGCTTAGACCGGGCATGGAGATCGTCCGGGTGGGGTCGGTGGCCTCCACGCAGGAGCTCGTGCGCTCGCGGCCGATCGGCAGCGCGGTGGTCGCGGACCACCAGCAGGCGGGCCGCGGGCGGCTGGGCCGGCGCTGGGAGGCGCCGCCCGGCACCGCCCTGCTGGCCTCCTTCGTGCTGCGCTATCACCCCCTGGCACCGCTGGCCGCGGGCGTGGCGGCGGCGGAGGCCTGCGGGCCCTCCGTGCGCTTGAAGTGGCCCAACGACCTCCTGCTGCGCGGCCGCAAGTTGGGCGGGATCCTGGTCGAGGCCGCCGGCCACCGGTGCCTGGTCGGGATCGGCATCAACCTCGCCTGGGCGCCCGCCGGTGCGGCGCGGCTTGACGCCGAGCGCGATGAGCTGCTCGACGCTCTGAGCGACGCACTCCAGCGCTGGTGGTCGGTGCCGTCCGAGGAAGTCCTTGCGGCTTGGCGACAACGGTCCGACACCCTCGGCCGCCGGGTGCGGGTCGAGCTGGGCGCCGAGGCCGTAGAGGGCATTGCCGACGACGTTGCACCTGATGGTTCGCTGATCGTCGGCGGCCGTGCCCTGGCCGCCGGCGACGTCACGCACCTGCGAGCTGTTGGGCCCTCTCGAGCAGTTCCGGCAAAGCCTCGCCCGACTTCGCGCGGATGACCGCCTGTGCGAACTCGTCGAAGGACGTGCGCTCCTCGTTGACGATGACCAACGGTGCGCCGGCGCGCACGCCCTCCATCGGGATGTCCGCCGCCGGGTAGACCTGGAGTGAGCTGCCGACCACGAGCACCAGGTCGGCGGCCGCCGCCCGCGCGTAGGCCTCGGTCAGCGCCGCCGCCGGCAGTGCCTCCCCGAAGAAGACCACCGCCGGCTTGATGAATGTCCCCTGGCAGAGTCGGCAACGCGGCGGCATCTCGGTCTCCAGCCGCGCCTGCACGTCCGTGCGCGGCTCCCGGGCGCCACAGTCCAGGCAGACGACCTCGCTGCCGTTGCCGTGCAGCTCGATCACTGTCCGGCTGCCCGCCGCCGCGTGCAGCCCGTCGGTGTTCTGCGTGACCACCGCGCTGACGTGGCCCGCCTCCTCCATAGCCGCCAGCGCGTAGTGCCCCCGGTTGGGATGCGCCTGCTTGTAGGTCCGCCAGCGCTCGCGGGAGATCGTCCAGTAGCGCGTGGGATCCTCCATGAAGTAGCGGATGTCGGCCGTCTTGTAGGGGTCGTACTGCTTCCAGAGCCCGTTGGGGCCGCGAAAGTCGCGGATCCCGCTCTCGGTGGAGACGCCCGCGCCGGTGAACACGAGCCCCCGCCGCGCCCGCGCCAGCAGTTCCGCCGCACAGTCCATCACCTGGGCATGGGCGGCGGCTGCGGCGGTTCCGGCGGCTGCGGCGGGTTGTCCGGCCCTGGGACCCGAGGGAGGTCGGGGCTGGGCGGCAGGTCGGGACCGGTTCCGGTGCTCACAGGGCCGAGGCTACGCGTTCCAGGGAAGGTGCGGCAGCCGGTGGCGGTTTAATCCTGAGTGCTCAAGTCCGGGCGCACGCTGCCCATCTATCTGTCGGCCGGCGCCTTCTTTGCCGCCATCGCCGCTCGCGGCTTCCTGGTGCCGCTGCGCGCCCACGAGCTGGGCGCCGACCGCTTCCAGGTCGGCCTCCTCTTCAGCCTGGCTACCCTGGCGGGGGCCGCGCTCTCGCTCCCCGCCGGGCTGCTGGCGGACCGTTTCGGACGCCGCTCGATGGTCATCTTCAGCGCCGTCACCGGCGGCCTCTCTCAGGTCCTGATCGCGCTCAGCGGCAGCGTGCCCGCCGACGACCTCTGGCAGATCGTGGGCGGGCTGGGCGCCGGCGCCGCCCAGGCCGCGCTCTTCGCCGCCCTGGCGGACGCCGTCCCCTCCGCCCGGCTGGGCCGCGCCATGGGCTGGCTCACGATGGCCATGCAAGTCGGGTTCCTGGGCGGGCCGGCGCTGGCGGGCACGCTGCTGACCTTTCTCGACCTGCGCGGCGCCCTGGCCGCGACCACCGTCCTCTACTTGCTGCCCCTGGCCGTGTCGCCGCTGATCAGCGCGGCGCGCGCCGTGGTGCCCAGCTGGGACCTGATCACGCCGCTGCGCGAGATGGGCCGCCGGCGCGGCTTCCCCGCGGCGGTGCTGGCTCTCTTCGGAGCCACGATCGTCTGGGGCAGCGCCCAGGCCTATCTGCCGCTGTTCGGCAAAGAGGTGCTGGGGCTGGGCGGCCCCGCGATCGGCTACATGCTGGCCATCCAGGCGGTCTTCAACGGCCTCTCCCGGATCCCAGGCGGGCGCCTGGTCGACGGCGCCCAGCGCAAGGGCTTGATCGTGGCCACCGGCGTCATCGTCTACGCGCTGGCCATCATCCTGCTGCCCCACCTGGGCGGGTTCTGGGGGCCCACCCTGCTGCTGTCGGCCGCGGTTCCCTTCCTGGCCACCGCGTACGTGGCGCTCAGCGTCACCTTCAGCGGACTGGCTCCGCGCAACGGCATGGGCGTGGCCATGGGCCTGTACGGATCGATCCTTTTCCTGGGCCTGGGCGTGGGACCGGCCGTGTTCGGCGAGGTCATGAACCGCAGCGGTTACGTGGCCGGGTTCACGGCCTGCGGCGTGGCCACGATCGCCATCGCGCTGGCGGGCCTGCTGGTGCGGGCCTACGAGCCGGCGCTGCGCCAGTCGGCGACAAGGTCGCGGTGGCTGGAGAAGGCCAGCGGCGGCAGCTGATCCGCCGGGAAGACTCCCACCTCGTCCATCTCGTGCCCGGCCACCGGCTGCTCTCCGTCTTCCAATAGCGCTCGGTAGCCGATCACGACCAGGTGCGGCCGCTGCGCGCGCTGCACGTGGTAGACGCCCAGCAGCGCGCTGAGGCGCACCTCGACGCCGATCTCCTCGCGGCATTCCCTGACCGCGGCTTCTGCCGGATGCTCATCGTCGTCGACGAAGCCCCCAGGCAGGCACCAGAGTCCCCGCCCCGGCTCGATCGCGCGTTTCCCTGCCACGATCCCGCCGGACGCCTCCACGACCACGGCGGTGGCGAGCTTGGGATCCGGCCAGAGGACGAAGTCACAGCTGGGGCAGGCCGGTAGCCGCCTGCCCTCGATGACGCGGTCGCGCAGGGGTGTGCCGCACCAGAGGCAGAACTTGGCGGGCTGCATGTCGCAACCCTCAGGCTAGCCCGCTTCGCTCCCTGGGCTTTTGGTCGAGCAGTGCGGCGCGGACCTGGTTGCGCCCCGCGCCCTTGGCCTGGTACAGCGCGCTGTCGGCGAGTTCGAAGAGATCCCCGAAGCGCTCGGCGTCGTCCGTGCAGGCCACGCCGATGCTGACCGTCAGCCGGAGGTCGCTGGGAAACGCCGCCTGCTCGACCGCGGTGCGGATGCGGCCCGCCAGGCGCATGGCGCCGTCGAGGTCGGTCTCCAGGACGATGACCGCGAACTCCTCGCCCCCGTAGCGAGCGGCCACGTCGGAGTCGCGGACGGACCCGCGCAGGATCGAGGCCAAATACGAGAGGACGGCGTCGCCGATCAGGTGGCCGTAGGTGTCGTTGATGTTCTTGAAGTGGTCGAGGTCGAGCATCAGGACACCGAGGTAGGAGTGGCTGCGGCGTGCACGCTGCCGCTCCTGGAGGAAGCGCTGGCCCAGGTAGCGGCGGTTGGGCAGCCGCGTCAGCTCGTCGGTCAGCGAGCTCTCCTCCTGCTCGCGGTAGATCTGCGCGTGCCGGATGGCGGTGGCGGCCTGGGCGCCGATGCCCTTCAGCAGCTCCAGCAGCGCGCCGGGGATCAGGGGCTGGTTGTGCAGGTACAGCTCCATCGCGCCCATCAGCTGCGTGCCGCGGCGGATGGGCACCACCATCACGAAGGCCGGATGGCCGCCCGCCTCGAGACCCGGCGCGGCGTCCTTGTGCAGCGGCGTGACGCGTGGAGTGGCCGTGTTGAGCGCGGTGAGCATGGGCTCTGTGGTCAGGGGACGGTTGGCGCCGTGCGCCCTGCCCACCAGCCCGATCGCCGCCTCGCGCGTCAGCTCGGCGCGGCCGGGGCGCGCCATGTAGAAGGCGCCGGCCGGCGCGCGCAGCAGCCGGACCGAGCGCGAGAGGGCGACGTCGATGACGTCTTCCAGCGAGAGTGAGGAGTTCACGGCCTCGGCCACCGAGAGCAGGACCTGGGCCTGGTCGCGGGCCGCCGCGGTCTCCTCGACCGCCTGCCGAAGCTCGGCCGTCTTGGTGCGCAGCCGGCCGGCGGTCACCAGCAGGACGCCGACCGCCACCGCCAGCACGACGAACGAAACCACGAGCGCGTACTGCAAACCCGAGCCGACCCCCTCCTCTCCCGGACAGTTCGGGGGATTGTAGGGCACCGGGCGGAGGGTGGCCGCATGGATTACCCGACCTGACGCTCCAAGGCGCCAGCCGGCGCCGAGTAGCGCAACGAGCGCAGCGGCAGCTGCGTGAGCGAGCAACGCAGAAGCCGGCGTACGCATTGGACGTCCGGGCGCGAAAGGCGGCGAGCTGCCCTCCGACTGGTGCCCTAGGGCCAGAACTGGCGCGTATACTCGGCGCCGCCTGAACAGCCCCGATCACGTCCCGCAACCCCTCTACTTCGAGGAGCTCCCCCTGGGGGGCACCTGGACCACCCGCCGGCGAACCGTCTCGGCCGCCGACCTGGCCGCGTTCGCGGGAGCCGCCGGCGAGATGAGCCCGCTCCTGATCGACGAGCCGCACGCGCGCGCCGGGCTCTTTCGCGGGCAGGTGGCGCCGGGCACCTTCGTGGCCGCGGCGGCGGTCGGCCTGGGCTCCGTGGACGTGCCCTTGCCCGCGACCGTGGGCATGGTCGGGATGAGCTGGAAGTTCCTGAAGCCGGTGCGCCCGGGGGACACCGTGCAGACGCGCTGGCGGCTCTTCCGCAAGCGGTCTGTCGAGAACCCCGCCTGGGGGCTCGCTTTCTGGCACATCGACGTGCTGGACGCCGAAGGCGAGCGCCTGGCCGAGGGCGAGGTGAGCCGCCTGGTGCAGCGGCGCAGCCCCGGCGCGTCGGCGCCAGTATCGGCGGAAGCCCCCGCGCGCCCACGCCGTCGGCGCCGCCGCGGCGGCTCGGCCGACCGCGTCACCGAAGTCGTGGAATCGGCGCCCATGCCCGAGCCGGCGCCGGCGGATGCTCCGCCGCCCTCGCGCCGCCGGCGGCGCCGGGGTGGGAGCCGCAACGGCTCGGCGCCGCGGCAGGAGACGGTTGTGGCTTCTTCCCCGGAGCCTCCACCGGCGCCGGCAGCCGCTAAGCCCTCAGGTCTGGGCGGCGTTCTCCGCCGGCTGCGCGGGAGCTAGCGCCTCCAGGTATTCGATCACCCGGCGCGTGAGCTGGCTGGGGGTCGAAGCGCCGCTGGTCACGCCGACCTTCCCGATCCCGGTGAACCAGTCGGGCCGGATGTCGTCGAGATCGTTGACCAGGTGGGCGGGTTTGCCGCCCAGCTTCTCCACCACCTCCACCAGGCGCATCGAGTTGGAGGAGCGGGGGCTGCCGACGACGATCACCAGGTCGACCTCCTTGGCGGCCTCGACGGCGGCTTCCTGGCGCTCCTGGGTGGCGCGGCAGATCTCGTTGTGGACCTCGGCCTGCGGGTAGCGCTGGCGGACCCGGTTGATGAGCTCGTCGGTGTCCCAGACCGAGAGGGTGGTCTGGCAGGTGACGGCCACGCGGGGGTTCTCGATCTGGAGGGCGTCGATGTCCTCGAAGTCCTGGACCAGGTGAACCTTGCCCGGCGCCTCCCCCATCACGCCCTCGGGCTCGGGGTGACCCTTGCGGCCGATGTAGACGACGTCGTAGCCCTGCTCGGCGAGCTTGATGACCAGCTCGTGCGTGCGCACCACGTCGGAGCAGGTGGCGTCGACGGAGGTCAGGCCCCGCTCAGCGGCCCGCGCCTTGACCTGGGGGGAGACGCCATGTGCGGTGAAGATCACGGTGCCGCTGTCAATCTCCTCGAGCCCGGCCAGGCGGTTGGGCGGATCGACGAGCTTGATGCCCTGGGCCTGGAGGTCGTCGGTGGCGTGGGTGTTGTGGACGAGCTGGCCCAGCATGTAGACCGGGCCCTCGGTGCTTTCACGCACGCGCTTGGCGATCCGGAAGGCGTCGACCACCCCATGGCAGTAGCCGCGGGGAGTGATGCGAACCACTTCCATGACGGCCCCGAGTCTACCCGCGCCTCCCAAACTCCCCGACGTTAGTCGGGGATGCCGGAGAAGAGGTCCCGCTCGGGACGCTCCTCCCCCAGGGCGCCGCGCGCGAGCACGTAGGTCTCGGTCGACATCATGGCGTCGAAGATCTTGCCCTGCATGCTCAGGAACGGGCTGTTGGGGTCGTTCTGCGAGCGGTGCTCGCCGAACGCCCGCCGCTTGAGCTCCGCGTACTTGGAGGTGTCGATGACAGTGGTCACGTCCTCGTCGGGCACGCCGCGCATGTCAGAGCTCTGCTCCAAGATGTCCTTGCGCCCCATCTCCCGGAGCGCCTCCGCCATCCGCTTCATGCTGCCCTCGGCGATGCACACGAAGTAAGCCTTGGTGGGCTGCCAGCCCTCGGCGTCCATGAGGTCGAGCGCGGCCACCGTCACCTCGTGCGCCTTGACGTGGTCGGGATGCCCGTAGATCCCGTCGGCCCCGTAGGTCACCACGACGTCCGGCCGCTCTTCGCGCAGCACCATCGCGAGCAGCTGCGCGGCGCCCAGCAGGGGCGCCCGATGGAAGGACTGCGGATGCTCGTTGTCCGCGGTGCCGACCATGCCCGAATCCCGATAGCCGAGGAAGACCTGGCGGTCGACCCCCAGCAGCTTGCCCGCGCGCCGCAGCTCCTCGGTCCGGATCTCGGCCAGGCGCGGGCGCGATTCGGCCTCGTCCATGTTGTGGATCTCGCCCACCTCGCCGCGGGTCGCGGTCACCAGCACCACCCGGCGCCCCTGATCGTGTGCCATCGCCATCACGCCGCCGGTGGTGATGGCCTCGTCGTCGGGATGCGCGTGCACCAGGAGCAGCGTGCTCATGACGACAGCAACCCGTCCACCAGCTGCGCGATTCCGCCGCTGCCCGGCGGCCCGATCACTCGGTCGGCGGCCGCCAGCACCTCGGGCGCCGCCGAGGACACGGCCACTCCCAGCCCCGCCCACTCCAGCATCGGCAGGTCGTTGCGCCCGTCGCCCACGGCCACCGTGTCCGTCTCGCTGACCCCCAGCCGCCGGCACAGGAACTCCAGCGCCCGCCGCTTGTCGGCGTCGACGTTGGTGAACTCGATGTAGGTGGGCATCGAGGTGGCAGCGTACAGCCGCCCCGACCAGAGCTGCCGGACCTCCGGCAGCATGCGCTCGACGTCGGCCGCCTCGGCCACGATGACCACCTTGGGCGTGGTCGCGCCCATGGCGGCGTCGAGGTCGGGGACCACGTGCATGGGCATGCCCGCGTGCTCCGAATACGCCCGGCCGTAGGGCGTGTCGTGCTCGACCAGGAGCTGATCGTCCCGATAGACCTGCACATGCACGCCGCGCTCCCGGCACCAGTGCACCACCTCCATGGCCAGCGCGTGAGGGACGCCATGATCCAGCAGCATGGCGCCGTCCAGGTCTCGCACCTGCGCGCCCTGGTAGCACACGAATGGATCGCGCAGGCCCAGGCGCTGCACCCAGGGCAGCGCGCCCGGAAATGGCCGGCCGGTGCAGGCCACGATGTGCAGGCCCGCCGCCAGCGCACGGCCCACCGCGGCGACGTCGCGCTCGTCCAGCTTCAAATCGAGGCTGAGGACGGTCCCGTCCAGGTCGAGCGCGACGAGCTGGAAGGCTATCGACGGGTGCCGAGCACTTCGGGGTTGACCAGGTTGGCGGGCCGCCCGCCGCGGATCGCCGTGACCAGGTTGCGCGCGGCCACCGCGCACATCTCGGAGCGCGTGCGCGTCGAGGCGCTGGCGATGTGCGGCGCCAGCACCACGTTGTGCAGCCCGATCAGCCCCGGATGCACCTGCGGCTCCTTCTCATAAACATCGAGTCCGGCCGCGAACAGCCGGTGGTTCTTGAGCGCGTCCACCAGTGCGGCCTCGTCGACCACCGGGCCGCGCGAGGTGTTGACCAGAACCGCGGTCGGCTTGAGCAGCGCCAGCTGCTCGGCGCCGATCAGGTGATGCGTCTTCTCGGTCAGCGGCACGTGCACGCTCACGAAGTCCGACTCGCGCAGCAGGTGCTGCAGGTCGACGCGCGACACGCCCATCTCACGCTCCATCTCGGGCGGCAGCGGGTTCACGTCGCTGTAGATCACGCGCATGTTGAAGCCCTTCGCGCGCTTGGCGACCGCGCGTCCGATGCGCCCGATGCCCACCAGGCCGAGCGTGGCGTGGTTGACATCGACGCCGAGCAGCATGTCAATCGCCCAGCCCTTGAAGTGCGTGCCGCGCACGAAGTTGTCGCCCTGCACCACGCGCCGCGCCGCCGCCATGAGGAGCGCGAACGCGAAATCGGCGGTGGTCTCGTCGAGGATGCCCGGCGTGTTGGTGACCAGCACGCCGTGGCGCGTAGCGGCGGGCACGTCGATGTTGTCGTAGCCGACGGCGACGTTGGACACGCATTTCAGGCCCGGCACAGACAGCACCTTGTCCGTGATGGGATCCATGAGCATGCTCACGATCCCCACGCAGCCCTCAGCGGCTTCCGCGAGGTTGTCCTCGGTCAGCGCCTTGGCGTCGGGGTACTGGAAGATGTCCGCGGCCTCGGCCAGGACCGCCGGCCCCGGGTCGAGCAGCCGGTGCATGTTGAGGACCCGCGGGCGGCTTTCGCTCACTCGGGGTCCCCGAAAAATCGCCAGATTTTTTGGGGTGAGCTCACGGGTTCAGCCCGAGGTCCGCGGCGATCGGGATGAGCGCGTCGCGGACGAACTCCACATGCTCGTCGAAGGGTACGCCGAGCGCTTCGGCGCCCGCGACCAGCTCCTCGCGGTGCACCGCGCGCGCGAAGGCCTTGTCCTTCATCTTCTTGCGCACGGTGCGGGCGTCGACGGCGCTCAGCGATTTGTCGGGCTTGACGAGCGCGCAGGCGATGATGAAGCCGCACAGCTCGTCGACCGCGTTGAGCGCGATCCGTTTGCGCGTGTTGCGCGGCACGTCCAGGTAGTCGGCGTGCGACGCGATGTCCTCCAGGACGTCCTCCGGCCAGCCCTGCTCGCGCAACATCTGGATGCCGCGCATGGGATGGAGGTCAAGGGTCGGGCCCGACTCGTAATCCCAGTCGTGGATGAGCCCCAGCACGGCCCAGGCCTCCTCATCCTCGCCGAACTTGCGCGCATAGGCGCGCATGGCGGCCTCCACCGAGCGCATGTGGCGGCGCAGCGTCTCGCTCTGGGTGCTGCCCTGGACCAGCTCCCAGGCCATCTCTCGTGTGGGCGTCATCAGAGGATCTCCTCGAGTGCGGCCAGCAGCGCCCGATGCTGCTCGCGGGTGCCGATCGTGATCCGAAACCAGCCGTCGATCGGCTCTCGATGGTAGTGGCGGACCAGGATGCGCCGCTCGCGCAAACGCTCGTACACGTCCGCCGCGGGATGGCCGGCCGGCGGCCGTACGAAGAGGAAGTTGGTGGCCGAGGGCAGAACTTCGAAGCCAAGAGCAGCCAGCTCGGCGCCGAGCCGCCCGCGCTCGTCCAGCACGTACTCGACCAGGCTGCGGCGGTACTCGGCGTCGTCGGCGGCCGCGGCCGCCGCCACCACCGCCAATCGATCCATGTTGTACGAGTCCTTGACCACGTCCAGGGCTGCGATGAGATCGGGCTGGGCCAGCGCGTAGCCGATGCGTAGGCCGGCCAGGGCACCCGACTTGGAAAGCGTGCGCAGCAGGATCAGGTTGCCGTGCTCGGCCAGCAGGTCCTCGCGTGATTCTGGCGCGAAGTCGACGTATGCCTCGTCCACCACCAGCACGCCGCGCGCGCTGCGCGCCGCCTCCGCCACAACCTCGCGCGGCTGCCAGGTTCCGGTGGGTGAGTTCGGGTTGCACAGGAACTTGAGCGGCGCCTCGTCCTCGAAGAAGGCGCGCGGGATCGCGAAGCCCTCGTCCATCGCGTGCGGAACGGGCACCGCCTCGTGCATGCGCACCACGGGGTCGTAGAGCGGATAGGTGGGCCAGGGCCAGGCCACGGGGTCGCCGGCGCCCGCGAAGGCCCGCAGGCACATCGCGATCAGCTCGTCACCGCCGTTGCCCAGGGCCACCATGTCCGCGGAGACCCCGCAGGCGCGGGCCAGCGCTGCACGCGCCGGCGCGGCCGTAGGACTCGGATACAGCCGCAGCGACTCGTCGACCGCGCTGCGCACCGCCTCCAGCACCCGCGGCGAGGGCGGCCAGGGTGCCTCGTTGGTGTTGAGCTTGACCCACCCCTCGCCATCTGGCGGCTGCTCGCCGGGCGTGTAGGGCTCGAAGCCGCGCAGCGCGGATTTCAGGAAGCGCGGCGGCATTCGAGGAGGAAAACTTCTAGGGCCAGCCGTGGGCTGACATTCTGCTCGAGGTGGCCGGCGGTGTCGTAGGACCGTTCCAAGAGGCGCGCCCACACGCCCGGCCGCGCCGCCGTCAGCATCCGGCGACGCAGGTGCAGCTGCCAGGCGCCCAGTGCGAACTGCACCGGGTCCTCTGCCGCGCGATCCGAGCCGCGCCAGGCAAAGTTGGCGGCGTCCAGCTCGGCGGCGAGCTTCAGGGCGGTGTCGGCCGGCGCCCCGAACACCTCCTCCAGACGCTCCTCCCAGACCGCATGCCGGGCCAGCACCTGGGGGTCGCGGGCGGCGGTCAGCGCCCAGCCGGGGCGGCCCCGCGCCAGCTCGGCCAGCGCGGCCGCCCGTTCCGCTTCGATGCCGTGCGCCTCCAGGAGCTTCGCCACCTCCGGCGCCGGCACCGAATGGAAGGCCACGCGCTGGCAGCGCGAGACCACGGTCGGCAGCACCACGAAGGGCGAGAGGCTGGGGGTGGTCAGGATCAGCACACGGCCGGGCTGCGGCTCCTCCAGGGTCTTGAGCAGGATGCCCTGGATGGGGTCCGCCAGCCGGCCCACGTTGCTGATCACGGCGACCCGCCGCCGGCCCACGCCGGGCATGAGGTTCAGGAAGGCCTGCAGCGACTGCTGGTGGAACTCGGGCTGGCGGTCGGGCAGCAGCCGGACCTCATCGATCTTGAGCGCCTCGCGGCGGTCGTCCTCCCAGTAGTCGGGATGGCGGGCCAAGGGCAGCTCTGGGAGCAGGGCCTGGGCCAGGCGACGGGCGACCTCGGTCTTGCCGAGCCCCGGTTCACCTACGAAGAGATATGCGTGCGCCAGCCGCCCGCTCTCGAGCTGCGACGCCAGGTGGCGCAGCGCCGGCTGGTGGCCGGCGATGCCGGCGAAGGGATCCACGCGGACCTAAAGGTTAGGCTGGCACGAATGGCCTGGATGCCGGCAGCGGGGACCGACCTCGGCGACCGTCTGCGCCGGCGGCTCGCGGAGGACCGGGTGGCCTGGCTCACCACGGTCGCCGCGGACGGCACCCCGCAGCCGAACCCGGTGTGGTTCATCGTGGAGGGCGACGAGATCCTGGTCTGGAACGCCGTCGCCGCGCACCGGCTCAACCACGTCAGCCGCCGCCCGCGGGTCTCGCTCAACTTCAACAGCACGCGCACCGGCGGCGACATCCTGATCCTCATCGGCGAGGCGCGCCGCGACGAACACGCTGCGCTGCCGCACGAGGTGCCGGCCTATGTGGAGAAGTACGGGGCCGAGATGAAGAGCATCTCCGGCTCGCTGGAGGCCTTCTCGCGAGCCTACCCGCACCTGCTGCGGATCCGGCCCGACCGCGTGCGCGAATGAAGTTCGAGCGATTCGAGTTCGGCAGCCTGGTCATCGACGGCACCAAGTTCGACTACGACCTGGTCATCGACCGCGGTGAGATCGCCAAGCGCAAGAAGAAGGCCTCCAGGAAGTACCGCGCCGAGTTCGACCACACGCCCCTCTCGCTGGCCGAGAAGCTGCCCTGGAAGTGCCGGCGGCTGGTGGTCGGCACCGGCGCCCACGGCCTGCTGCCGGTCATGGACGAGGTGCACGAGGAGGCCGGCCGCCGGAGCGTCGAGCTGCTGGCGCTGCCTACAAAGGAGGCGATTCGGGAGCTGCGGAAGCATCCCGAGGGGACGAACGCGGTTCTGCACGTAACCTGCTGAGCCGCTGCTCGCGGCCCTGGCGCCAGACCTCGTGGATCCTCTGCACCGCGGTGAAGTTGGTCAGGATCGCCAGCAGGTAGATGACGTAGGGCAGCACCAGCGGGAAGAGCAGGCCCACGACGGTGGCGACCACGCGCTCGGGCCGCGCGAACAGCCCCACGTCGCACTTGAAGCCCAGACTCTGCGCCCGCGCCCGCACGTAGCTGACCAGGTAGGAACCGGCCAGGGCCGCCATGCAGCCCAGCACCTTGATCGGGAGGTCAGGGGTGGGATGGGTCAGGAAGTAGGTCGCGATGCCCAGGTAGACCGCGCCTTCCGAGTAGCGGTCGGTTGTGGAGTCGAGGAAGGCGCCGTAGGGGTAGGACCTGCGGGTCGCACGGGCCAGGGCGCCGTCCAGGATGTCGAAGGTGCCGGCGAAGGCGAGCACCAGCGCGGCCGCCAGCAGGTAGCCGAAGCCGGCCAGCGCCGCCGCCACGAAGGTGGCCAGCATGCCGGTGACCGTGATCTGGTTGGGAGTGACCGGCAGGCGCGCGACGGCGGCGGCGAGCCGCTGCGCGTTACGCCGGACCCAGGCCTGAAATCGGCTCGTGAACATGCTCAGCTCCAGATCCCGCGATGGCGCGGGCGTCACGGTAGACGTCGATGACGCGCCCGGCGATCTCCCGCCAGGCGTAGCGGCGGGCCTTGGCCAGGCCGTTGGCGCCCAGCCGCGCGCGCAGGTCGCGATCGCGGGCCAGGACCGTGAGGGCGGCGCCCAGCTCGACCGGGTTGCGCGGGCGCACCGTCAGCGCGTCGATCCCGGCCTCGACCACGCTCAGGTACCCGGGCACCTCGGTCGCCACCACGGGCAGGCCGCTGGCCATGGCTTCCAGGATGACCACCCCGAAGCTCTCCCCGCCGGTGGCGGGGAAGCAGGCGATGTCCGCGCTGGCGTAGTAGCGCGGCTTCACCTCCTCGGGGACGTAACCCGCCATGACCACGTTCTTGATTCCGTGCTTGGCGATCAGCCCTTCAGCCTGCGAGCGCAGCGGCCCGTCGCCCACCACGATCAGGCGCACGCCGTCGACGCGCTCCTGCAGCTCGCGAAAGCCGAGGACCAGGTCGCGCAGGCCCTTGCGCTTCTCGATGCGACCCACGAAGAGGACGTTCAGGAGCCCGTCGCGCAGGTGCCGGATCGGGGTGTGGTCGGGCCGGAAGGTCTCGACGTCGATGCCGTTGGGCACGATCTCGGGGTCGGCGCTGGGGAAGTACTGGCGCAGAAAGTCCCGTGCCGGGCGGCTGACAGCGATCGTCCGGTGCAGGCGGCGCAGGTAGGGCCGGAAGAAAGGCCGGCCGTAGTAGTAGCCGACGTTGCTCTTGGCGAAGGCGTGAAAGGTGGCGA
This sequence comes from Candidatus Dormiibacterota bacterium, assembly GCA_036378695.1. Lineage (GTDB taxonomy): Bacteria > Chloroflexota > Dormibacteria > Dormibacterales > Dormibacteraceae > CF-28. Next base: position 22,394 of record DASUVY010000143.1, read on the forward strand.
CGTTGGCGGTGGTCGACATCCGCAGCACGGTCATGGGCAGCGCCGGCATGAACGGCTCATGGAAATGCAGGACGTCGAACTGCTCGCTCTCCAGGATCTGGCTGACCCGGCGCGAGAGGTTGAAGCTGAGGCTGATGCGGGCGACTGAGTCGTTCACGGGCACCGAGACCACGCCGCCGATGCGGAAGAAGTTGGGGTCTTGCGCATCCTTGCGCGAGCTGGGCGCCAGCACCTTGACCTCGTGGCCGAGCAGGCGCAGGTGGTGGCTGAGCTGGCGGATGTGCGCCGAGACGCCGCCCGGGTG
>DASUVY010000144.1:0-41933 GCA_036378695.1 Candidatus Dormiibacterota bacterium
GTCGGACCCGAAAACGGAAGAGCGAGTCATCATTGGTCAAGGCGGCGCCTCCTCTGGGGGTGGTGATGTACCCACAGAATGGCGTCGCCGCTGACTACCTGGAGCGACCTCCAGGTGTCGCGTCTACTCGGGGATAGGACATACTAGCCCGGAAAGACGTGAAGGGCGAGACGCCTCTCGCCCTTATGCGCGCTGCCGAGCTCCTGGAGCTGGGCCGCGTGGCCTTCCATGTGCCCGCGCACGATCGCCAGCACCTGTGCCAGAGGCACGGTCTGCTCAAAGACCACGGCGCCGTCATCCCAGAGGCGCGCTTCGACCGGAGTCTCAAGCGCCTTGCCTTCGAGGGCGGCGCAGGTGGCGGTAAGGACCGCGGTGCTGCGCTCGAACTCCTCGAGAATGCCGCCTCGGGCCGCCGCTCGCACGATGGCCTCGAGGTAGGTGTCCTCCAGCGCGGCCTGGTTGGTGAAGGTGGCCGACTCAGCGCCGGCCAGGACGCGGGCCGCCAGCTCGGCGGCGTTCCGGTTGGCGGCGACCAGGTGCGCGAGCACTTGGGTCGCTTCCCAGCGCTTCCCGATCTGAGCCCGCCCCCGGAGCCCTCCCGCTGCCGCCGCCATGGAGACCGCGCGTCCGGCCGCCTCCAGTTCGCTGGTGTCGATGGACACCAGCCTAGCGGCCGCGCAGCTTCCGGCCGGCCCAGCGCAGGGGGTCGAAGTAGAGGTCGGCCATGCGCTCCTTCAAGGGGATGATCGCGTTGTCGGTGATGTGGATGTGCTCGGGGCACACCTCCGTGCAGCATTTGGTGATGTTGCACATGCCCACCCCGCCCTCACCCTTCAGCAGCGGCCGGCGGTCGAGCGAGTCCTTCGGGTGCATCTCCAGCGACGCTGTGCGGATCATGAAGCGCGGGCCGAAGAATGCGTCTTTGCGGTCGTGGTTGCGCAGCACGTGGCACACGTCCTGGCAGAGGAAGCATTCGATGCACTTGCGGAACTCGATCACCCGATCGACGTCCTGCTGCTGCATGCGCCAGGGCTCCGGATCCTCCGCGTCCTGCTGTGTGGGCGTGAAGGGCGGGATCTTCTTGTTGACCTCGTAGTTCCAGCTCACGTCCGTGACCAGGTCGCGGATCACCGGGAACGTGTGCATGGGCCGCACGGTGAACTCGTCCCCGTACTCCGACACCGGGCTCTTGCACATCAGCCGCGGGAAGCCGTTGATCTCGGCCGAGCAGGATCCGCACTTGGCGGCCTTGCAGTTCCAGCGCACGGCCAGGTCGGGCGCCATGTTGGCCTGCACCCAGAGCACAGCGTCCAGCACCACCATCCCCTCGCGCACGGGCACCCGGTAATTGACCAGCTCACCGCCGCCGGCGTCCCCCCGGAAGACGCGCATGTGCACTACGTTGCGAGGGGGAGTGCTGACGGCCACTATTCGTGCTCCTCCGGCGTGTACTTCTGGAAGGACTGGCTGATCACCTCGGTCAGCTCGTAGGGCACCGGCTGATTCTCGACCGCGGTCACCGTCATCTCGCCCTGCTTCCCCTTCTGCACCATCAGGTTCAGCTGCGCCCACTTGGGATCGAGCTTGGGAAAGTCGCTGCGCGCGTGCGCGCCCCGCGATTCCTTGCGCTCGATCGCCGAGCGGAAGAGAGCCTCGGCATTGATCAGCATCGAGTGCAGGTCGAGCGCGCTGTGCCAGCCGGGATTGAACGCGCGTGTGGTGGCGCCGCCGGTCCCGACCTCGGCCGCCCGCTCCTTCAGTGCCAGCACCTTCTCCAGGCCCTCGCGCAGCGTCTGCTCGTCGCGAATGATCGGCGCGTGCTGCGTGCACACCTCCTGCAGCTCGCCCTGCAGCTTGTACGGGCTCTCGCCGTGCGGCCGCGAGAGCGGCGCCAAGAGGAACTCGGTGGCGGCGTCGACCTGTGCCTTGTCGAGGCGCCCCGCCTTCGCATGCTTTCCCGCGAAGTCCGCGGCCGCGTCGCCGGCCCGCTTGCCGAAGACCAGCAGGTCGGAAAGCGAGTTGCCACCCAGCCGGTTGGCGCCGTGCAGGCCGCTGGCCACCTCGCCCGCCGCATAGAGACCGGCCACGCTGGTGGCGCCGCTCTCCGCGTCGACGTCGACGCCGCCCATGTAGTAGTGGATGGTGGGCGCCACCTCCATCGGCTCCTTGGTGATGTCCACCTTGGCCAGCTTCAGGAACTGCTCGTGCATCGAGGGCAGCTTGCGCTTGATGAACTCCGGGCTGCGATGGGTGATGTCGAGGAAGGCGCCGCCGTGCGGCGAACCGCGCCCGGCGGCGACCTCGCTGTTGATCGCGCGCGCCACCACGTCGCGCGATGACAGCTCCATGCGCTCGTGGTCGTAGCGCTCCATGAAGCGCTCGCCATCCTTGTTGCGCAGCACGCCGCCCTCGCCGCGCACTCCCTCGGTGACCAGGATCCCGCGCACGCCGGGCGGCCAGACCATGCCCGTGGGATGGAACTGCACCATCTCGCAGTCGCGCAGCCTGGCGCCGGCCTCGTAGGCGAGCATGGTGCCGTCGCCGGTGCACTCCCAGGAGTTCGAGGTGACGCGGTAGATGCGGCCGGCGCCGCCGGTGGCCAGCAGCACGGCCCGCGCCGAATAGGTGATCAGGCGCCCGTCCGCGCGCGCGTAGGCCAGCGCTCCCACCACGCGCCCCGCCGCCAGCAGCAGCCGCACGACGGTGACCTCCATGTGCACCTCGACCCGCGGCGTGTGCACCATCGCGTCCTGGAGGCTGCGAATCAGTTCGAGCCCGGTGCGGTCGCCGATGTGCGCGAGCCGCGGATAGGTGTGGGCGCCGAAGGGGCGCTGGTGGATGAGTCCGTCGTCGGTGCGGTCGAAGACGGCGCCCCAGCGCTCCAGCTCGAGGATGCGCTCCGGCGATTCCTTGGCGTGCAGCTCGGCCATGCGCCAGTTGTTGATCAGCTTCCCGCCCTTCATGGTGTCGGCGAAGTGCGCCTCCCAGCTGTCGAGGCCGGCGACGTTGGCGAGCGCCGCGGCCGCACCGCCCTCGGCCATCACGGTGTGCGCCTTGCCGAGCAGGGACTTGCAGACCACGGTCACCCGCCGCCCGGCCTGGGCCGCGGCGATGGCTCCGCGCATGCCGGCGCCGCCGGCGCCGATCACGAGCACGTCAGTCTGGTGGGTTTCGGGCGTCAATTCCAGGCGGCGTGCGGGAGCACGCCGTGGATCAGCAGCCGGATGTACACGTCGGTGCCCCAGACCGTGAACATGCTCACCCAGGCCCAGCGGTCGTGGCGCACGTTCAGCACCGTCACGCCCTTCCAGAGCGTGAGCCGCCAGCGGCTGCAGCTCAGGCAGTCGAGGCTGCCGCCGGCCAGGTGCCGGAACGCGTGGCAGCCGTAGGCGTAGCCGCTGAGCGCAAGCACGTTGACCAGCATGAGCAGGTTGCCGAACCCCAGCGCCGAGCCGAGCTGGTGGTGCTGCACGATCCCCGCGATCACGTCGTACCAGAGGAACAGCGTCTGGATGAAGATGGCGTAGAACGCATAGCGGTGCAGGTTGTTGAAGATCCAGAAGCGCGTCTCGCCGCGGTACGTCCCGCGCTTCGGCTCATCGACTGCGCAGCTCCGCGGGTGCCACAGGAAGCTGCGGAAATACGCCTTGCGGTAGTAGTAGCAGGTGAGCCGGAAGGCCAGCGGCGCCCAGGCCACCCAGATCGCAGGCGGGATCAGGAAGCCGCCCGCGCGCAGGTTGATCTCGGGCGAGAAGAACGGGCTCAGATAGGGCCCGTAGCGGCCGCTGCGTTCGAAGAGCACGACGACCGTCGCGTAGACCACGAACAGGCCCAGCCAGAAGACCACGTTGGCCGGGTAGAACCAGTTGGGCAGCGCGCTGTACGGGTTCTGGACGGTGCCGGGGAGTGGTTCGTGCGAAGAAGCGGAGGGGGCGGTCGCTGCCATCAAGCGTTGGCGGTGGCGTGCTCCAGGAGATGCGCGAACTTCTCCCGGGCGGCGGCCCGGCGCGTCGGAATGTGGTCAGTCGGATAGATGCCCTCGGGCGCCCTGTAATCCTTCAGGACCAATCGCGCCACCGTCTGGCGATGCACTTCGTCGGCGCCGTCATAGAGCCGCGAAGCGCGCGCCTGCCGGTACATCCACTCCAGCGGCAGGTCGCCTGAGTAGCCGAGCGCGCCGCAGGTTTGGATGGCGCGGTCGATCACGTTGTACAGCACCTGTGCGCCGAAGAACTTGATCAGCGAAATCTCTTTGCGCGCCGCCTGCTGACCGTGCTTGTCCATCACCCAGGCCGCGTGCAGCGTCATCAAGCGCGCGGCCTGCATCTCGGCGGTGGAATCGGCGATCCAGTTCTGCACGGTCTGCTTGGAAGCCAGCGGCCCGCCGAAAGCGTGCCGCTGCAGCGCGCGCTCGCACATGATGTCGAACGCGCGCTTGGACTGGCCGAGCCAGCGCATGCAATGGTGGATGCGGCCCGGTCCGAGGCGGTGCTGCGCGATCTCGAACCCCTGGCCGACCTTGCCGATCAGGTTCGATTTGGGCACGCGCACGTTCCGGTAGTAGATCTCCGAGTGCCCGAAGCCGAAGTGCTCGTGGCCGCCCATCACCGGCACGTTGCGCACCACTTCGACGCCGGGCGTGTCGCGCGGCACCAGGATCATGGAGGCGCGCTCGTAGGGGGCGGCGTCGGGGTTGGTGACCACCATCACGATCAGGATCGAGGCCACCATCCCGTTGCTGGTGAACCACTTGTGCCCGTTGATGACCCACTCGTCGCCGTCCAGCACCGCGCTCGTCGACATGTTCACCGGGTCGGAGCCCGCGTGCTCGGGCTCGGTCATCGAGAACGCCGAGAAGATCTTCTTGTCCAGCAGCGGGTCGAGCCACCGCCGCTTCTGCTCCTCGGTGCCGAACAGGGCCAGAACCTCGGAGTTGCCGGTATCGGGCGCGTTGTTGCCGAAGATGATCGGCCCCCAGAACGAGGTGCCTTCGATCTCGTGCATCAGCCCGAGCTTGACCTGGCCCATACCCTGGCCGCCCATCTCGGGAGGCAGATGGGTCGCCCAGAGGCCACGCTTCTTGACCTCGTCCTGGAGGGAGCGCACGACCCGGAACGCGTTTTCGCGGTCCATCTCGTCCACCGCGACCTCCAGCGGCCAGACTTCTTCGCGCATGAAAGTGCGCATCCACGCCAGCTTCTCTTCGAACTCAGGCTCGGTTTCGAAATCCCAGGGCATGCCTTTCGCTTACCTTCCTTCGCTCATCCCAGCAGCCGAATGCCTTCTTCGATGAACTCAACGATCGTAGTCGTTCGGGTCTCGTAGGTCGGGTCGGGCCGCTTCCCGCGCCAGTGCAGCATCAGGTTGTAGCCGAAGATCGAGGCGTACTTGTAGTAGGTGAGGGCGAGATACCAGGTGTAGTCGGCGGGGTCGGCGCCGTACATCTCCAGCAGGTCGCCGTCGTCGACGTCCACCTTGCCGCCCCCGGGCACGCCCTCGCCGGCCCGGCCCGCGTGCGCGACCACCGAGAGGCAGGCCAGGTCGAGCAGGGGCTGCCCGATCTGCGCGATCTCCCAGTCCAGGACACCGACCACGCGGCCCTCCCGGAAGAGCATGTTCCCGTAGTGGTAGTCGCCGTGGACCAGGGTCGGGCTCTGGGGCGCGGGCCGGGTCTCGGCCAGGCGGCCGCCGAGCAGCGGAGCGCGCTGGGTCAGCTCGGCCGGCGCCCGCTCCATCAGCCAGGCCCAGCGCATCATCTCGGCCTCCAGCGGCTGTGGCTCCTCGCCGCCGATCCCGGTCCGTTCCAGGGGCAGGGCGTGCAGCCGCTTCAGGACCTCCACCGCGGAGCCGGCGAGCTGGCGGTCGGGCACGCTGCCCACGATGCCCTCGATGCGCGCGCCGTCGATCCTGGCCATCAGCACGAAGGGGCGCCCGTCGACCACGGGCTCGTCGCTCATGGCCAGGATGGCCGGCACCGGCAGCCCGGCCTCGCACAGCGCCCGCATCAGGCGGCCCTGGCGCGGGATGTCGGCCGGGCCGGCGATGCGAGCGCCGGGCGGCGGCAGCCGCAGCACGGCCCGCTCGCCACCCTCCAGGTCCACCCAGTAGGTGAAGCCGGAATGGCCCTCCGGAATGCTCTCCAGGCCGAGCACGCGGCGCCCGAGCTGGCGCTCCAGGTCGGCCTGGATGCCGCTCACGACAGCCAAGCCATGCCCTCCAGGTGGGCGATGTCCGCCAGCGCGCCCACCATCCGCCGCTCGTCCTTCACGCGCACCACGTTGATGCTCGTGTAGTAGGGCAGCAGGCGAAGGGTGCCCGGCTGCAGGCGCATCACGTCGCACAGGTACTGCAGGATCGTGACCCCGTGGCCGACCATCACCACCCGGCCGCCGGGGTGGGCGGCCACCGCGTCCGCCACCGCCGACCGCATCCGGCGCACGGTGGCTTCCGGCACCTCCTCCAGGCGCACGAAGCCGTCGGAAGTGTCGGCGGCCACCTCCACCAGCCGCTCGTCGAGCTCGAAGGGCCGCCCCAGCATCTCCGCGGTCTCGCGGGCGCGGCGGAGCGGGCTGGCGTAGACCGCGTCGATCTCCAGGCGCTGAAGGCGCTCGGCCAGGCGCCGGGCCTGCTCGCAGCCGGTGGCGGAGAGCGGGGGATCGGCGTCGACATCGAGGTCGCCCTGGAGCTCGTCGTAGCAGTCGCCGTGGCGGACCAGGAGGATCTCGGTGGTTCCGGGCACCCCGAGCAGGAAGGCCCGCTCCAGCGAGCGCATGGCCCGCGTGGGGGCGGCCCGGTCGTTCATGGTTAAGATGATCGCGCATGCCCCGTTGCACCCCACGTCTTGTGGGCATGGCCCTGGCGGCTCTGGCCTGTTGCGGTTGCTCCACGATCCAGGAGGCGACCGCCCCAACTCCCAGCGCCTCGGCGCCCACCCCGGTGACCGCCGCCATCACTCCCCAGGGCTTCGGTGGCAAATGGAACGAGGACCTGGCGCTCTCCGGCGAGCTGAGCGGCCGCCTGGGCGAGGTGATCGCCTCCCAGCCCGGCCAGGAAAGCGAGTGCACGGGCAAGAACTCCAAGAGCGCCGGCCAGTGGGCGCTCCACGTGTTCGGCCAGGTGGGCGCGCAGGTCTACGGGATGGTGGTGACCGCGAGCCCCTATCGGGGGCCGGGCGAGTACACCGAGTCCACCACCGTTGTCCAGGTCCACAGCCTGGACAGCACCAGCGTCTGGCAGTCCGGGGGCGGGGACTCGGTGGCCTTCGCGGTCAACAACGACGAGGAGTCGGGGACGCTGCAGGCCACGCTGACCAACGTGTCCAGCGGCACCGGCCAGCTGAAGGTCAGCGGCCGCTGGGCCTGTAAGACGTAGGGGAGGGCTCGCCCTCCCTATTCGCCGCGCCAGGTGGGCTGGCGCTTCTCCAGGAAGGCCGACATGCCCTCCTGGGCGTCCCCGGTCATGGCGTTGGCCGACATGACCTCGCCCATCAGCTCGTAGGCCGCGTCCTGCTCCTTGCCGATCTGGTCGTAGAAGGCGCGCTTGCCGATCTTGAGGATGAGCGGGGAGGAGGAGGCGATCTGGCCGGCCAGCTCCAGGGCGGCGTCCAGCAGCTGCTCGGGTGCCACCACCCGGTTGACGAGGCCCCATTCGGCGGCGGTCTCGGCCGAGATCGGTTTGCCCGTCAGCAGCATCTCCAGCGCGCGCTTGCGGCCGATGTTGCGGCTCACGGCCACCATCGGCGTCGAGCAGAAGAGCCCGATCTTGACGCCGGGAGTGGCAAAGCGCGCCTCGCTGGAGGCGATGGCCAGGTCGCAGGTCGCCACCAGCTGGCAGCCGGCGGCGGTGGCGATGCCCTGCACGGCGGCGATCACGGGCTGCGGGATGCGCTGGACCGTGTCCATCATCCGGGTGCAGGTCTCGAAGATCGCCCGCTCCTCGTCCAGGGTTCGGTCGATCAGCTCCTTCAGGTCATGCCCGGCCGAGAAGGCGGGGCCGTTGGCGGCCAGGACGATGACGCGACACTCCGGGCGCGCGCTCTGGCGCTCCAGCTCAGCCGTGAGCTCCTCCATCAGCGGGGTGGAGAGCGCGTTGCGGGTCTCCGGCCGGTTGAGCGTGATCACCACCGCCGGCAGGCGATCCTCCACCAGCAGGTGCTTGCGGGCGGCGATGGCCATGGACCTACGTTACCCTCGATCAGGGTGGAGGTCACGTACGACGGCCGCTGCTTCGGCTGCGGCCTGGAGAACCCGGACGGCCTCCGCATGGTCTTCGAGCCGCGTGAGGGCGCGGCGGTCGCCGAGTACGAGGTGCCCGCGCGCTTCCAGAGCTGGGAGGGCATGGTGCACGGCGGCCTGGTGGCGCTCATGCTCGACGAGGCCGTGGGCTGGGCCGCCTGGCACGCCGGCCACCCGGGCGTGACGGGGCGGCTGGAGGTTCGCTACCGGCAACCGCTGCGGTTGGGTGACCGGGTGCGCGTCACCGGCCAGGTCGAGAAGATCCGGCGCACCCTGGTCTACGCCGGCGCCCGCATCGAGCGCCTCGAGGATGGCGCCCTGGTGGCCGAGGCCACGGCCACCCTGATGGGAGCTCCGGTCTCTACAGCTCCGGATCGCCCGGCCAGTACACGTTCTTCAGCGTCTCGTCCGCCAGCTCGGTGATGAAGGTGTTGCTGGGGTTGGGATGCCCGTCCGACGGCGTGCTCTTGACGTAGGGGCCGATGGCGACCACCTCCAGGGCGATGTCGCTCTTGACCGCGGCCGAGACCACCAGGCGGCCCTCGAAAGTCTGGCCCCCGTTGGCCTGCAGCCCGATCCGGTAGACGTTGCCGAAGCCGGGCGTGGCGCCGAAGGTCACGCCGGGCACCGTGTAGAGGTACTGCGCGTCCCCGAACTTGGACTGCTGGAGGGCCTGGACGATCTGCTGCCCGCTGCGGCCGCCGGCCTTCTCGCCGGCCAGGACCCAGGGGAAGTTGCCGCTGCGGGTGTCGATCTCCCAGGCGATCGAGGAGGCGTCCTGGCTCGAGACCTTCAGGTGTCCCTGCAGCTCGGGATGGTCGTAATACTCGACCGAGAAGCCCAGGGCGCTGCTCGTGTAGCGATGGGGCGCGCCCAGGGGCGGCGCCAGCCTCACCCGCTGGCAGCTGGGGCCGATGCAGCGGATCACGCCTCCCGGGCCGATCGTGAGGGCCACGATCAGCAGCGCCAGCATGAAGAGGCCGATCAGGCCGGCAGCCACCGCCCACACCCACCACTGGGTCTTGACCGTGACCGCCTGCCGGTAGGGCACGGGCTGGTAGCTGGGGAGAACATAGCCGCCGGCGTAGACCGGAGCCGGACCGCTCACGGCCGCCGGCACCGGAACCGCGGCCACCGGCGCACCTCGGGCGATGGCGTTCCCGCAGCGGCCGCAGAACGCCGCGCCCGGCGGGTTGGGCGCTCCGCAGTTGCCGCAGTAGACGACCGCGGCCAACCTAGATGTGGCCTCCGTTGCGCTGGTACTGCTCGAGGTCGCGGGCCAGGTTGTAGCCGTCTGGAGTGCCCAGGCCGGTGGCCAGGTCGTAGCCCGACGTGGCCGGGTAGAGCAGGTTGTTGCCCAGGGTCACGTCGTGGAACGCCGGGTACGGCGGATGCCCGGCGGCGATGTCGTAGAGGGCCGGGTTCATAAACCCCACCGGCTTCAGGCCCTTCTTCCTGAGGTACCCGTTGATGACGGCCGTCAGCCCGGCCCAGAGCGGCGCCGCCTGGCTGGTGCCGCCGCCCTGGGCTGCGCTGCCGCTGAGGTAAATGGCGAGGCCGGTCGTGGGATCGGCGTCCGCCGCCACGTCGGGGACCATGCGCCTCCTTTGCGGGTTGTACTGGTTGCCGGACACGTTGGGCCCTCTCTGCCACTCGGGCTGCGCGTAGTAGTGGCTGAGCCCGCCGCCGCCGCCGCCCGTGACCAGCGGCTCCGACCACGCGAGCTCCTGGTAGTAGGTCCCGTCGGCACGCACGCTGAGGCGGGTGCCGCCGACCGCGGTCACGCCCAGGGGATATGAGCTGGGCAGCTCCACGCCGACGTTCTTGTCGGATGGGGGCGCGCCCCAGTCGGCGTCCATGCAGCGGTAGGCGCCGCTGTCGCCGGTGGAGTTGAGGACGCTGATGCCCGCCGCCGCGGCCTGCTGGTACACAGCGCTTTCGGCCTGGCGCTCGGCGTCCGAGGCATAGAGATCGCAGCCGCCCCAGCTGAAGGACCAGATCCCGCCGGGGTTGTCGGACGCCATCCGCCCGAAGAAGTCGTCGAGCGATTGGGCGGTCTTGAAGGCCTGGCTGTTGGGGTCGGTGTAGATGAGGATGCGGGCGCCCGGCGCGATGGCGTGGACGACCTCGATGTCCATCATCAGCTCGCCCTGGACCTTGGCGTTGGCGGGCCCGCTCTTGAGGACCGGCTTGAGCGGCGGCAGGTTGTTCTTGCGGGCGTAGGTGTCGAGGTCCTGCTGATCGAAGCCGTCCCCGATGGCGTAGATGCTGACCGTCTGCCCGCTGCCGTCATAGCCCTGGTCGTGCAGGTCCTTGACGCCGTAGACATTGGCCGCGGCCTGGGCGTTGAAGCCGCCCTCCGGGACTGCGGCGGTGCGGTAGGGGAAATAGGTGCTGACGTGGGTGGTCTGGGTGACGATCGGCTTCAGGGCCGGCGGGACCTGTGGGTCCCTGAGACTGGCCGTGAAGAGCACGCCGGTCCGGCTGCGGTACCGCCTCGGGGTCACGTTGAAAACCCGGCTCAAGTCCGCCGGGGCGGCGGTGACCGAGATGAAGTCAGACCCGGCCGGCCAGTCTGCCTGCAAGCCCTGTGCCTCCAGCCAGGCCCGGGCCTTTCGGGCGGTCTGCGGGTCGGGGCCGTATGCGCGGCTCAGTTGCTGGGGGTCGACGTAGTGCATGAACTGCGGCGAGCCCGGCTTGTTGATCGCCTCGATCGCCTGCTCGCGGGCGGCCGCGCTCTCGTCCTTCAGCTGGAGGCTGAGCCCGAGCTGCTCATCAGCGCCCGCCGGCCCCAGGTCCGTGGAGCGGCTTATCAGGGAGGCAAAGGCGGCGTCGGCGGACTCGGCCGGTGTCGTGGCTGGCGGCGGATTGCCGCCGCAGGCGCTGGCCGCCGCCAGGGTGCCGAGCAGGGCGGCGCAGACCAGGCGGCGGGCCCCCACGAGCCGGGGACGATAGCAGGTGCCCTGAGGGGCGGCAATCGGGTGCCGCCGGTACAATCAGCCCGGCGTCGGGGGCTGGCGCAGTTCGGCAGCGCGCACGGTTCGGGACCGTGAGGCCCCGGGTTCAAATCCCGGGCCCCCGACCAACCCGCCCGGGCGTGTCCAAGTTTGAACTCCGAGTCGAGTTCAAGCCAACGATTCGCGCGAAATGGTCCCGAGAAGGGCTCAAACCAGGCGAGAGCCGACGTCGGTCCGGGCGTAGCCGCCGGCGTTTCGACGACAGGGCGAATCGCTTAGAGTTCCCGGCGCCGTGCTCGAAGCGAAGAGCCACGCCTGGCTGCTGCGGCCATTTGCGATCTCGATGGACGGGCGGGTGGTCGATCGCTGGGAGCGGCCCACCGCTCGCAGGCTGCTCCAGCTCCTGCTCCTGAACGGCGGCCGGCACCTCACTCGAGACAGCATTGCGGACGCCCTCTTCCGGTCACTTGACGGCGCCGCCGGTTCCAACGCCGTCGCCAAGGCCATCTCCATGGCCAGGAGCGCGACCGACAAGGGGCTGATCGAGTCGACGCGCGACTACGTCCGCCTGGGGCGGCCGGTGACAACGGATTTCCATAACCTTCTTCATCGCCTCGAGGCGGGCCTGACCGCCCCGGTCGGAGAACGGGTCGAGCGGCTTCGGTCCGCGCTCGAGATCGATGGCAGGCTCCTGCCCGAGGAGAGCTACGCGGACTGGGCCGAAGCCCACCGAGTCCGGCTGGCCGAGCTGCGCGGTCGCGCTCGCCAGGAGCTGGCGCGCCGGCTCACTGCCGAGACGCGTCGAGAGGAGGCTCTCCAGGCATGGGAGGCGGTCGCTCGTGAGGACCCCGCCAACGAGGAGGCGGCGCTCTCCGTGATCGCCGTTCACGGCGCGGAAGGGAACCGGCGCGCGGCTTCGGCCGCCTACGAGCGCTGCCGCGTCGCGCTGCTCGAGGAGACCGGCCAGCTTCCCTCCGCGAAGCTGGAGGCGGCCTATTGGAAGGTGGCGTTCCCTGGGGCTTCGGAGGACGCGGACGCCAATCGGTGGCTCCGCGCCGGGCGAGAGCGCCTGGTCGCGAGGGAGTGGAAGCTCGCGCAAGCCGCATTTGGTCAGGCGCTCGTCCTGGCCGCCGACACTGGAACGCGGGTCGGGGCCTGGCTCGGGCTCGCCTCCATCCCGTACCAGCACGGCGACATGGTGGCGGTGTCGGACATCTGTCGGATGGCGCTGGACGACGTCCCGCCGGACCACCGCGCCCAGCTTCTGGCGGAGCTCGGATGGGCGCAGGTTCGAGCCGGGAGACCGACGGAGGGCCGCCCCAATCTGGAGCAGGCCCGGCTGCTTCTCCGTCAGGGCAAGGGCGCGGATGGCGCGGTCAAAGCGCGGGTGCTGGACCGGCTGGCCCTGGCGCGCTCGGACTGCGGAGATCACCGCGGCGGCCTGAAGGCGATGGATGAGGCCTTCGCCTGCCTGCCCTCGAACCTGCCGAACCTGACCGCGGTTCTGCGAATGCACCGGGGGAGGCTGCTCGCCCGCGTGGGGCATCCCGCCGAGGGGCTCGGGGAGATCCATGCGGCGCGTCGGGCTTTCGAGGCGCTCGGAGATCAGTACTCGACATCGGTCGCCTATTGGCTGGCCGCGGAGGTGCTCGACCAGATGGGCCTCCTGGAACATGCGCTGGCGGAGCGCGAGAAGGAGGCCGAGCTCCTGTCGGGAATCGACAATCCACGCAACCTGGCCGGAGCGCTGATCCACCGATCGTCGCTCATGGACCGGTTGGGACGCCGGCGCGAAGCCGCGGAGGCCGCCGGGCGCGCGCTCGAGACGGCGCTTCAGACGGGCGACCCCCGGCTCATCGCATGGGCGCGGGAAGGATTCGGGAAGAGCCGCCGGGCAGGCTCCTCCCATGCCAAACGCTGATGCGCGAGACGTCGTACAGCAGTACCTCGAGGCTGTCTTCGTGCGCAAGGATTTCGAGGCTGTCGAGCGGCTGGTCGCCATGGAGGGCCTGCTGAAGGCGGCCCGAGGCTTCGTCAACGCGTTTCCTGACGTGGAGATGCGGACAGAGCACGAGCTCGCGGAGGACGACCTCGTCGCGGTCCGGGTGAGCGCGACCGGGACCCACCTGGGCGACTTCCGCGGCTACGCGCCCACGGGCCGTAGCTGGCAGGCGACGGCGAGCGCCTGGTACCGCGTGACGGATGGCCAGATCACGGGGGCGTGGATCAACTGGGACTGGCTCGCGATCGTCGAATCGATCGGACTCGTCAATTGGAGCGACACGTCCCGGTCTGCCGGAGCGCCCAGCGGACCGCCGGTCCCGGCCAATTGTGTATCCGAGACCGTCGAGCCCGCCGCGAGCGTCGGAGGTCGAGTGGATGAATAGAAGCCTCAGTCATGCCCGCCAGCGCAGCCACTGGGTGCTCGCCCTCGTCACCGCGCTGGTCGCGTTTGCCCTTGCGGCGACGCCCGCATTGGCGGACGGACCGGTCCGGCAGCCTGTGATCAACATGCCGGGCCAGCTGCCGGCCGGCTCGTTCTGCTCGTTCGCGATCAACGTGTCGTTCCCCGTCAACAACGAATACAGCAAGACCTTGTATGACACGAGCGGGAACCCGGTGAGGACGCTCGTCAACGGACACCTGGTCATTGAATTCCAGAACGCGAGCACAGGGAACGCCGTGACCCTCAACCTATCTGGACCGGGACAGATCGTCTACAGCCCAGACGGTTCGCAGACCATCACATTCCTCGGTAATTCCGCTGTCTTTCTCGTCCAGGGGTCGCAACCAACCCTGTCGCTGACCTCTGGGCGACTCGTCGCCAACGTGCCGGTCGGGTCGCTAACCGGCTTGGGCACGCTCTTCGAAGCGGCCGGGCGATCAACCAACATCTGCGACGTCCTCGCTTGAGACAGGAAAGGGAGAGCTGAGCGACGAAGAGGGCGCCTCCAACGCGTGAGGCGCCCTCTCACTCGGTCCGCACGGTGCGGATGCAACGATCCAGGCGCCCGCCGCATCCAATCCTTACAGACGGGAGTGGTTTCGCTCGGTCGGCCATCACGCTCCGCGTGTCCGAAGGAGTTCCAGTACGCTCGCATCGAACGTGGGCGGACGGTTCAAATAGTGTCCGTCCCCCCGACCACCCCTTCCGTATTCAGATCGCTACCTCGATGCCCCAGTCCAGGGAGCCCTGACCAGCCTCGTGCAGCAACGGATGCAGCAACGGCTGTCCAAGCTGCGCCCGCGCAGCGGCCGCTGCCACTCCCCCTGCTGGTCGACCGCGGGTGCCTTCGGTACACTCCCGTTCTCCGTACATCGGAGTTCATCCCGGGAGGGTCGGGCTAGGATTCGCGCCATGGGGCTGACGCCGGCGCTCGAGGCGACGCTTACAAGCCTCACTGGTATCGAAGATGTCTACATCTTGCCGAGCGACGATTTCGCCGGCTCCGCGTTGATTCCCTGTCTCGTAATCAGCCTTAAAGTGCAGGCCGACGACCAAGACGCGCTCAGCCCGGGCGGGGCGATCGAGGCGGCGGTGGAGGCGCGGGAGGAGGGGCTGGTGCGCTGGATCGGCGTCACCGGGCACGGGACGCAGACCGCGGCCACGTGCCGCGACCGCAGCATCCCGGTGCGGACGATCAAGTCGGTCGCGGGGCGCCCGTGGCTCGGCCGGCCGCGCGACCACTCCACCTCGTACGAGCCCCTCGACTCCGCACAAGAGATCGACCTCGCCGTCTGGTGGGCCCTCGGGAACGACCAGGTCTTCGTCAACAGCGTGGGCGACGTCGACGTGCTACCGAAGTTCCTCGACGCCGCCGCTCGCTTCACAACGCCGCCGTCTGACGAGGCGATGCGCGAGCTGGTCGAGCGTTCGCGATTGGAGCCGCTTTTCGTCTAGCGCCATGCGCGTAACAGCCTTTGTTGGCCGGCGCGAGGAGGTCGCCGCGGTCCAGGACGCCCTGACGGAGGCGCGCCAGGGAATGGGTTCGGTGGTGCTCGTCGCCGGTGAGGCGGGGATCGGGAAGACGAGCCTCGCCCAGGAGGTCTCGCGGACCGCCGCCTGGCTTGGAACGCCGGCCGTGTGGGGACCCGCGATCGAGGGCGAGGGCACCCCGCCGTACTGGGTCTGGCGGCAGGTGCTGACGGCGCTGGGCAGGCTGATGCGATACGAGCAGCTGCCTGACCTGGCCCAGCTCGAGGCGGGGTCCAGCCCTTTCGTCCTCTACGAGGCGGTCGTGGACGCCTTGAACCAGGCCGCGAGGGCGGAGGGTCTGCTGGTCGTTCTCGACGACCTGCATTGGGCCGATCCAGCCTCGCTGCGCCTGCTCCAGATCGCGACCGCCCAGGTGCCCGGCTCGCGGGTGCTCATCCTGGGCACCTATCGCGAGCCGGCGGCCGGGGACGAATCGCCGCTGGCCGAGGTGCTACCGGCGCTGCTCCGCGAGCGTGCGGTGCGCCGGGTCCGCCTGGCCGGGCTCGACGTGGACGAGACCGAATCACTGCTGGCCCAGCTGCTCGACCGGCCGCTGACGTCGGGCCTGGCGCGCCGGCTGCAGGGCCAGACCGACGGCAGTCCCTTCTACCTGGTCGAGCTGGCTGAGGAGATGCGGAAGGCGGGCGTGGACGTGCGCCTGCCCCACAGCCTTCGCGGCATCGCCCGGCGCCGGCTCGAGCTGGTCGGTGACAGCTGCCGCCGAACCCTGGGGGCGGCTGCGGTGGTCGGACGCGACTTCGACCTCAGGCTGCTGGCGGCGGTGGCCGGCGAGACCGAGCGCGCGCTGCTCGACGCGCTCGCCGAGGCGACGACGGTGGGCCTGGTCGAGGAGATCGGGCCCGAGCGCCATCGCTTCGCGCACGCGCTCCTGCGCGAGGCTCTCTACCTCGACCTGTCGCCGACCGACCGAGCCGCCGCCCACGGCCGAGTTGCCGCCGTCATCGCCGGGCTCGGCGCGACCGGCCGTCGTGCCCACATCGACGCGCTCGCCTATCACCTGCGCCGGGCGCTGCCGGGCGCCGATCCTGCCGAGGCACTGGCGGCCACGGTCGAGGCGGCCGAGGCGGCCGAGACGGAGCTGGCCTTCGAGCAGGCCGCCGAGCGCTATGCGGAGGCGGTCGACCTGGCCGGCCGTTCAGGTGGCGGGCGGTTCTCGCGTGCGGGTCTTCTTCTGCGGCTGGCGCGCTGCCGGCAGCGGGCGGGCGCCTTGGGGCCGGCATGGGAAGCGAGCCAGGCGGCGGGAGCCGCCGCGCGTGAGGAGGGTGACGCGCGAACCCTGGCCGAGGCCGCCCTGGTCGTTCGCGGTGTCTTCGGCGCCACCGTGGCGAGGCCGCTCCTCACCCTCTGCAGGGAGGCGCTGGAGGCGCAGGAAGGTGCCGATCCGGTGCTCGAGGCGCGCGTGCAAGCGCAGATGAGCCTGGCCGCGGCCCTGGCCAGGCCCGGGGGCGGGCCTGGCCTGGCGGATCGGGCGCTGGCGGAAGCCAGGCGAACCGGAGATCCCGAGGCGCGCTTTCTTGCTCTTCAAGCCAAGGAGTGGGAGATCACCGGCGCGCCCGAGCTGGCCCGGATGCGACTGGCGCTGAGCCAGGAGGCCGTCGAGGTCGCGCGCGAGAGCGCCGACTCCTCGGTCGCCGTCTGGGCGCATAGCTGGAGGCTGGGTGCCTCCTGGGAGCTCGGCCTGCGCGCCCAGGCCGACACCGAGCTGGCCGCCCTGGCTGACGCCGTCGACCGCATCAAGGAGCCGCTGGCGCGCTGGCGCCTGGAGCTGGCGCTCGGCAGCCTGGCGCTGATCGACGGCCGCTATGGCGATGCGGTCGACGCGGCGGAGCGTGCGCTGGCGATCGCGCGCCGTGGAGGCTTCGACCCTGCCGGCATGGTCGGCCTGGTGCTGAGGCACCTGGCCGCCGGGCGCACCGGCGACACCTCCGGCGAAGCGGAGCTCCGGGACGAGCTGGCCGCGGGCGGTGCCCGGCTCTGGTACGCGAGCTACCTCGCCGAACAGGGCCGACTGGCTGAGTTGCGCGAGGTCTGGCCGGGCGGTGCCGGCGCGGTCCCCCCAAGCCCTCCGGACATGTGGCTGATCGTGACCGCCGGCGAGGCAAGGGTCGCCGCCGCCCTCGAGGACCGCGAGTGGGCGGCGCTCGTGTACGAGCGTGTGGCCCCGTTTTCCGAGCTTCACGTCGTGCGGGGTCCGCTCGGTGGCTACGACGGTCCGCTGGCGCTCTACTGCGGCCAGCTGGCCGCGGTACTCGGCCGCTTCGAGGAAGCCGAGCGGTTCCTCCGCCAGGCGCTGGCCGCCGCCGCCGACATCGGCTCGCCGCCGTTCGAGGCGATCGCGCGCCTTCACCTCGCGCGCCTGCTCCGACGCCGCGGCTCGCCCCGGGACCTGGGCGCCGCCCTACCCTTGCTGGAGCGGGCCCAGGACACTGCCGAGCGACTGGGCATGCGGCCGCTGGCGAGAATGGTCGCGGCGGACCTCGACCAGCTGCGGCATCCGCGCGGTCGCGCCACGCCGCTCTCGAACCGCGAGCTCGAGATCGCGGCCCTGGTCGCGAATGGCCTGACGAATCGGGCTATCGGCGAGCGCCTCCACATCAGCGAGCGCACCGCTGAAAACCACGTCAAGAACATCCTGGACAAGCTGGGCGTCGACTCCCGCGCCCAGATCGCCGCCTGGTCGGCCGAGCGGGCCGCCAAATTGAGTACCTGACTGAGTACTTTCCCGCGGCGGCAGCCGCCCGGCGGCCCTAGCCTCTGCCGCGAGATGGCAGTCCTGGTCATCAGCGATCTTCCGGGTGTGACCAGCGTCGAGGCGCAGCAGTGGGCGCCCATGATGACCCGACTGCGCCGGCAGCCCGGCCTCGTCGTCCACGCCGACGGCCCCGCCGAACAAGGCTGGCGCATCGTCTCCATCTGGGATTCGCGCCAGGACTTCCAGCGATTCTTCGACAGCGCCATCCGGCCGAACCTGCCGCCCGGCGCGCAGGCGCGGGACGCGGTCTCGGAGTTGCGCTTCGTGCTGATGCCAGAGCGGCCGCAAGAAAGGAGGGAGGGAACACAATGAAGCCACCGGTCACCGAGCCGCCGCGAGGACGGGTGCGCTGGCACGCGATCTGGGCGGTGGCCCTGCTGTCGGCGACGGGCTTCTTCACCACAGCGGACATGACGGTGCTGCCCGCCGTGCAGGGCGGCATCAAGGCCGAGTTCGGTCTCAGCTTCACCCAGATCGGGCTCCTCAACGCCGCCTTCACCGTCGCGCTCGGCCTCGGCGCCCTCCCGCTCGGCGTCTGGGCCGATCGTGGCAGCCGGCGGACGGTCATCGGCCTCGGCGTACTCGTCTGGAGCCTGTTCACGCTGCTTACGGGCGTGACCCAAAGCTTCGTACAGATGCTCTTGGTCCGCGGCATGGTCGGCATCGGGGAGGCCAGCAACCAGCCCGCGGGCACCTCGCTGATCGGCGACTACTTCACCAAGCACAGCCGCGGCCGGGCCAACGCCGCCGTCCTCGCGCTGGCCGGGCTCGGCGTCGGCGCCGGGTTCATCGTAGGCGGCGTCGTCGGTCTCAAGTTCGGCTGGCGGGCGGCCTTCTTCGTGGCCGGCGGGCCGGGACTGCTGCTGGGGCTCCTCGCCTTCACCATCCGCGAGCCGTTGCGGGGCGCCGCCGAGAGCTCCGGTCCGCGGCTGGCGGCGACGCGTGACGCCGGCCTGCGTGGATTTGGCCGCCTGCTTCGGGTCCGCACCTTCGTGGCGGCGGCGGCGGCCGGCGCCGCGGCCAACTTCGGCTTTGCCATCCTCACCTTCCTGCCCCTGTACGTCCAGCACCGGTACCGGCTCGACGTGGCCCAGGCGGGCGGCCTGGTGGGCGGCGTGCAGCTGGCCGCCGTGGTCGTGGCGGCGCCATTGATCGGCGGGATGATCGACTGGCGGGCACGCCGCACCGCGCGGGCGGCGGTCGAGGTCGGCCTCGTCGGCACTCTGCTCGCGGCCGGGGCCGCGGCCGCGATCTTCACGGCTCCCTCGGTGCCGGTGCTCGCGGTGGCGATGCTCGCTTTCAGCGTCAGCTCGGCGGCGGCGGTCATGGCCCCAATCGTGATCCTGCAGAACGTGATCGTGCCCTCGCTGCGAGCGACCGCAGGATCGATGAATCTCACCTTCAGCCGGCTCGTGGGCAGCGCTTTGAGCCCGATCGTGGTCGGCGTCCTCACCGACCTCACCCGCGGCGACCTCGGGCAGAGCATGCTGCTGCTCGGCCCGGCCGCCTTCCTTCTCAGCGCCGGCTGCCTGGCCCTCACGCGCATGCAGCAGGACGCCGCCGCCATGGAGGCGAGCTGGGCGACGCGGCAGGTGGCAGACCTGGCGCCGCCGGCGGTGCCGCTCGCCGGCGAGGCGGCGAGGGCCTGATGCGCATCCTTTTCGCCACCACCGCCGCCGACGGCCACTTCAACCCGCTGAGCGGGCTGGCGGTCCACCTACGCGACGCTGGTCACGACGTGCGCTGGTACACGGGGCTGGGCTACTCCCGCCGTCTCAGCGAGATGGGCATCGAGCACTATCCGTTCCAGCGAGCCCGGGAGATCAACGGCGCGAACCTGGCCGAGCTCTTCCCTGGACGGGCGAAGCTGAAGGGGCCGGCGCTGATCCGCTTCGACTTCGAGCACGTCTTCAGCAGCAACATGACGCCCTATTTCGAGGACGTCCGCGACATCGACCGGAGCTTCCCGTTCGACGTCCTCGTCACCGAGGGCGCCTGGACGGCGGCGCGATTGGTCCGCGAGGTGCTGGGCAAGCAAGTGATGAGCATCGGTCCGGGAGGACTGCTCAACATCTCGCGCGACGAGCCGCCGAACTTCATGGGCTGCCGGCCGGCCCGGACGCCCGCCGGGCGCCTCTTCTACCGCGCGCTGAACACCGCCATGGACCTGATGGTCTTCAACCACGGACGCCGTCTTTACAACCAGGTCCTGGCCGAGCACGGGGTGGCCCCGATCACCGGGCGCCTGCTCGCAGAGGCCTACGCCGCGCCCCATGCGAGCTTCGCCAACAGCGTGCCCGGCTTCGAGTTGCCGGGACGTCACCGGCCGCCCAGCGTGCGCTTCGCGGGCTTGCTCCCGACCCACCGGTCGCGTGCGGCCGAGATCCCTCGAGAGCTGGCCCAGGCCGGTCCCGACCGCCGCGTGGTGCTGGTCTCCCAGGGCACGATCGACAACGTCGATCCCGGCAAGCTCATCGTTCCCACCGTCGAAGCGTTGGTCGACACGGGGGTGCTGCTGGTCGTCGCCACCGGGCACAGGAACACGGAGTCGCTCCGCCGGCGCTTTCCCCAGGAGAACGTGGCCGTCCACGACTACGTCGACTTCGGGGCTGTGCTCGAGCGGGCCGACGTGTTCGTCTGCAACGGCGGCCACGGCAGCGTCCTGCTCAGCCTGTCCCGGGGCGTGCCGCTGGTGGTGGCCGGCGTCCGCGAGGGCAAGAACGACATCAACGCCCGGGTCGAGTACTGCGGCGCCGGCGTCAACCTGCGCACCGAGTCGCCGAGCCCGCGGCGGATAGCCAAGGCCACAGACCGGGTGCTCACCGAGCCGTCTTTCAAGGCGCGGGCGCAGGCGCTGCGCGACGAGCTGGCGTCGTACCGGCCGCTCGAGATCATCGACGAGTACCTGGAGGCCGAGGTCGAGCCACGGCTGCGGGCCCGCGGCCATACATCGCGCCCTGGAGAACGTCAATCCGGCCGCGTGGTCGCGGCACGAGGTACCGGCTAATCAGCTCGGTCTGACGGGGATGGACCACGCCGCCCACGCCGTCCACGACCCAGCACTTCCTTTCGCCGCTGTACCGACCAATCTCAGCGCTTATGCACGCCAGCATGAGGCCGCGGGCCGGCTCGGGCTGATCGGGGCCGTCGCGCTTTCGGCGAGCATTGCCCTATACGCAATCGCGCTCCCGGTAATGAGTGCGGTCATGTTCGCCTGGCTCGCCGTTTCGAAGGTGCATGCGGGCGGCCGCGACTACCCGGTCGCCGGCCGCCCGTTGCGGACTCGGTAGACGACCTCGGGACCCCCCGGTCTCACAAGCGAACCTGAGCGCGCTGCCACCTGTGCCAGCCACGGGCTCCATACCGTTTTCGTGGGGTTAAGGAATGAGCGCGAAGGCCGCAGCGTTCGTGGGACGGACGACTGAGAAGTGCCGCCGATCGAGGGTGGCGACAGTCTCGATCTGCAGTCGTTCTGCCGTCGCGACGAGCGAGGCGTCCACCGTCCCGAGCGGGAGATCCCGGTATGCCCCGACAAGTTCGGCGATCCGAATCCAGTCGGCAGCGGCGACCGGCTCCGTCACCAGCTCACCAGACGCTAGGTCTCCAAGGAACCGGATTTCCGTCTCAACACCCATGCGCGTCCCGATCAGGTGTGCCACCTCGGTGACGACGAGGATCGGGACCACCAGTGGCCCAGCGTGGCTATGAAGGAGCTGGCGACAACGGGCGTGTTCGGAGTCGTCGGCGTCGTAGGCCGCGTAGAGGGGACCGGCGTCGACGATCAGCGATCGGCGAGCTCGGACCGCAGGATCTCCTCGATGCGGCGCGACACATCAGCCCTGCCGCTGTGGCCAGGCGCACCCAGTTTGCGCTTTGAAGAGCGGCCGAGCAGGTGTGCTTCGATCGCCTCCCTGGTGAGTGCGGATACGGTCATTCCGCGCCGATCGGCCTCATGCCTAAGCCGCCCGTCGAGCTCGTCGGGCAGCTTCACGGTGGTGCGCCTCATGGTATGCCAGCATACCCGCGTGCAGCGACGGATGCGGCGATTCGAGACACCGGCGGTCCCACCGACCACAATCTCGGTACGCGATGAAGCGAGAGGCGGCGGCAGTGCCCGCGGCCGCGCTTGCCGCGGGTAGGGAAGCCTACCGCCAGAGGCGGTGGCGGGAGGCACGGGATCTGCTGGCGGCAGCCGAGGCGGCTGCGCCCCTCGAACCAGCGGACTACGAGGCGCTGGCCAACGCCGAGTTCCTGCTCAGTGTCGATGTCGAGGGCCCAGCCGTGTGGGAACGTGCTCACCACATCTTCATTGAACGGGGGGGACGTCGACCGTGCGGCGCGCGCCGCTTTCTGGGTGGGGATGGCCTTGTTCTTGCGCGGCGAGATGCCGCGGGCCAACGGATGGTTTGCTCGCGGGCAGCGGATCCTGGATGAGGCGGGTCTCGACTGTGTCGAACGTGGCTACCTGAGGATTCCAGCTGCGATCCGCGCCGGCCAGGAGGGCGATCCGTCGGCTGCATACCGCATTCACGCGGAGACGATCGCGATCGCCAAGCGCTTCGGTGACGAAGACCTCATCACCTTCGCCCGCCAAGGTCAGGGTCGAGCGCTCTTACTCAAGGGGGACATCGAAGGGGCGCGCGCGGTCATGGATGAGGTCATGGTCGCGATTACCACCGGCCAGGTCGCGCCGATAGTCCTCGGGTGCGTGTACTGCAGCGTCATCGTCGGCCTCCGCCAGATATATGACGTCGGCCGCGCGCGCGAATGGACCGCGGCCCTCGAGCGATGGTGTGAATCGCAGCCGGGGCTCGAGATGTACCGCGGCGAGTGCCTCGTCTACGAGGCCGAAGTGTTGCTGCACACGGGTGATTGGCCGAAGGCTCTGGAACACATGACCAACGCACGCCAGCGGTTGTCGAGCCCTCCGCCGCATCCGTCTGCCGGGGTCGCGGCCTACCACGAGGGTGAGCTGCACCGGCTCTCAGGCCGCTTTGCCGAAGCCGAGGCGGCGTATGTGAAAAGCGGAGAGCTGGGTCGCAGCCCGCAGCCGGGACTGGCGCTGCTGCGCTGGGAGCAGGGGCGCCTCGACACTGCAGCGGCGTCCGTGCGACGCGCTCTGTCGGAAGCCCAAGGCCATGCCGCTCGGGCCGAGATCCTGCCGGGCTACGTCGAGATCATGCTCGCCGCAGGCGACTCCGCCGCGGCACAGGCCGGCGTAGCCGAGTTGGCCGGAATCGCTGCCGCCACCGCTTCGGAGTATTTGCGCGCGGCAGCCTGCCAGGCGCGGGGTGCGACGCTGCTGGCCCAGCGCGAGTTACAGGGGGCGCTCCAGAATCTACGTGAGGCCGGCGAGATCTGGCAGTCGCTTGACGCCCCCTACCAGGCGGCCAGGACCCGGTTGCTCATCGGCCAGGCCTGCCGCAAGCTCCACGACGAGGAGGCGGCCCTGCTCGAGGCGGAGGTCGCGCGCAAGACGTTCGTCAGGCTTGGTGCCCGGCCCGACCTCGAGCGGCTCGACAAGCTCTTCGCGCCGCCGGGGACGCCCGACCATCCGCTGTCCAGGCGCGAGGTCGAGGTCGCCGAGCTGGTTGCTCGAGGCCTTTCGAACAAGGGGATCGCGGGCAAGCTCTTCCTTTCCGAGCGCACGGTGGAGTCACATGTGAAGAACATCTGCGACAAGCTCGGCTTCAATTCGCGAGCCCAGGTTGCCGCCTGGCTGACCGCCCGCAGGATCCTCTAGAACTTTCAGTACAGCCGATCCGTACTTCCCACGATGCTGGGCCGGGGTCCGAAATCTACCGTCACCTCGACAACCGCAGCTGCGGTCAGAGGAGGAACAAGAGGTG
This sequence comes from Candidatus Dormiibacterota bacterium, assembly GCA_036378695.1. GTDB lineage: Bacteria > Chloroflexota > Dormibacteria > Dormibacterales > Dormibacteraceae > CF-28. The sequence continues at coordinate 23,790 of DASUVY010000144.1, forward strand.
GGCGAGTACAGGGTCCAGGTGTTGGTGGTAGGGGCGGGACCGGCAGGCTTGACACTGGGTTCGGAGCTCCTCGCCCAGGGCGTCTCCACCGTGATCATCGATCAGCGCGGAGGCGCCGTGACCGAGTCTCGCGCCCTCGCTCTCCACGCGAGGTCGCTCGAGCTGTTCGACGCCGCGGGTATTGCCGACCGGATGGTCGTGGCGGGTCAGCCCATGCGGCGCATGCACATGTACGTTGACGGAAGGGAGCTGGTGACGCTGGGCTTCGGCCACAACGGCTCACGCTTCGGCTACGGGCTCGGGATTCCCCAGCGGGAGACCGAGCTCATCCTGCGCGAGCGGATCGCTGAACTCGGAGGCGAAGTGACGGCGCGGACCGAGCTGCTGGCCTTCGAACAGAGCGCAACCGGTGTCGTGGCACAGGTCAAGGACTCCGGAGGAGCGGTGCAGTCGATCAGGGCGGACTACTTGGTCGGCTGCGACGGCCCGCACAGCCGGGTGCGCCACGGACTGGGTCTGAAGTTCGAAGGGCGTCCCTACCCGGAGCGGTGGCTCATGGCAGACGGCCGCCTCAATTGGAGCGCGGCGCCGGACGAATCGCACGCCTTCTTCCGCTCCCGGGGCGGGGCGGTGGTCCTGCTCCCGCTGCCTGGAGGTCTGTGGCGCGTCGTGCTGCCTTTCGTGGGCGAGCGAGCAGCTGGCAATCCCACTCTGGCGGAGATCCAGGCCCTCCTGGACCAGCGCGCACCGCGCAGGCTGGTCTTGTCGGACACGATCTGGCTCACTGACTTCAGTTGCCAACTGCGCCTGGCCGACCGTTACCGGGGCGGCCGGGTGTTCCTGGCGGGTGACGCCGCTCACGTCCATACTCCTGCCGGCGGTCAGGGCATGAACGTCGCGATCCAGGATGCCTTCAACCTGGCCTGGAAGCTGGGCCTGGTGCTCTCAGGCTCCTCGCCCGCGTGGCTGCTCGACACTTACGAGGCGGAGCGGCGCCCGGTGGCCGAGGGAGTGCTGAAGCTGACCGACGGCATTGTCGCCATGGCCCGGATCACCAACCCGGTCAAGCGCTTGTTGCGGGACACGGTCGTGCCGATCGCATCCAGGCTGCCCGTCATCCAACGGCGCGCCACGCGCCGAACCGGTCAGCTGCACGTTTCGTACAGGTCCGGGCCGCTGGCGGTCGGAGCCGCGGCCGGCGACAGCATGCCGGATCTTCAAGTCGGTGGCAAGCGGCTGTACGAAGCCCTGCGCTCGCGAAAGCATGTTCTCGTGACGCCGATGCCGCTGGTCGATGTCGAACGGTATTCCGAGCACCTTGATGTCGTCAGGGGTAAGGAGACGCTTCTCATCCGCCCCGACGGCTACGTCGCCGCCCGCGGCTCCGCGGTGCGCGACTACCTGAACGCGGTGTTTTCGACCCGGTCGCTCGCTCTGCGTGAGCCGGGGGAGCGGGTGGCTTAGATGAGAGGCAAATGAGGTCCCGTTCGTCCGGGTAGATTGGGCCCGTGGGACTCAAACGCATGGACAACGTCGGCATCGTGGTCGACGACCTCCCATCGACCATCGAGTTCTTTCGCGAGCTCGGTCTAGAGCTGGAAGGGACAGGCATGATCGAAGGGGAGTGGGCGGGACGGGTCACCGGCCTGGGCGACCAGCGCGTGGAGGTCGCCATGATGCGCACGCCGGACGGCCATAGCCGACTCGAGCTCTCGCGCTTTCTCGAGCCGCCGGTGATTGCGGATCATCGGACGGCCCCGGTGAACGCGCTCGGCTACCTGCGCGTCATGTTCGCCGTTGACGACCTGGATGACACACTCGAGAGACTCCACAAACACGGCGCGGAGCTCGTCAGCAGTGAAGTGGTCCAGTACGAAAACACGTACCGCCTCTGCTACATCCGCGGGCCCGAAGGCCTTCTCATAGGACTCGCGGAACAACTCGGCTGAACCACCGATGAGTTTGAGAGCGCGCGCCCGTCAAATACGGACATGAGCAAGGTAAGAGCCGGCATCTCGATGTCACTCGACGGCTACGTGGCCGGTCCCGACCAGAGCCGGCAGAGCCCACTCGGTGTCGGCGGTGAGCAGCTCCACAGCTGGGTGACGCGTCTCACGGTGTGGCGCGAGCAGCACGGCATGGAGGGCGGCGAGGAAAACGTGAGCAGCGCGGTCGTGCGAGAGGCGACTGAGAATGTTGGCGCCCAGATCATGGGACGCGGCATGTTCGGACCTCCCGAGGGCGGCCCGGCGGACGAGTCATGGATGGGCTGGTGGGATGAGGACCCTCCGTTCCACATGCCCGTCTTCGTGATCACCCATCATGAGCGTGAGCCGCTGAGGCTCTCCGACACCACCTTCACTTTCGTGACCGACGGAGTCGAATCGGCTCTCGCTCAGGCGCGTGCGGCCGCCGGCGGCAAGGATGTCTTCATCGGGGGTGGCGCCTCGATCATCAACCAGTACCTCGCCTCGGGTGCGCTCGACGAGCTCGACGTCAACCTCGTGCCCCTGCTGCTCGGCTCAGGCGCGCGTTTGTTGGAAGGAGTCGGGCCGGAGATCAAGCTTGAACAGCTCCGGGCCATCGACGCCCCCGGCGTCACGCATATCAAGTACCGCGTGTCGAACTGAGCGCGACTTTCGAGCGCCGGCAGGCGCCCGGCGACATGCCGTACCAGCGTCGGAATGCCTTGCTGATCGACACCTCCGACTCGTAGCCGGTACTGCGCGAGATGTCGCGCAGGCCGGCGTCGATGGTGCGCAGGTAGCTCGCCGCCTTCTCCAACCGATACCGGGTCAGGTAGCGGATGGGCGATTCATCTGGCGCGGCGCGAAAGCGTTCGGCGAAGGCCGAGCGCGAGAGGCCGGCCGGGTCGGCCAGCGTGGATACCGAGAATGGCTTGACGGTGAGCATGAACTGGCGGTATAGTTCGTAGCGAAATGTTCGTGGCGAACGATCTCGCCGATCCCGAGGAGGCAGCGCGCCAGATCTCCGGCCTGTACGGCCAGATGTGGCACCGCTTCACGTCACCCAAGCAGCGCGTGGACGGATCGGGGCTGACACCGCGGATGCTCCAGGTGCTCCGGCATCTCGCCGCCTCGGGCCCGCTCACCGTCGGCGAGCAGGCGGAGCACCTCCGGATCGGACGGGCTGCCGCGACCGAGCTGATCGATCGGCTCGAAGCCAAAGGCCTGGTGGCCCGGATGCGCGATGAGCGCGATCACCGTCGGGTGTTCGTCTGGCTGACCGAGGAAGGCAAACGCCGGCTGGCAGCCGTGCCCGATCGCCGCGGACCCGATCCATTCATCGCGGCTGTCGCCGCCCTCGACGTGAGAACACGGCGGCAGATCGTCAACGGCCTGTCCAAGCTGCTGGCGGCGGCGGGCAGCAGCACCGACAAAGTGGAGGAGAAAGTCTCATGAGCGCAAATCCGGAGAAGTGCCTGAGCTGCGGCATGCCGCTCACGCTGGGGAGCCGGCGTGCCGACACCGACTATTGCCAGTACTGCACCGACGATTCCGGTGCGCTGCATCCATTCGAGGAGCGGTTCGAGCGCATGACACAGTGGGCGATGCGCAAGGACGGGCTCGATCGCACGGACGCGGAAGCGCGCACGCGCGAGTACATGCGCGAGATGCCGGCCTGGCGCGACCACCCCAAGCTCAAGGTGGTAAGCACGAATTAGCGCGACCGTCCTCTTCGTTTGCGCGCACAACGCCGGTCGCAGTCAGATGGCGGCCGGCTTCCTGAAGCAGCTCGCGGGCGACCGGATCGAAGTCCTCTCGGCCGGCAGCGAGCCGGCGCACAGGGTGAACCCGGTCGCGGTGGCCGCGATGCGGGAAAAGGGCATCGACATCGCGGGAGAGCAGCCGAAATTGCTCGCGGACAGTGCGGTCCGGCACGCGGACGTGGTCGTCACGATGGGCTGCGGCGACGCCTGTCCGTTCTACCCGGGCAAGCGCTACGAGGATTGGGAACTCGAAGACCCGGCCGGGAAGGACATTGAGACCGTCCGCCGGATCAGGGACGAGATCGAGGCTCGGGTCCGGAAGCTGGTGGCCGAGCTGGCACCCGAGGGCTAGCAGTCCTCGAACACCGACCAGCAGATGTCGTTCCGCAAACGCTGGTCATCAAGGACGAGGTCGCGAATCGCCTCGGGCAGCTGCTCCCGCTGCCACCGGCACTCGAGTCGCCCGGCCTCGTCGCCGAGACCTTCCGGGGCGGCGGCCCGTGCAGCCTTGATGGCGTAGGCCGCCGCACCCAGGTCGTGCGCCGCGACGTGCGCCACGGCCGCCGCCTGGGCGGCGGCGTAGGCCGCATGCCGGGGCGCCCCGCGCAAATCTCGAGCGGCGCCGTTGGCATGGCCCGCCGCGGTGCGAGATTCGGTCATCTTGATCTCGCCCCGCGCCCAAGCCCGCGCGAGTGCGATCGCCCGCCGCGGCCGAACGTCGTCGGTACGCGCGCGCTCGAAGAGGTGCAGCACGTGCTCCGCGCAGTCCGCGGCCCACAGCGCGAGGAGCTGGTGATCGGAATCCGTCAGCGTTCCGCCGCGGCGGATCGTCACCAGGCGAGGATCGCGCTCGTTCGGCAGGATCACACGGCTTTATTACCATCGAAGCGGTGACGATTCGCTTTGACGCCAAGCCCCGAACGATCGACCGTTGGACGGTTCTGCGCCTGCCTGAGGCCGCCAGCAGGAAGCTGCCCTCGCGCGGTCAGGTCGCCGTAGAGGCAACGCTCAACGGGCGTCGATTCCAGACTGTGTTGGAGCCGGACGGCCGGTCGGGGCACTGGATGAGACTTGATCACAGGCGCAGCGCCGCCGACACGCTGATCGTCGAAGTCGAGCCGCTCAAGGATTGGCCGGAGCCGGACCTGCCGGAGGATCTGCGGGTCGCGCTCGCGGAGGCTCCGCCGTCTATCCGTGACATCTGGAGCGACATCACGCCCATGGCGCGTTGGGAGTGGGTTCGCTGGATCAATGCGACGAGGAATGTCGAGACGCGCCGACGCAGAGTGGAGGTGACCATCTCGAAGTTGCAGAACGGAAAGCGGCGACCGTGCTGCTTCAACCTCGCCGCCTGCACCGATCCCGACCTGTCCAGAAACGGCAAGCTCGTCGATGCGGTGAGCGGTGACTGAGATGCTGACGCACAGGCTCGAAGGCGCAGAGGCCGACATCGTCTACGACGTCAATGGTCCGCTGCCGACCGCCGACGGACGCCCGCCGCTGTTCATGATCGGCCAGCCCATGGATGCCAGTGGATTCCGCGCCCTGGCGTCCTACTTCCCCGACCGCACCGTCGTCACCTACGATCCCCGCGGCCTGGGCCGCAGCACCCGCAAGGACGGCCGGGTCGAGAACGTCCCCGGCGTGCAGGCAAACGATGTGCACGCCATCATCGACGCCCTCGGCGCGGGCCCGGTGGACATGTTCGCGAGCAGCGGCGGCGCCGTGACCGCGCTGGCGCTGGTGGCCGCGCACCCGAATGACGTGAAGACCCTGGTGGCCCACGAGCCGCCGATCTTCACAGTGCTCCCGGACGCGGACGCCGCCCGGCGTGCCCAGGTCGGCGTCAGGGACGCTTACGAATCGCGGGGTTGGGGCGCCGGCATGGCAGCCTTCATCGCGATGACCTCGTGGCGCGGCGAGTTCACTGACGACTTCCTCGCGCGGCCGGCTCCGGATCCCGCCCAGTTCGGCCTGCCAGCCGACGACCATGGGCAGCGAGGCGACCCGCTGCTCTCGGAGCGCTCCTGGCCGGTCAGCAGCTACCAGCCCGACTTCAAGGCCTTGGCGGCGGCGCCGACGCGGATCGTGATCGCCGTCGGAGAGGAGTCGACGGGCATCCTCACGGGGCGCACCTCAGCGGCGATCGCCGAACGGCTGGGTCAAGAACCGACGGTTTTTCCCAGTCATCACGGGGGTTTCGCCAGCGCCGATTCGCCATACCCCGGGCAGCCGGAAGCCTTCGCCCGCAAGCTGCGCGAAGTCCTCGGGTAGCCATGACCAGCGACGTGGATACCTACATCCAGAATGCGCCGCCCGCGCAGCAGGAAATGCTGCGCCAGCTGCGCGAGCTGGTGCGGAGGGCCGCCCCTATGGCGGTCGAAAGGCTGAGCTACGGCATGCCGTCGTACCTGCTCGCCGGGCAGCGGCTGCTGCATTTCGCATCGGCGACCAAGCACGTCGCGGTCTACGGCCTCGCCCACGTCGACGCCGAGGTGCCCGAGGAGCTGCGCGGCTACCTCGACCACCGATCGACGCTTCGTTTTCATCCCGACCGGCCGCTGCCGGCGGCCGCGATCGAGAAAGAGATCCGGCGGAAGGCAACGGAGCTCGAGGCCGGGAGCTGAGGGCCGGTCAGTCAGTCCTCGTCGTCGGGCAGCAGGTCGCCGACACGGTTTGCGCAGCGGCGGATCAGCTGCAGGGTGCGCGGCGAGATGCGCACCGGGTGCGCGCTGCACCCGCACAGCGTCCCGTAGAACTGGCCGCGGCGAAAGACCGGCAGCGACAGGAAGCTGCGGTAGCCAAGCATGCGGGCCACCGTGCTGTCCGGGATGTCGCGCGGCACGTTGTCCGTGAACTCGGGCGCCCGCCCCTCGTGGACGAAGCTGCAGACGCCCTCGGACCACGGAATCGTGATCTCCTCGGGCACGAAGAGGTCCTGGGCGACGTTGTGCGAGTAGAGGATCTCCTGCTCGTCCACGCGCATGTGTGCGCGCGCCAGGTATGTGGTGGAGAGCCCCGTGGCCTCACTCACCAGCGCCAGCAGGTCGCGCACGAGCTGATCGAACGGCTGCCCGGACGCAAAAAGGGCGTCGACGCGGGCCTCCAATGAGCTGACCGGCACCGCAGCCTTTTTAGCATCCGGAACCGGATGTCGATCCCGGCTTTGAATCCGCCGTCCTGATCGCGACTTCGGCTGCTATGGTCCGCGCGGGGGTCGGGGCCTATCGAGGGTCGCAGGACGCACAACCTGCCGGCGCCGCTGACTCGGTTCATCGGGCGCCGGACCGAGCTGGCCGAGGCGCGGCGGATGCTCGCCGAGACGCGGCTGCTCACGCTCGCCGGCCCCGGCGGCAGCGGCAAGACGCGGCTGGCTTTGGAACTCGCTCCGCGCCTGCTGCCTGAGTTCCCGGACGGTGTGTGGCTGGTCGAGCTGGGCCTCCTGAGCCGGCCCGAGCTGGTCTCCCAGCACGTGACCGCGGCCCTCGGCTACCGAGAAGCGCAGCAGGAGCCTCTGGAAGTGCTCGCCGCCCAGCTCGGCGGCCGCCGGCTGCTCCTCCTCCTCGACAACTGCGAGCACCTGGTGACGCCCACGGCCGAATTGGCCGGACGACTGCTGCGCGCCTGCCCAGATCTTTACGTCCTCGCCACCAGCCGCGAACCCCTCGGCGTGCCGGGGGAGATCGTGCTCCGGGTGCCGGCCCTGGCGGCCTCCGAAGCCGAAGCGCTCTTCGCCGATCGCGCCCGTGCGGTCGAGCCCCGCTTCAAGCTCTCTGGCGCCAACGCCACCGCCGTGGCACAGATCTGCGAACGCCTGGAGGGCATCCCGCTGGCTGTCGAGCTGGCCGCCGCGCTCGCCCGCGTCCTGCCGCCCCAGCAGATCCTGGCCCGACTCGACCAGCGCCTCGACCTGCGCACGCTGCGCGCGACGATCGACTGGAGCTACGCGCTGTTGAGCCCTGAGCAGCAAGCCCTGTTCCGCCGGCTGGCGGTGTTCCAGGGCGGGTTCGGCCTGGATGCGGCCGAGGTCGTGTGCGGCCAGGGGCTGGGGGTGCTCGACGCCCTCGCCGGATTGGTCGACAAGTCGATGGTCCTGGCGGCCCAGCCGGACGGCCCGCGCAGCCGCTACCGGATGCTCGACGCCATCGCCGAGTACGCCCGCGAGCGCCTTTTGGACAGCGGCGAGAAGCCGGCGCTGGAGGCCCGGCACCAGGCCTTCTACGAAAGCCTGGTCCTCGGCGATGATCGCGCGGACCACCAGGCCTGGCTCGAGCGCATGGCGGAGGACCAGGCCAATGTCCGCGCCGCCATCCAGCGCAGCCTCGACGAGGCGCCCGAGCAGGCCCTGCGGCTGGCGGCCGCCCTGGGCGAATTCTGGCTGCAGCACGGTTACCTCCGCGAGGCCCGGCGGTGGCTGGACGCAGCCCTGCAGGCGGCGCCGGACGCCCCGGGCCGAGACAGGGCGGCCGCACTGGTCGCCGTGGCGGACATCGAGTTCTACCAGGGCGACTACCAGGCGGCCGGGGCGCACTATCGAGAGGCGGTCGCCAAAGCCAGGGCCGGCGATTACGAGGCCGAGCTGGGACTGGCGCTGGTGGGCCTGGGCCAGCTGGTGCACGCCGATGGCGACAGCGCGGAAGCCAGGCAGCTGTTGCAGGAGGGCCTCGCGTTGGAACGACGCCTGGGCAATCCCTACGGCGTCACCCGGGCCCTCGGCTATCTGGGACTCGTCGCCGGGCAGGAGGGCAGCCTCGAGGAGGCTGTCAAGATTTCGGAGGAGGCCCTCGCCATCTCTCGGACGCTCGGCGATCCGACCGGCGTCTACCGCGCGCTTCGCAACCTGGCGGTGGCCGCCTTCCTGAGCGCCGACCTCGAGCGGGCGGAGGCCATCTGCACCGAGGGGCTGCGCTTCAGCCAGGACCAGGGCAACCAGGTCGGCATCCCCATGTGGCTGGAAGGCTTTGCGGCCCTGGCGTCGGCGGCGCACCACAACCAGCGCGCGGTGCGCCTGGCGGGCGCCGCCCGGGCGCAACGCCTGCGCATGCAGTCGGCGGCCTCCAGACCCTGGACCGCCGCCATCCAGGCCATCCTCGAGCCCTCTCGCCAGGCGCTCGGGCCGAGACGCGCCCAGGAGGCCGACGAGGCTGGGGCCGCCCTCAGCCTGCCGGCCGCGATCGCAGAAGCGCTCGGCGCGACGGCGTCCCCTTCGCCGGCCCAGAACCTGACCGCCCGTGAGCTGGAGATCGCCCGCCTGGTGGCGGAAGGCCGCAGCAACAAGGAGATCGCCGCCGGCCTCTTCATCACCATCCGCACGGCGGAGACGCACGTGCAGAACATCATGAACAAGCTCGGTCTCAGCTCCCGTGCCCAGGTCGCGACCTGGGTCGTCGAGCGCGGTCTGCGCAGCACCACCAGCACGGCGCCTACGTAATAACCACGATGTGCAGCCGCGAGGGCTGCACCAGCATCCCCCCGACGGGCCTGTCAGGGCCCGAATTCGGGAGGAGTCACAGCCATGAAGCGAGCCCTGGCCGGCCTGGTCGGGATGGCCCTCGGGGTGATCTCGGCCGTGTCGGCAGCCCCCCTCACCGCTTTGGCGGCGCCCGCCAACGACGACATCACGGGCGCGATCGCGATTGCAGCCGTGCCTTATTCGACGAGCATGGACGTCAGCGGAGCGTCGACGGCGGTCGACGACCCCGGCTTCTGCTACAACTCCGGCTCCGTCTGGTTCAGCCTCACCCCGGCGCAGAACGAGACGCTGACGATCAACACCAACGGCAGTACCTACTTCGCGGTCCCGTCCGTCTACACGGGCAGCCCGGGGCTGCTCAACCCGGTCGCCTGCAGCTACTCGTCCTCGCTCAGCTTCAGCGCCGCGGCCAACACGACCTACTACCTGATGGTCGGCACCTGCTGCTTCGGCGGCACCCTGTTCAGCGGAAACCTGGTGCTGAATGTGGCGGGCCCCCCGGCCAACGACAGCTTTGCCGGCGCCACCGCCATCGGCAGCCTGCCCTACACGGACCATCCCGATACAACGCTCGCCTCGTCGGAAGCGGGAGAGCCGACGCCGACCTGCGCGTACGGCGGGCTTGGCCGCAGCGTCTGGTACTCCTACACGCCGGTCGGCACCGGCTCGGTCAGCGCCCAAGCCACGAGCATGTTCACGACAGTGGTCGCGGTCTACAGCGGCAGCTCGCTGAGCAGCCTTTCACAGCTGGCCTGCAGCAGCTACGGCGGCCTGGCCACAGTGCGCGCGCTCGCCGGCCAGACCTACTACTTCCAGACTTTCCAGCTGTTCGGCGCCGCGGGGCCGCTGACTTTCACCCTGGAGGTATCTCCCCCGCCCCAGGTGGGCTGGACCAACTATCCCTTCGACCCCTCGATCTTCGACAACGTCCAGTTCTGGGACACCACCTATGACCCGGCCGGGGTCGGCGTGCAGAGCTGGAGCTGGAGCTTCGGCGACGGCGCCACGGCCGCGACGCAAGCGCCGCAGCACAACTACGCCGCCGACGGCAGCTATCAGGTCGCGCTCGCCATCACCACCTTCGACGGCCGGACCGGTTCCCTCAGCCGGACGCTGACGGTCAAGACCCATGACGTCGCCATCGTCAAGTTCAGCACCCCCAATACCGCCAAGACCGGCCAGACCAAGCCGATCAGTGTCCAGGTCGTCTCCAACCGCTACCCGGAGACGGTCCAGGTGGACCTCTACCGGAGCGTGCCCGGCGGCTTCCAGCTGGTGGGCAGCCTGACCAACGCGGTGCCGGTCAGCTCCAACAAGCCCGTCAGTTTCGATTTCAGCTACACCTTCACCGGACCCTGCCCGCCCAACACGGCGTCGGGCACCCGCTGCGGGGATTCCACGCTGGGCACGGTCACCTTCGAGGCCGTTGCCAGCATCGTGGGCGCGCGCGACGCGCTGCCCGCCGACAACACGGCCGTCTCGCCGCTGGTCACCGTCAACTAGAGACTCCTGACCCCCTGGCTCGGAGGGCGCGGGCTCGGCCCGCGTCCTCCTTTGCCGCATAATCCCGCCGCGCCATGCGCTGCGACCACTGCGCTAACGACGTGCCGGACGGGGTCTTCTGCACGCGCTGCGGCGCCCATCAGGGCGTGATCGAAGCCGTCGGCGACCCCAAGCTGCGCGAGCGCAGCTACGCCGCCCACCCGGGCGAGGCGGTGGTGCACGCCAGCGTCTTCACGACCCTTTTCCCGCACCTCGGCCAGCACAAGGTGCACGAGTTTCGCTGGGCCTTCCTGGGCGGCCTGGCCGCGATCCTCATCCTCTACCTGGCAGGCCTGATCACGGCAGCCATCCTGGTCTCCGCCTTCCTCGTGCCCGTCCTCTATCTGATCTACCTCTACGAGGCGCAGGTCTACCGCGACGAGCCCGCCCTGGTCCTCGGCTTCACGATCGGCGGCGGCTTCCTGCTGGGGCTGGTGCTGACGGTCATCACCAACGCGCTGGTCAACCCTGTCACGGCCAGCGCCGGCCTGGCCGCCGACCTCGGCACGCTGTTCCTGGCAGCACTCCTGGTGCCGGTCCTGCAGGAGGTGGTCAAGCCGCTGCCCGCGCTGGTCCTGCGCGGGCGCGAACCCTACGGCGAGACGGTGGACGGCCTGGTCTTCGGCATTGCGGCCGGACTCGGCTTCAGCGTGGCCGAGACCCTGATCCGCTTCTCCGCCGTGCTGACGTCGCTGCCCATGCGTGTCGACAACGGCGGCAACTGGGTGTACCCCCTGATGAGCATCGCCGTCTTCCAGCCGCTGATGCAGGCCAGCGCCACCGGCATCGTGGTGGCGGCGATCTGGCGCCACGCCCGCGGTCGCTTCGCGAAGCGGGAGTGGGGCGGCATCCTGCTCGCCGTCCTGGCCCACATCGCCTTTTCGGCCGGCAGCACTGCGCTGGCAGAGCTGGGGGCGGCGCCCCTGGTGCCCGTGATCTGGCAGGCGATCGTGGTCGGCGGCCTGCTGATTTACGTGCGCTACCTGCTGCACCACTCGCTGCTTGAGGAGGCCGCGCACCTGGGCTATTCGGAGACCATCTGTCCCAGCTGCCACCGCCACATCTATGCGTCGGGCTTCTGTCCGAACTGCGGGATGGCGCTGACCGCGGCGCCCATGCACGTGAAGCGCGCCCGCCGCCCGCGCGCACACCCGCCCCCGGAGACGGCCTAGTGGCGGTCTGCGCTCGCTGCGGGACCCAGAACCCGGACGCCAACCGGTTCTGCCAGAACTGTGGCCAACCCCTGGCCCTGGCCGCGCCACCGCCCGCACCACCAGCGCCTTCGCCGCCGCCGCCCGCCGGCTACCAGCCCGCCTACCAGACTCCTTACTATGCGCCCCAACCGGGGCAGGCGGTCGCGGTCAGCCGCACGTCGCCCTGGCTGCTCATCGGGATCCTCGGCGGCCTGGTCCTCTTCATCCTGGTCGCCGCCGTGATCATGTCGGCGATCCTCCTGCGCCCGAGCCCGACTCCGCACCCGGTGGCCAACACGACCAGCGCCCCGGTAAGCACCCCGGCGCCCTTCACCCAGCCCAGCAGCACGCCGGTGCCCACGCCCACGCCCACGCGCAGCGGCGGTGGCTCCAACATGATCAAGACCAACAGCTTCCAGGTGAACGCCCCGGGCTGGAAGACGCTGCACCAGGACAACCTCAGCGTCACCCTTTTGAGCCCCCAGCAGGACGGCACCCTGCAGATCCTGGGCGGGCAGCTCAAGCAGCAGTCCGACACCAAGACCTTCCTCGACCAGTACCTGGCCGACCTGGCCAAGAAGTATCCCGACGCCAAGCTCTGCCTGCAGCCCAAGAGCGAGTCGCACGGCGGCAAGGACGGCATCATCGTGGGCGCCTGCTACAGCTACACCCCGCAGACGGGCGCGGCCTTCCCGGCCGCCGACGTGATCTGGGCTTCGGTGGACTCCAACAACAACCTGTACACCTATGACGTCTTCTGCCAGGTCAAGGACTTCGACACCGTCTACAACAAAGAGGTGCTGCCCGTGATCGCGGACGACAGCCTCCAGTGGGCCTCCTGAGCGATCAGCTGATCCGGACCGAGCGCCATGACGCCGTGGCGGTGGTCAAGATCAACCGGCCCCAGGTCCGCAACGCGCTCAACCTGGAGGCGTTGGCCGCGTTGGGCGAGACCCTGGAACGGGTCGGGCGCGACCGGGACGTGCGCTGCGCGGTGCTGGCCGGGGAGGGGGGCACCTTCACGACCGGTGACGACCTCTCGGAGACCGCGCACCTGGACGACGCCGGCATCCGGAAGCTGATCGACGGCTTCCAGTCGCTGACCGTCGCCCTGCGCGGCATGGAGCAGCCGGTGATCGCCGCCATCGAGGGCTACGCCGTCGGTGGCGCGCTCGAGATGGCGGCCGCCTGCGACCTCCGGGTCTGCGACGAGGACACCCGCTTCTTCTGCCCCGAGACCGGCCTGGGGCTGCTGCTGAGCAATGGCTCTTCGGCCTTACTGCCGCGGCTGATCGGCGCCGGCCGCACGCGGGAGCTGATGCTGACCGGGAGCCGCTTCGACGCGGCCTGGGCGGAGCGCGTCGGCTTGGTGAACCGTGTGTACCCGCGCGGCAAGGCGCTCGACGGCGCGCTGGAGATGGCGCGCGAGGTGAGCGCCGGCCAACCGGCCGCGGTGCGCACCACCAAGCGGCTGCTCAACGCCGCCGAGGATGCGGACGTGGAGGCCGCCCTGCAGCTGGAAGTCGAGGCCACGCTGGAGGCCTACTCGGATCCGGCGGTGATGGCCGGCATGCGCGCGCAGCTGGAGAGGTGGGCGGCCCGCAAGCGCTGACGCTGGCCCAGCACCTGGCCGCGCGGGCGGCGGAGTGCCCGCGCCGCGACCTGCTCCGGATGCCCGGCCGCACCATCACTTTCGCGGAGTTCGACCGCGAGGTGAACCGGCTCGCCAACGGGCTGCTGGCCGCCGGCGTGCAGCGAGGCGAGATGGTGGGGGTGATGCTGCCGAACTCTCCTGAGTTCGCGCTGCTGTGGCTGGCCCTGCTCCGCATCGGCGCCGTCGAAGCGCCGGTCAACACCGCCTTCCGTGGCGCCGGGCTGGCCCATCTGCTGGACCTCTGCCGCTGCCGGCTGCTGGTGATCGACGACAGCTTCCTGCCCGTGCTGGAGGAGATTCGCTCCGGCCTCGGCCATCTGGAGCGGGTGATCACGCGCGCCGAGCTGGCCGAGCTGCGCGGCCCCGACCGCGATCCGGGGTTGGCGGTCGAGGTCGAGGAACGCGCCCAGATCTTCTTCACCTCGGGCACCACGGGCCGCAGCAAGGCATGCCTCTTCGACCACCGCTACGCGGTGCGCGAGGCGGAACTCTTCCTCGAGGGCTGGCGCGTGCGCCCCGACGACGTGCTCTACAACTGCTTCCCACTGTTCCACATCGACGCCTCGGTGCTGACGCTGGCGCCGGCCATCGTCGGCGGCTGCACGGCGGCGCTCACCGAGCGCTTCTCGGCGTCGCGCTTCTGGGACGAGATCCGGGAGTTCGAAGCCACCATCTTCGACTTCATGGGCGCCACCCTGACCATCCTCTGGAAGCAGCCCCAGCGCCCCGACGACACCGACAACCCGGTGCGCATGGCCTGGGGCATCCCGATGCCTGACTTCGCCGACACCTTCGAGGAGCGGTTCCAGCTGCGACTGGTGGAGCGTTTCGGGATGACCGACTGCGGCACTCCCGTGATGCAGCCGTATGACGAGCCGCGGCGCCGCGGCTCTTGCGGAAAGGTGGTGCCCCCTTATGAGATCGACATCGCCGAGGACGGCGAGCTGCTGGTGCGCTGCTCGGAGCCGGGACTGATGACGCTGGGCTACTACGGGATGCCGGAGGTCACGGCCGAGGCCTTTCGCAACGGCTGGTTCCACACCGGCGACCTGGCGCGGCTGGATGGGGAGGGGTGGCTCTACTACCTGGGTCGCAAGAAGGACATGATCCGGCGGCGGGGCGAGAACATCAGCGCCTTCGAGGTCGAGGAGGTGGTGCAGGGGCACCCGGCCGTCCTTCAGGCCGCCGCCTTCGGCGTCCCCTCAGAGCTGACTGAGGAGGAGGTCAAAGTCTGCGTGGTGCTGCGGCCGGGGGCCTCGCTGGCGCACGCCGAGCTGGCGCGCTGGTGCGAGGGCCGGATGGCGAAGCACATGGTGCCGCGCTACATCGAGTTCCTCGATGACCTGCCGCTGACGCCCACCGAGAAGGTCGAGAAATACCGGCTGCGGGAGGCGGGACTGACGGCCGGCACCTGGGACCGCGAATTAACCTAGCGCGGTGAGCGTGGACGCCCGTCCCGTGACGCTCGCCAACTTCTGGCACCCGGTCGCGCTCAGCGGTGAGGTGACGGAGCAGCCGCGCCAGTTCGAGCTGCTGGGCGAGCTGATCGTCATCTTCCGCGACGCGGACGGCGTGGCCGCCTTTCGGGATCTCTGCATCCACCGCGGGGCCGCGCTCTCCTTGGGCTGGATCACCGACGGCCGCCTCACCTGCGCGTACCACGGCTGGGAGTACGACCGGACCGGCGCCTGCGTGCACATCCCGGCGCTGCCGCCGGGCGGCTCCATCCCGCGCAAGGCGCGGGCGCTGGCCTACCGCGCCGAGGAGGCGCACGGGATGGTTTGGGTGGCGATGGACGAGCCGGCGCAGCCGATCCCGCCCTGGCCCGAGTACAAGGTCGGGCCGCAGGACCAGTCTCGGCTCTACTTCATCGGGCGGTACGAGTGGAAGTCCTCGGCCGGGCGCGCGGCCGAGAACGGCCTCGACTTCTCACATTTCAACCACGCGCACAAGGGCTGGCTGGAGCTGGCGGACGGGCCGGTGATCCACGCGCACGACGTGCGCCAGAGCGAGTTCATGCTCGAGTACACGTACGAGGACGGGGACAGCCGCCGCGAGTACATCGTGCACAGCCCGTTCACGGTTTTCATCCGCAAAACGGGTTTGCCCGGACGCACCGGGGACCAGCACACCTGGGATCGCGAGACCACGCCGGTCGACGGGACCACGGTCCTCGCCCAGTTCAACTCGCCGCTCGACGAGACACGGACCGCGGTCTTCTCCGCCATCAGTCGCAACCACCACCTGGACATGGACGACCGCGAGTTCGCGGGCGGGGATTGGTTCGACACCGTGCTGGAGCAGGACCGGCGGGTGGTCGAGAGCCAGCGCCCGGAGCGGATACCCACCGACCTTCGTGAGGAGCTCCACCTGAAGGTGCCCGACGCCACCGGCATCGCCTACCGGCGGATGCTGGGCCGGATCGAGTCGATCGCGCGCTTCATGCCCTGAGCCCGGGCGCGGCGAATTCGGGACGTTTTCACGAAAACAGCCCTCTCAACTCAAGTCCCGGCAGCACATTTCATGAAAAGGCGCCTTCGGGCGGGCGCCGCTGGGCCGCCGGGTAACCTAGCGCCCGGGCGCCCCCGTAGCTCAGGGGATAGAGCAGCGGTTTCCTAAGTCGGCTTGAGCCCATCCGCGAGGGTCCGCGGAGGGTTTCTCCAATACAAATCCGACAGGGTCGGTGCCGATGCGTGCCGCGTTGGGCCCCTCAAGTCCGCAGGTTAGGCCGTCAAATTGGCCGTCAAACTTCCGGGCCAGGCAATGCCCCCAGTGACCTTCCAGCTGCTAACCGGCGCCCCTCAACGACATCGATTTGGAACCCTAGACTGTCCAAACCATGCCTCCGACGACGAGTGGACGAAGAGTGTGGGCAGTCGTCTGGGAACGGGACGGCGGGGCGACGCTCGTCTTCATAGCGAGCTCTCGCCGGAAGGCGTTTGACTGGGTCCGACTCAACTTCCACCCTGACCAGGAGCCTCCGAGCCGGAGAAACATCGCGCTCATCGAGCCCGTTTATGTCGACGGGAACCGGACGGGTCGCGGCACGGTCACAGCCACCCGCACGAACGGTGAGGGTCTCCTCTTCATGGATTGGGGTCGTGGCGGTGTTCCCGTCGATAGGTGAGCCCTGCTCGAGAGTGCTACAAACGCCGTGCAAATCATCCACCCGGTTGCTACTGGCGGGACGGGTTCGCTTGGGATATCAAGACCAGTCGTGGGGCCGGCGATTATGAGTCCGGAGCCGGCCGTTCGGAAGGTCCATTTCGTATTCGCGGAGGTCCGTCGGAAGCCACCGAACACCACCCCTGTGACGCTCCGGTTGCTGCCACGGTTCTGCCACTTGCCGTACCAAAGGGAGGCTGCCCAACCCACCGCTAGCCACAATGGATGGTCGTGGAATCCCCGGACGAGTTGCTCCCCCGTGGCACGTGGTTGCTCGCCAACCTCCCACCCCCGCGTTTACCCGTAGCCGTGATGGACGAGGTCTTTCCGCCGCAGCACGTAGAAGGCGGACGCCTGGAGGTGGCAGCATCGGCCTTCGAACCGCTCGCGGGACTCGGATTCACCTCTATCGGCGCAGCCGCAGATCCCGAGGAAGGGGTCCAGGTTGTCGGATACGCCTCGCAGGCTGCAACTGTGTGGGTGATCTTCTACCGAGGAGCGCTAAGCGTGCTGGTGGTCAAGGGCAGGGAATCCGACCCTCGAAATTTCCACAAGAGCCTCGCTGCGTGGCGCGGCAAGAAGAGTGCACCAAGCTGGGGCTCATTCACGATCCAGCCTCAGCATCTGCCCGCCGCCGCGCGCTCATTCCTCACGACTGCTGCATTCCACCTGCGGGGCGGTGATCCTGACTTTGAGGAGCTGGCCGCGGAGCTCGACAAAGGGGCCTCCTCGGTCGGAGAGGTTGTTTGGACTCGAGCGGCTTGGGGGGAGGCGCAGGCTTTGGCACGCGCCGGGCGACACCGGGCCGCTGTTCGAGCGCTCGAGTACTTCGAACCACAACTCACGGCCGAGGAACTTCAATTTCTGAACGAGCAGCGACGCGCGGCAGACGCTCAGCCGCCGCTGCTGGATCGCGAGAACCGATCTGACCAGGAGTGGATTGCTCTTCAGGCCGACCACTTGAACAGCGCACATGACCGATTGCGAGCCGCCTTCGCCGAACGCGAAGTGTCTGGTGAGGCAAATGCTCGGTGGATCGATGCCGCCCGGGACTTTCGTGACGCGAGCGACTTCCTCTACTCGGCTCTGGACGAATCTCTGGCGCGGCTGCGATCCGGTGATCGCGGAGCGGCGGATTATCTCCTCGCGTTCCTGGAAGTGGATCCGTGGTGCTTCCGAAGCGGTTATGTGAAGGGGCGTCTCTTCACCGCCTTCAGCCATGACGTGCAGCCAGCCTGGCGACGTCGTTTGGCAGCTGCGTTGCTGCGCCAGGTAGATGCTGGTTACCGCCGAGAATTCCGATCCGCATGCAAGCTGGCGCGGGCAGTCGCGGAACCCGGGCTGGTCGATGGTCTGCGCGACCGCCTTAACCATCATTCGGATGTAC
>DASUVY010000145.1:0-45086 GCA_036378695.1 Candidatus Dormiibacterota bacterium
GTCTCCGACCTGCGCGAGATCCTGGCCCGCGAGCTGGAGAAGATCGAGATGACGGCCGAGATCACCGGCCGGCCCAAGCACATGTACTCGATCCACCAGAAGATGAGCCGGGACGAGAAGGATTTCAGCCAGATCTACGACTTGCTGGCGATCCGCGTGCTGGTCGATTCGGTGAAGGACTGCTACGGCGTACTGGGTGTCGTGCACTCGCTGTGGAAGCCGCTGCCGGGCCGCTTCAAGGACTTCATCGCGATGCCCAAGTCCAACGGCTACCAATCGCTGCACACAACCGTCATCTCGCATTCGGGCGAGCCCATCGAGATCCAGATCCGCACCTTCGAAATGCACCGGATCGCCGAGTTCGGCGTGGCCGCGCATTGGGCTTACAAGGAGGGCACCGAGGGTCCCAGCGATCAGAAGCTGGCGTGGCTGCGGCTCCTGATGGAGTGGCAGAAGGAAGTCGTCGATGCCGAATCCTTCGTGGACGCCGTCCGCGTCGACCTCTTCCAGGACGAGGTGTTCGTGTTTTCGCCGCGGGGCGACGTGTACAACCTGCCGGCCGGCTCGACGCCTGTCGATTTCGCCTATCGCGTGCACACCGAGGTCGGCCACCGCTGCCTGGGCGCCAAGGTCAACGGCCGCATGGTGCCGCTCGACTACGAGCTCAAGAACGGCGAGATCGTGGAGATCCTCACCTCCAAGGCGCCGCACGGGCCCAGCCGCGACTGGCTGTCGTTCGTCAAGAGCGCCTCGGCGCGCGAGCGCATCCGCAAATGGTTCAAGAGCCAGGCCCGCGAGGAGAACGTGGCCAAGGGCCGCGACCTGCTCGAGAAAGAGCTGCACCGCATGCACCGCCTGACGCTCCCGCAGCTGCCCGAAGGGAAGCTCGACGAGATGGCGCGCACAGCGCACTTCCAGAACGCGGAGGACTTCCTGGCCGCCATCGGCTACGGCGACGTCTCACCGCACTCGGTGGTGATGCGGATGGCGCTTGCCCCCGCGGGTGACGACGACATCCTGCGCTCGATCCCGCTGCTGCCGCAGGTGCGGCCCAGCCCGCGCGTCCTGGTGCGCGGCGAGCGCGGCGTGCTCACGCGGCTGGCGCCCTGCTGCCAGCCGGTGCCCGGCGACGCCATCACGGGCTACACCACGCGCGGCAAGGGTGTGACGGTGCACCGCCGCGACTGCGTGAACGCCATCAACGCGCAGGACGAGACACGTGTGGTGCCGGTCGATTGGGACACCGAGAATGGCCTGCTGTTTCCGGTCGCCATCAAGATCGAGGCCTGGGACCGCACCGGTCTCCTGCGCGACATCACGACCGTGATCGCCGAGAACCGCGTCAACCTTTCGGCTTGCTCGGTGCACGTGTACGACGACAAGACCGCGGTCGTGTCCGCGACCGTCGAGATCGACTCCCTCTCGCAGCTGTCACGCTTGCTGGAGAAGCTGGAATCCGTTCGCGACGTGCACACCGTGGCCCGCGAAGCGTCGTGAACCAGATCGAGGTCGCAGCTTCACCGGAGGCCGTGTGGTCTGCTTTGGTCGAGACCGGCGCGCACCGGCCCTGGTACTACGACCTGCGCCCCGAGGGCGACTTTGCCCCCGGTGGGACGCTGCGCTGGCTGCAGCGCGACGGCAAGGAGGCCGAAACCTCGACCGTGCGCGAGGCCGCGCCGCCGCAGCGGCTGGTGCTGGAGTCGCGCTTTGTCTTTGCGCCGGTCTTTGCTTCGCAGCCGCCGCATCTCGTGACCTACGAGATCGAGGGGACGCAGTCCGGCAGCCGCGTGCGCATGGACGTGGACGCGCCGCCCGGACCCGTGCGCAACCTGTTCGAGGGCGAAGGCGGCGCCACGCTGCAGGGGTTGCGGCTGGTTCTCGATCCGACCGCACAGGCCGAGCTGAAACGCCTCGACGAGATCGGTGCGGTGGAGATTCGTGACCTCACTCCCGAGCGGTTGGGCGACTACCAGGACTTCTTCGACAACCGCGCCTTCCGCGACTACCCGGCCTGGCAGTTCTGCTACTGCATGCACACGCATTACGACGGCGACATCGAGACAGAGGCCGGCCGCACGGCGGTCGACAACCGCCGCGACATGTCGCGGATGATCGGGGAAGGCGAGGTCACCGCCTTGCTCGCTTACGCGGATGGCACGCCCGTGGCGTGGTGCAACTACGGACCGACCACCCGTCTGGGCGGCGTCATGCGGCAGTTCAAGCTGGATCCGGCCGAGCAGGAAGGCGTGGGCTCGATCGCCTGCTTCGTGGTGTCCGCGCCCTACCGCGGACACGGCCTGGCGCGGCGGCTGCTGGACACCGCCTGCGAGCGTCTGGCGGAGCGGGGGCTGCAATGGGTCGAGGCCTACCCGCCCAAGGAGGCGGGCAGCCCCCAGCACAGCTACCGCGGGCCGCTGCGCATGTATCTCGACGCGGGCTTCGAGCCGGTGCGCGAGGGCGCGCGCCACACCGTGGTGCGCAAGCGGCTGTGAACCTGCGCGTCGAGGCCACCGCGGACTCGCAGTTCGGCACCAACTCCTACCTGGTCTGGGACGAGGACACCAAGGACGCGGTCGTGATCGATGCCAACCTGCAGCCGGACCCGATGGTCGACCTGGTGCGCGAGCGCGGCGTGACCGTGCGCGCGATCCTGCTCACGCACACCGATGTCGACCACATCGGCGGCCTCCCCCGACTGCTCCAGGAGTTTCCCGAGGTCCCGGTCGCCGTGCACGACGCCGAGCGCGAGGTGGTGACCGAGGGCAAGTCGCTGCGCCAGACCAACTGGGGATTCGAGATGTCCCCACCCACGCGGGTCGAGCGCCTGGCCGAGGGTGAGACCTATTGCGCCGGGTCGCTGGAGTTCGAGGTGCTGCACACGCCGGGCCACTCGCCGGGCGGGGTGACGCTGAAGATCGCCAACGCGCTCTTCACCGGCGACGCGCTGTTCGCGGGCTCGATCGGGCGCAGCGACTTCCACAACTCCGACGGCCGTGTGCTGCTGGAGAGCATCAAGGGCAAGCTGCTGGCGGAGGACGACGAGATGCTGGTCTTCCCCGGCCACATGCGACCCAGCACCATCGGCCGGGAGCGCGCGACCAACCCCTTCCTCTAAGCGCATGCATCTCGGGATCTGCGCAGACATAACCGAGCAGGCGATCCCGGTGACGGAGCTGGCACGCGCAATAGAAGAGGCGGGGCTCGAGAGCTTGTTCTTGACCCAGCACACGCACGTGCCGACCGGCCGCCCCGACGTCCTGCGGATGCCGACGCACGACAATGACCCGTACCTGTTCGACCCCTTCGTGACACTGGCCGCCGCCGCAGCGGCGACGACGCGCCTGCGCCTGGGCACGGCCGTGTGCCTGGCCGCGCAGTACGACGCGATCATCCTCGCCAAGCAGGTCGCGTCGCTGGACCGCCTCTCTTCCGGCCGCTTCCTTTTCGGGGTCGGTCCCGGCTGGCTGGAAGAAGAGATGGCAAACCACGGCGTGGTGCCGGCCACGCGCTGGAGGCGACTGTCGGAGACCGTCTTGGCCGCGAAGGCGATCTGGACCCAGGAGGAGGCGGAGTTCCACGGCCGCTTCGTCGATTTCGATCCCATTTGGTGCGGTCCCAAGCCAGTGCAGCGTCCGCATCCGCCGGTGCTCGTAGCCGGTCGGGCGCCGCAGGTCTTCAAGCGCGTCGTCGAGTACGGCGACGGGTGGATGCCGATCGTCGGGGCCGGCTTCGACCTGGAGGGCCAGATGGCAGATCTGGCCGGCCAATGTGCGATGGCGGGCCGGCCGGCCGCGTCGGTCAGCGCCTTGATGTGGGAGATCGACGAGACCCTGGTCGAGAGGTGCGCGAGGGTGGGCGTCGAGCGGTGTGCGGTCTACCTGCGGCCCAACCAGGCCGACGAGGTCAGCCATTTGTTGAGCCGCTGGGCCGCGCTGGCTTCTCGCATCTGACTCAGCCGAACACCCGCAAGCCGGCTTCGTCGACGAGAGTCACGGCGTTGCCGTGCAGGTCTCGGAAGTGGCCCATGGGCAGCGGCGCGCCAGGCTCGGGCTGGTCGACCGCAACCCCTCGCGACTCCAGCTCGGCGAGCGTGCGCTCGAGGTCGTCGCAGGCGAGCAGGAAGTGCGGCGCGAAGCCGAGCTCCGCTCGAAAGCGATCGGCGAGCTCACCCTCGCCGTGGACGGTGACGTCTCCGAAGAGGATCCGCCAGGCTCCCGAGGGCGGGCCCACCGTCACAAATCGCACACCCTCGGCGCTCCGCTGGTCGGCCAGGATGCGCAGCCCCAACTTCTCCGCGTACCAGTCCGCGGCCTCGCCGGGGTCGGGCACGTAGTAAGCCATCATCAGTCGCTCGACGTTCATGTCGCCTCCAGTGCTTTGCGCGCCCACGCCACCAGCTGGTGCTCGTCTTCGCGGACCGGCGGCGGCACCTCATAGAAGCGGCCCAGCTCCTGCGAGGGATTGACGCCGAACGGCGTGGACCCGAACCGCTGGTAGTCGATGCGCGTGCTGTCATCCGTGCGGAACCAGATGCTGCCCCCCTGCACGAGGCCGAACATGCGGCCCTCGCAGTAGAGCGCCCAGCCGCCCAGATGGGGGCGATCTTCGATCTCTCCCAGCGGCGCCAGCGCCTCCAAGAGGCGGGTGATGAGGCTGGGCACGGCCCGATCTTAAAATCGGGCGGTGCCCCCCAGCCAGCCGATCAAGGCCGCCCGCGGGGTCCGCGACGTCATGCCCGGCGAACGCGCGGTCTGGGACGTCGCCGAGACCGCGGCCCGCGAGGTCGCGCGCGCGCATGGCTACCAGGAGCTTCAGACCCCGATCCTGGAGCTGGCGGCCCTGATCGAGCGGGGGGTGGGGCAGGAGACCGACGCCGGGGGCAAGGAGCTGTACCGGCTGGTCAAGCGCGGCAGCGAGGACCTGGTCCTGCGGCCCGAGGCGACTGCGGGCGTGGTGCGCGCCTACTTCCAGCACGGGCTCAACCAGGGCCCGCAGCCGGCGCGCCTGTTCACGCTGGGCCCCATGTTTCGCTACAACGCGCCCCAGCTCGGCCGCTACCGCCAGTTCCACCAGCTCGACGTGGAGGCGATCGGCGACGGCTCGCCCGCCTACGACGTGGAGTGCATCGAGATCGCGATGCGCTGGATGGGCGCGCTGGGGCTGCGCGGCCTGCGCCTGGAGCTCAACAGCATCGGTGACCAGAACTGCCGCCCGGCCTACATCGAGAAGCTGGTGGCGTATTACCGGCCCCTCAAGGACAAGCTCCACCCGGACTGCCAGCGCCGGCTGGAGACCAACCCCCTTCGCCTGCTCGACTGCAAAGAGGAGCAGTGCGCGCCCTACAAGGCCAAGGCGCCGCGCATCACCGACAACCTCTGCGCCGAGTGCGCCGCCGCCTTCGCCGAGGTGCGGTCGATGCTGGACGCGGCGGGCGTCGAGTGCGCGCTCAATCCTTACCTGGTGCGCGGCCTCGATTACTACACGCGCACGGTGTTCGAGGTGCTGCACGAGGCGCTGGGAGGCGCCCAGAACTCGCTCGGGGGCGGCGGCCGCTACGACGGCCTGGCCAGGGAGATCGGCTACCCGGACACGCCGGCGGTGGGCTTCGCGGCCGGCTTCGAGCGCGTCGTGATGATGATGGCCGAGGAGAGCGAGGAGGTGATCGCGCCACCGGCGGCGCTGGTGCTGGTGGTGCCCGACGGGCCTCTCAGCAAGGAGGCGGCGGAGGTGGGGCGCCTGGCGCGCAACGCCGTTCCCACCGCCGTCGACTACTCGACGCGCAGCCTGAAGGCCAAAATGCGCGCGGCCAACCGCCTGGGCCCGCGCTGGGTGGCCATATTCAACGCCGAAGAGTCCGCGCGCCGGGTCGTGCAGCTGAAGGAGATGGCCGGCGGCGAACAGCGTGAGGTGGGTTGGGATGAGCTTCCCAACCTGCTGGAGGCTGAGCTCACCCGATGAGTGGTTTTACGGCGACCCACTGCGGGGACCTGCGCGCCACCGACGCCGGGCACGAGGTCGAGCTGTACGGCTGGGTAGCGCGCCGCCGCGACCACGGCGGCCTGATCTTCATCGACCTGCGCGACCGCTGGGGCGTGGCGCAGGTGACCATCAACGAGGCCAACACCTCGCCGGCGGCTTACGAGGCTGCGTCATCCCTGCGCAGCGAGTACGTGGTACGCGTCAAAGGCCGCGTCGAGAGGCGGCCGCCGGACAACGTCAACCCCAAGATGGCGACCGGCGAGGTCGAGGTTTTCGCCACCGATCTCGAGGTGATCACGACTTCCAAGACGCCGCCCTTCCCGATCGAGGGCGACCAGGAGCCGGAGGAACGGGTGCGCCTCAAGTACCGCTACCTGGATCTGCGCCGGCCGCGCATGCAGCACATCCTGGAGACGCGCCACCGCGTCAACAAGATCACCCACGCCTACTGGGACGCGCACGACTTCCTGGAGGTGGAGACACCGATTCTCACCAAGAGCACGCCCGAGGGCGCGCGCGACTTCCTGGTCCCCTCGCGCCTGTATCCAGGAGAGTTCTACGCACTACCCCAATCGCCGCAGCAGATGAAGCAGCTGCTGATGGTCTCCGGCGTGCAGCGCTACTACCAGATCGCGCGCTGCTTGCGCGACGAGGACCTGCGCGCCGACCGCTCGGCCGAGTTCACGCAGCTCGACGTCGAGATGTCGTTCACCGACGAGGAGGACGTCTTCGAGCTGGTCGAGGGCTGGATCGGGCGGCTCTGGAAGGAAATCCTGGACGTCGACCTGCCTCGGCCCTGGCCGCGTATGGACATGAAGGAAGCGCTGCTGCGCTACGGCAGCGACAAGCCGGACCTCCGCTACGAGCTGGAGATCGCCGATCTCGGCGACGTGCTCAAGGACACGCGGGCCCAGGTCTTCCGGGGCGCGCTGGAGGCCGGTGGCGTGGTGCGCGGGCTGGCGGTGCCGGACGGCTCCGACCTCTCGCGGCGCGAGCTGGACGAGCTGGTCACGCTGGCTCGCGGAGCGGGGGCCAAGGGCCTGGCCTGGCTGCCAGGTGGGCCGCTGGACAAGTTCCTATCACCGGAGGAGATCGCCGGCATCCAGCGTGCGACCGGCGCGGGCGAGGGCGACCTGGTTCTGATCGCCGCGGACCGGCGCCGGCGGGCGGAGAAGGTGATGGGCCTGATCCGGACCGAGGTGGCCCGCCGCCGAGGGTTGGTCCGGGAGGGCGAGTGGCGCTTTCTGTGGGTGTTCCCCATGTACCTCTTCGAGGAGGACGACGAGGGCAACCTCACCTACGGCCACCATCCGTTCACCCGGCCGATGGAGGAGGACATGGCCTTCATCGAGGAGCGGCCCTATGACGTGCGAGCCCACGCCTACGACATGGTCTGCAACGGGTACGAGCTGGCCGGCGGGAGCCTGCGGATCTACGACCGCCGGCTGCAGGAGCGGGTCTTCCAGATCCTGGGGCTCTCGGACGAGACCATCCAGGGACGCTTCGGTCACCTCCTGGAGGCCTTCGAGTACGGCGTTCCGCCACACGGGGGCATCGCGCCCGGCCTGGACCGGATCGTGATGATGCTGACCGGCACCGACAACATCCGGGACGTGATCGCGTTCCCCAAGACCCAGTCCATGCAGGACCTGCTGATGGACGCGCCCAGCTCGGTCGACCAGAAGCAGCTCGATGAACTGGGGTTGGAAATCAGGCGCCGCGGGTAACATCCCTTGGCGCCCGGCTGGGTGGTCTAACGTGCGTTGCCCAACATTCGTTCAATAGGGACTCCGGAGTCCGGCTGGTTCGAGGACCGAAGGCAGGGGACCCACCTGGAATTCCAGGACAACCACCGGCCGCCCTCGCCGGGCAACCCCACCCGCGCCTTCGGCGCGACCTCCCCGTGGATGGGGAGGTGGTCTAGTTTGCTCTAATTAGGCCAAAATAGGGCATCCGGAACCCCTATACGCCCGGTCCGGGCATCTTCCCGCCCTATTTCGCCGGCCGCGAGGGCCCTACCCGCAGCCTGGAACGGGCCCGCGACGCCATCGAAGCCGAGGGCGCGGCGGCGCCCCTGGTGGTCAGCGGGATGCGGGGCATGGGGAAGACCGTCCTTCTCCTCAGCTTCCGCGACCGCCTCCGCGAGTCGGGCTGGCTCTGCCCCTCCATCGCCGAGTTCGACGCCGCCCACCGCGGCCTGGCCGGCGTCTGGTCCGACCTCGCCGAGGAGCTGGAGCGGATCTCTCCACAGCGGCCGCCTCGCCGCCGGCGGCGCTGGCACGTCGACCAGGTCGACGTCAAGGCGGGCGCCGCGGTCGGGCTGAGCGGGCCTCGCGGCAGCGCCGAGGCTGCCGCCACCGTCCGGCCCGGCCAGGACGACCTGCGCCACCGGCTGCTGGAGACGGCGGCCTGGCTGGGGCCCGCCGGCCTGCGCGCGGCCTTCCTCTTCGATGAGGCACAGGACGCCTCCCTGCAGGACCTCGGCCTGCTGGCCGAGGTCGGCCACGAGGCGGGCAAGGAGCGCTGGCCCCTGCTGCTCGTCTTCGCGGGACTGACGCCCCTGCACGACAAGCTGGTGCGGGCCCGCACCTACGCCAGCCGCTTCACGCCCGTCGAGGTCGACGCGCTCAGCGACACCGAGGCGCGCGCCGCGCTGGAGGTCCCGGCCGCCGAGGCGGGCGTGGACTGGGAGCGCAAGGCCGTCAGCGCGGCGCTCGATTTCGCTCGCGGCGTGCCCTACCACCTGCAGATGATCGGGCTGCACGCCTGGGAGCGACGAGCCGACGACCGAATTTCCGAGGATGCCGCGGCGACGGCCGCAGCGGCGGCCCGCGCCGACATCGAGAAGGCGATGTACCGGCCGCTCTGGAACAAGGCCAGTGACGCCGAGCAGCGCTACCTGCTGGCCATGGCCCAGGCCGAGCGGTCCCGCAGCGGCATCGCGGTGGCCGACGTCCTCCACCGCCTGGGCAAGAGCCACGCCGACGCCTCCACGCTGCGCACGCGCCTCATACGCAAGGGACTCATCCATCCCACTCGGCACAGCTACCTCGACTTCAGCTACCCGGGCTTTGACCGCTTCGTGGCCTCGCAGCGGACCGCGCGGTGAGCCACATTCCGCCGGCCTTGGTCCTCGACGTCCTGCTGGTGCTGATCGTGTCCCAGCTGCTGTACGCGTTCTTCCCCTATCGCCGGCGGGCCTACCTGCCCGTCCTGATCCTGACCGCCCTGGGCGTGGCGCTGGGCCAGCTCTGGGATTACCTGGGGCTGCCCGGCTATCGCTTCGGCGGCGCCAACCTGGTTCCAGCCCTGCTCTTCGTACTGGTGCTGCAGCCGCTGGCGCAGCGCCTCCCCATAAGATTTCGCTAGTTTCGATCGGGGTTTCGGCGGCGGGCTGCCAGGGGTATTAGCGACTTGAGCCTTTTCCTCTTCGTCCTCGGCGTCTGCGCGGTGCTGGTGGCGCTGGCCCTGTGCCTGGCGCTCCTCCGGCTGGCGCGCACGCTGGCGGCCATGGAGGAACTGCTGCTCACGGCAAACGAAGAGATGCGTGAAACCCTTCCCGAAGTCCGCGGCAGCCTCGAGAACGTGAACAACATTGCGGCCGGCGTCAACACCGGCCTGCGTGCGGCGGGCTCCGGCGCGTCACGGGCGGGCGATGGCTTGGCAGCCGGCTGGTATGGGTTCAAAGTTGGAGTCCAGAGCCTGCTCGGAGGTGACGTCGATGAGTGAGAACGACAACGGTGGCGGCGGCGGCGGTTTCGGCTGGGGGTTCTTCGTGGGCGGCCTGCTCGGCCTGGTGGCAGGCGCCTACCTGGCGTCGGGCCCGGGACGTGAGCAGGTCGACCAGCTGCGCACCCAGACCATCGAGCTGACCGGTCCCAACAGCCCCATGCGGGCGCGCGCGAAAGCGGCCGCGGGCATGGCCCGGACCGCTGTCAGCGATCCCGAGCACCCGCTGCGGCGGGCGGTCCAGGACGGCGTCGCGGCTGCCAAGCGCCGGCGCGCGGAGCTGGACGCGGAGCGCGATGCGGAGGAGATCTCGCCGGCCGCGCCCGTCACCCCTCCGGTGGAGGGCTAGCTTGCACCACGGGCAGTTCCTGGCCGAGCTGAAGGTGCCCGCCGACCCGGAGTTCATCCCGGCGGCCAAGCGGTTGGGCGCATCGCTGGGCGCCCAGCTCGGCTTCAGCCTGGAGGAGATCGACGAGCTCTGCATCGCGGTCGCCCAGGCCTGCGACAGCACCATCGACGCCTGCGCCGAGATCTGGGGCGATGAAAGCGACGCCACCATGAAGCTCAGCTACGCGCGCACCGACCGCGGCATCGCGGTGGAGGTGGAGGGCCTGGCGCCGACCAGCAAGGCCCTGGCGCGCCGGCAGGCGGTGGTGCACCGTGACGAGCAGGTGCGGCTGCTGGCCGACCAGATGATCCGGATGTTCGTGGACGACTTCCGGAGCAACGTCGACGCGCCGCGCGGGCGCGTCCACCTGCGCCTCGTCAAATACTTGATCGGATAGCCGGTCTGAGCAGCTCCACACCGATTCCGCGCGAGCAGCTGCGCGCGCTCCATCGCCGGTATCGGGAGACCACCGACCCGGCCGAGAAGGAGCGCATCCGCGAGCAGCTGGTGCGCGGCTACGACAGCCTGGTGCACTTCCTGGCGCGCAAGTTCATGAACCGCGGCGAACCTCTGGAAGACGTGGTCCAGGTGGGCTACCTGGGGCTGATCAAGGCCATCGAGCGCTTCGACCCCGACCTGGGCAACGAGTTCACCACCTTTGCCACCCCCACCATCGCGGGCGAGATCCGGCGCTACTTCCGTGACAAGGGCTGGGCCATCCGCTTCCCGCGCCGGCTGCAGGAGCTGTACCAGCAGGTGGTGCGCGTCAACGAGCAGCTGAAGAACGAGCTCGATCGCCAACCCACGGTCCCCGAGGTGGCGGCGCGCCTCAACGTGGAACCGGAGGAGGTGCTGGAAGCCATGGAAATGGCGCCGGCGATGACGCCGATCTCACTGGAGTCGACGCCGGGCGGAGGGGGCGCCGACGCCGACGACGGCGGCAGAGCCCTGGGCGAGTCGCTAGGGGGCGAGGACCCGGACCTGGACCGGGTCGAGCTGCGGGACCTCCTGGAGCGGGCGATGCAGCACCTGACCCCGCGCGAGCGGGCGATCATGGCCATGCGCTTCTACGACGAGATGTCGCAGTCCGAGATCGCCAAGCGGCTGGGCATCTCGCAGATGCATGTCTCCCGCCTGCAGCGCGCGGCGCTGGAGCAGCTGCGCCAGTACCTGCCTGAAACCGCCGGGTGAGATTCGAGGAGGATCTCGACCCGGACCCGGTCATCGCCTTCGGCAGCTGGTTCGCCGAGGCGCAGCGGGCGGGTGTGCCGCAGTCGGAGGCCATGGCGCTGGCCACCACGACCCCGGATGGGCGGCCCTCGGTACGCATGGTTCTGCTGAAGGGCTGGGGACCCGACGGGTTCGTCTGGTTCACCGGATACACGAGTCGCAAAGGCGGGGAGCTGGCCGCCAACCCGCGTGCCGCGCTGCTCTTCTTCTGGCAGCCTCAGGGCCGCCAGGTCCGCATCGAAGGCGCGGTGGCCAAGACCACCGAGGAAGCCTCGCGGCTTTACTTCCAAACGCGGCCCGTGGGCAGCCAGGTGGCGGCCGCGGTGTCCCGGCAAAGCCGCCCGATCGGCTCGCGGGAGGAGCTGGAGCGTGCCTACGCGGAGCTGGCGGCGCAGGCAGGGGAGGGGACGCTGCCGCTTCCCGCGCATTGGGGCGGGTACGTGCTCAGGCCGGACGCCTTCGAGTTTTGGGAGCACCGCGACAACCGCCTGCACGACCGGCTGCGCTACGAGCGGGAAGGAGCCGTTTGGACACGGGTGCGCCTACAGCCCTGAGCCGGTGTTAATGAACCGAACGTCGGTTCGATAAATGGCGTATCATACGAACATGCGTTTGGGGATGTCAATGTCTGAAGCGCGGGAGCTGGCCACCAGCCTGCGCGAGCGGCGTCACCACATCGATCTCGAAGAGGCTCAGTGGGCCGCCGACGCTGCGCGTCTGGCCGATTCGGGCTACCACGAACTTGAGGGATTCTTTAGACCCTCCGATTTCCTGCGCCATCACTGCAAGATGGGCGAGGGAGCGGTCAGAGACCGCCTCAGCGTCGGTCGGCGCCTGCAGGACATGCCTGAAAGTCAGGCCGCCCTGATCGACGGAGAGATCGGCTTCGGCCATCTCGTCGTGATGGCACAGACCGCCAATTCGCAGCCGACAGGAGCGTTCGACGAGCTCTCCCTCCTCGAGAAGGCCAAGGAAGAGACCGTGAATCGCTTCTGGCATACGTCCCAGAACTACCTGCACGCCTGTGACGCTGAGCGGTTCGCGGACCGGGCCGAAGCGCTATTCGAGAAGCGTGAGCTGACCATCAGGCGCCGGCGAGATGGCGCCTTCACGTTCTGGGGACGCCTGGATCCAGCGGGTGCGGCCGTCGTCAAGGCCGCCCTCGCGCCGTTGGCAAAGCGCTGTGGCAAAGAGGACAACCGCAGCTTCAAGCAGCGTCTCCACGACGCTCTGGTCGAGCACGCGTCACATAACCAGGCGACACAGCTCAACGTGACCGTCGGAATGGAAACGATGCTGGCCCTGGCAGGTGCACCGGCGGCCGAGGTTGAGGGTTTGCCACCGATCGCTCAGCGGACCGTCGAGCGCCTCCTCTGCGGCTGCGCCATTCGGCGGATCGTGTTGGACTCGAAGTCGAATGTCATCGAAGTGGGCCGCAGCCGGCGGGTCACTTCGGCATCGGGCCGCCGCGCTCTGCAAGCTCGCCAGAAAGGGTTGTGCGGCTTCTCCGGTTGCGATCGGCCCGGCAGGATCCCGCACCACATCAAGTTCTGGAGCCAGGGCGGCACGAGTGATCTCGACAACCAGGTCCTGGTCTGCTACTTCCACCATCGGCTTCTTCACGAGGGCGGATGGAGGATGGCCCGAGATGACGATGGCCAGATCCTGGTGCTGCGACCGCCGCCGAGCTTCAACTTCGCCCGGGGTCCCGACGATCTAGCAGCTTCCGCCTAAACTGCTTAGGCCCGCATGACTGGGGCTGAACTCCGCCAACGCTTTCTACAGCACTTCACCAGCCGGGACCACCTAGAGCTTCCGAGCGCGTCGCTGATCCCTGTCCGCGACCCCACGACGCTCTTCATCTCGGCCGGGATGCACCCGCTCAAGCCCTACTTCCAGGGCGTGAGCCGCCCGCCCGCGCCCCGGCTGACCAGCGCCCAGAAGTGCTTCCGCACGCCTGACCTGGAGGAGGTCGGCAAGACCGACCGCCACGGCACCTTCTTCGAGATGCTGGGCAACTTCGCGCCCACCGGCGACTACTTCAAGGAGACGGCGATCCCGCTGGCCTGGGAGCTGGTGACCGAGGGCCTGAAGATGCCCAAGGACCGCCTGCGCGTCACCATCCATCCCACCGACGACGAGGCCGACGGCCACTGGCGCAGCAAGACCGACGTGCGGCCGGACTGGATCTACCGCAACCAGGACAACTGGTGGGCGGCCGGCGACACAGGGCCCTGCGGCCCCGACTCGGAGATCTGGTGGGACCGCGGCGTCGAGCACGGCTGCGGGCAGCCGGACTGCGAGCCCGACCACTGCGAGCGCTTCCTGGAGTTCTGGAACCTGGTCTTCATGCAGTACGACCGACAGCCCGACGGCACGCTGCAGCCGCTCCCCAAGCCTGGCATTGACACCGGGATGGGGCTCGAGCGCATCAGCGCCATCCAGCAGGCCGTGGAGACGATCTTCGACATCGACCTCTACCGCCCGATCATGGAGTTCGTCGGCCAGAACTCGGAGCACCCCGCGGAGCGCTCCAAGCGCGTCATCACCGACCACCTGCGCGGCATGACGTTCGTGATCGGCGACGGCGTGCTCCCCTCCAATGAGGGCCGCGGCTACGTGCTGCGGCGCCTGATCCGGGGGGCGGCGCTGCACGCGCGCAAGGTCGGCCTCCGCAAGCCGCTGAGCGCCGGCGTCGACACGGTGGTCGAGGTCATGCGCGACCGCTATCCGGAGCTGGTCGAGCAGGCGCCGCACATCCGCGAGGTGGTCGACGGGGAAGCGCAGAGATTCAACAGGACGCTGGAGCAGGGCCTGGAGCTGTTCGAGGGCGTGGTGGCGAAGCACCCCAAGCTAATCCCGGGGCAGGAGGCCTTTCGGCTCCACGACACCTTCGGGTTCCCGATCGAGCTGACGCGCGACCTGGCCCAGGAGCGAGGCATCGAGGTCGACCAGGAGGGTTTCCAGTCCGCCATGGCGGCGCAGCGCGAGCGCTCGCGGACCATGACCGGTCAGCGCTGGCCCAACGCGGCCGAACTGCCGGCCGGCGAGTTCGTGGGCTACCACCAGGAAGAGCTGGAAACCCGGCTGACCGGTCTGCGGATGGGCGGCCAGAACGTGTCGCGAGCGGCCGAAGGCGACCAGGTCGAGGTTTTCCTCGAGGGCACCCCCTTCTACGCCGAGTCCGGTGGCCAGATCGGCGACACCGGCATCGTCAGCGGCCCTCACGGTCGCGTGCGGGTCGAGGACACCCAGCGCCCGGCCGAGGGCGTGATCGCGCACCTGGGCACGGTGGTCGTCGGGGTCCTGCAGGTCGGGGAGCAGGTCACGGCCCTGGTGGACCGGCCACGGCGCCGGCAGATCGCCCGCCACCACTCGGCCACGCACCTGCTGCACAAGGCCCTGCGCGAAACGCTGGGCGAGCAGGCCATCCAGAAAGGCTCCTGGGTCGGCCCCGACCACACGACCTTCGACTTCGCCTTCAACCGCGCGTTGACGCCGGAGGAGCTGGACCGCGTCTCGCGCCGCATCAGCGAGCAGGCGCGGGCGGCGCTGCCCTTCCACGAGTCCTACCGCAGCTACAAGGAGGCTGTGGAGGCGGGCGCCATGCACCTCTTCGAGGAGAAGTACGGCGACACCGTGCGCGTGGTCTGCTTCGGCGACTGGACCTGCGAGCTGTGCGGCGGGACGCACGTCCAGAACAGCGCCGACGTAGGCGCCACCGTCATCCTCTCCGAGTCCTCGGTGGCCGCCGGCGTGCGCCGCGTCGACCTGGTGGCGGGCGAGGCGGCCGACGAGCTGATCCGCCGCCGCCTGGCCCAGCAGGGCGAGCTGGCCCGTTCCCTGGGCGTCCCGCCGGACCAGCTGACTCGGCGGGTGACTGAGCTGCGCAGCGAGCTGAAGGAGAAGGACAAGACGATCGCCTCGCTCCGCGAGGAGGTGCGGCGGGCGCGGGTGCAGGGCTCCGAGGGCGGTCCACGCAAGGTGGAGGCGCGGGTGCCGCTGCTCATGGAGACGGTGCCTGCGGACGGCGACGATGACCTGCGCGGCTACGCCGACCGCTACCTGGAAGCCCTGGGCGGCACCGGG
Organism: Candidatus Dormiibacterota bacterium; assembly: GCA_036378695.1. Classification (GTDB taxonomy): domain Bacteria; phylum Chloroflexota; class Dormibacteria; order Dormibacterales; family Dormibacteraceae; genus CF-28. The sequence goes on from DASUVY010000145.1 coordinate 15,416, forward strand.
GTGGTGGCGGTCGTGGGCGGGGAGAGGTTCGTGATCAAGGTCTCTCGCGACCTCGACATCAACGCCAAGGAGCTGACCGGGCACTTCGGCCGCGGTGGGGGGAGCCCGTCCCTGGCGCAGGGCCGCATGACCAAAGCCCCCGACGAGGCGTTCAAGGAACTCGCGGAAGCACTGCGATGACCAAATTCAAGTTCCTCAGCCGCAAAGACGACTACTACCGTCACTTCTCGGCGCTGGACATCGGCACCGACCTGGTCAAGGTCCTGGTGGTGCGCCGGGAGGGTCCGGACGGCGTGGTCCTGGGCGTGGGCCGCGAGCCCCAGCACCCGAGCGCCATGTCCGGCGGCGCCATCGCCGACCTGGAGTCGGTGATCCAGGCCTGCAACCGCGCCCTCGAGGCGGCCGAGGACATGGCCGCGGTGACGCCCGGCCAGTGCGTGGTCGGCATCGCGGGCGAGCTGGTCAAGGGCTTCAGCTCCTCCATCGCCTATCCGCGCGACAAGCCGACCACCAAGGTCCGCGAGTCGGAGCTCAAGGGCATGCTCCAGCTGGTCGAGAAGCGCGCTCTGCGCGAGGCGCAGCACCTGCTCGAGCTGGAGCGCTCCTACGGCGACCTGGAAGCGCGGCTCGTGCACTCGGCGATCACCGGAGTGCGCATAGACGGCTACCCCGTGACCACCCCGATCGGCTTCCAGGGCAAGAACCTGGAGGTCACCGTCTTCAACACCTTCGCGCCCATCACCCAGGTCGGCGCCATGGAGACGGTGATCCGCGAGCTCGACCTGGAGCTGGCGTCGGCGGTCGCCCATCCCTACGCCCTGGCGCGAGCGGCCGCGGGCGAGGACGCCTGGGAGCAGGGCGCGATCTTCGTCGACGTGGGTGGCGGCACCACCGACGTGGCGCTGCTTCGCGACGGTGGGGTGGAGGGGACGCGGATGTTCAACCTGGGCGGCCGCGCCTTCACGCGCCGCATCGCCCTGGCCCAGGGCCTGGCCTACGAGGAGGCCGAGGCGCGCAAGCTCCGCCACAGCGAGGGTTTGCTGCCCGCCGAGCAGGACCGCCCGCTCTCCGAACTGCTGGTCCAGGACGTCGAAGTGATGCTCCAGGGCCTGGCGCTCTGCCTCAAGGAACTTGCCAGGGGGGAGCGCCTTCCGGCTAACATCTTCGTCTGCGGCGGCGGAAGCCTGCTGCCGGAGCTGATGCAAGAGCTCTTGAAGAACGCCTGGACGGAGGGCCTGCCCTTCGCCAGAGAACCCCAAGCGCGACTCCTGCAGCCGTCCGACGTGCGCAGCCTGACCGACACCACCGGCCAGCTGCAATCGCCGCAGGACGTGGGCCCCATGGGCCTCGCCAACCACGCGCTCCGCGTGGAGGCGGAGGATCGAGACCTCGTCAACACAGTGATGGGCAGGGTGCTCAAGGCGATGAAGGTCTGACCGACCGGCACGTAACTCGATAGTCAACAGAGAGGTTCCAGCAGACGTGGCAGCAAACCCGATCTACATCGAGACCGAGGAAGAGATCCCCGAGGTGATCGAACGCGTCCGCCGCACCAGCGCGGAGGACGTGCCGCTGGTCCTGCCCACCCGCTCGCGCTTCGGCCAGAGCCGTTTCAACTTCCAGCTCCTTCGCGAGTACACGTCCCAGATGGGCAAGCGGGTCTCCATCGTGTCGCCCGATCCCGCCGTCCAGCAGATGGCCGAGGAGAGCGGCTTCCGCGCCTTCCGCGCGGTCGAGCAGCTAGGCGTGAACGGTGGGGACGCCGAAGGGCCGGCCGCCGTCGCCGTGCTGCCGCCGCCCCGACCGCTGCCCGCGGCGGGCGCCGCCGGCGCCAAGGCCGCGCCCCGGATCGCGGTGGCGCCGCGGACCAGGCTGCCCTCGCGGGTGGCGACCGAGGTCAAGCCCGGCCGCTTCCTGCTCTACGCGGGCGCAGGCATCCTGCTGGTGGTCGGGATCGTGCTGGCGGCGCTCTACGTGCCCGCGGCCAGCGTGACCCTGACCGTCGACGCGGTGGCCTTCAAGCAGGACAACCTGGAGGTAGACGCTCAGCCCGGCTCGGGCCCGGTGCACGTGCGCACCCAGACCGACGCCCAGCAGGCCACCCAGGGCTTCAAGGCCACCGGCGTCAAGGACATCCCCGGCACCGTGGCGAACGGCACCGTCGTCTACCACAACGGCTGCAGCAACCTGATCATCACCGTGCCCGACGGCCTGCGTGTGTCGGGCGGCGGCCAGACCTTCGCCACCAAGGGCCAGGTTGGACCGCTGCAGCCTGGCCAGGCGGGCTCGGCGAGCGTGGTCGCGGTCAACCCCGGCGCCGCCGGCAACGTGCCCGCGGGCACCATCAACACGATCAACAACAACAACACCAGCTGCCTCACCGTGACCCAGCCCAGCGACACCAGCGGCGGGGCCGACGAGCAGAAGAAAACCGTGATCCAGACCTCCGACATCGAGACCGCGCGCTCCTCGCTGGACGCCCAGCTGCGCAAGCAGATCGGCGACGATCTGGGCAAGCAGGTCCAGAACGGCGAGAAGCTCAGCGACCAGATCGCCTACCAGCCGGCCGACTTCGCGCCCGACCACAAGGTGGGCGACGAGGTGGGCAACTTCAACGCCACCATGAAGCTGACCGGCGAGGGTGCGTACTACAACGCGGCCGACGTCGAGAAGGCCTTCGACGCACTGCTCACCCGCAAGGTGCCGGCCGACAAGCAGCTCACTGATAACCCAATCAAGACCAACTACACGATCGCCAACGCGGCCGAGGGCGGGCACCTGACCTTCAAGGGCAGTGCCAGCGCCTTCCTGGCGCCCAAGATCGACTTCGATCGGGTCAAGGGCAGGCTGGTCGGACGCACGCTGGGCAGCGCCCAGCACGACCTCTCGCAGCTGCCGGTGCAGTCGGCGCAGATCAAGGAGACCCCCTTCAAGCTGCCCTTGATGCCCCTGCAGTCGTCGCGGATCACCATTCAGTACGTGGTGCAGCAGGCGCCGGCGTCGACTCCGCCCACGCCCGGTTAAGCGACCGCGATTTGACGCGCGTGCTGGCGATCGACCCCGGGTCGAAGCACGTCGGCCTGGCGATCTCGGATCCCACCGGCACCATCGCCACCCCGCTGCCGCCGCTGGCGGCGGAACCCTCGGCGACGCTCGTCGAGCGCCTGGCCGCCGTCGCCCGCGAGCGGGAGGCCGAGCGCATGGTGGTCGGCCTGCCCCGCAACCTGGACGGCAGCCTGGGCACCGCCGGCCAGGCTGTGCGCACCCTGGCGCAGGGCCTGGGCAAGGCGACCCGGCTGCCGGTCGACCTGGTCGACGAGCGCCTGAGCAGCGTGGCCGCCGAGCGCACGCTGGTCGGTCAGGGGGTCCGCCGAGCCCGGCGCAAGCAGCTCGCGCACGGGGTCGCGGCGGCCCTCATCCTCGAGGCATGGTTGCAATCGGAGGCGGGTAGGCGTGGATGATGAGAGCCAGGAAATAACGCTCATCGACGAGTCGGGCGTCGAGCGCAGCTTCCGGCTGCACGACGCCTTCGACCTCGAGGACGTTACTTATTACCTCGTCGAAGCGGCCGACGAGCCGGACATGGTGCTCCTCCTCAAGGAGTCCGCCGGTGGGTTGGAGACCGTCGACGAAGAGGAGTTCGATCGCGTGATGGGGGAGCTGGAAGCGGAGTGAAGAGGCTTTTGGTCCTGGTCGTCCTGGTGGCGGGCTGCGGTTTCGGCGCCAGCCGCGGAGTCGATTACTACAACTACGAGATCTACACGCCGGTCTCCAGCCACTCTGAGCCGGTGCCCTTCACCGTCCAGACCGGCGAGGGGGCCGACCAGGTCGGCTCCGACCTGCAGGACAAGCACCTGATCCGGAGCCAGGACTTCTTCGACCTCTACACCAAGATGACGGGCACCCGCGCCGACATCCAGGCCGGCGACTTCGTCCTCAACCGCAACATGAACATCCCCCAGATCGTCGAGAAGCTGCGCCACGGCAAGGCCGACCAGAAGGTGGTGCAGGTCCCCGAAGGGATCCCCGCCAAGTTCATCGCCCAGGCGCTGGAGCAGGCGGGCTTCGCCAAGGCCCAGGAGTACCTGGACGCCGAGAAGGATCCGGCCTGGGCCGGCCAGTACGACTTCCTCGCCGGTCGGCCGGCGGGCCGCGACCTGGAGGGCTACCTCTATCCGGACACCTATTCGCTGAACAAGGACGCCGGGGTGCACGAGCTGATCAAGGCCCAGCTCGACCAGCTGGCCAAGGTGCTCACGCCAGAGGTCCGGCAGTCGCTGGGGCAGGCCACGCCTGCCCGACCCGCGACCACCATCGACCAGACGCTGATCCTGGCCTCGATGGTCGACCGCGAGGTCAACAAGCCGGACGAGCGGCCGCGCGTCTGCGGCCTGTACTACAACCGGCTCAAGGTCGGCATGAAGCTGGAGGTCGACGCCACCATCCTCTATGCCGAGGGTCGGCTAAAAGGCGACATCACGCAGGACGATCTCGCGCTCAACTCGCCGTATAACACCCGCAAGTTCGCCGGCCTGCCGCCGGGCCCGATCGGGAATCCCACCGCCTCGGCCATCCAGGGCTGCGTCAACCCCGAGAAGAACGACTACCTCTTCTACTTCACCGACAAGAACGGGACCACCCACTTCGAGGCAACGTTCGATCAGTTCACCGCCGACATGAACAAGTACGGCGTCTCCGGCGGCTGATGAACCAAGACCCGGCGTTTGTATACAAACCCCGGCCGCGCATTTGCCTCGAACGCGGGATTTGTATACAAATGGCCGGCGCTGGGCCGCGCTGAGAGTCGTTCTGCTCGGCCACCAGATCGCCTACTCGGCGAGCCCCGCCATGCAGGCGGCCGGCTTCGCGGCGGCCGGCCTCGACGGCTGGACATACGCCCTCCAGGACGTGCCGCCGGAACGGCTCGGCCGTGCCGTTGCGCTCCTGCGTGATCCGGACTATGCCGGCGCCAACGTGACCATCCCGCACAAGGTCCGCGTGCTGGAGCACCTGGACCGCGTCGACGACGAAGCCCGCGCCGTCGGTGCCGTCAACACCATCGCGCGCCACGGGGACGAGCTCGTGGGCATGAACACGGACGTAGTGGGGCTGCGCGCCGCGCTGACCGAGGTGGGGGTGGAGCCGAGAGGAGCCACCGCCATCGTGCTGGGAGTAGGCGGCTCTTCGCGGGCGGCGGCGGTGGCCCTGGACGGCGCCAGCGTGACGTTCGTGGCGCGGCGGCCCGAGGCCGCCGGGCCGCTGCAGCCGGTACTGGCCTGGAGCGATCCCGGGTGGCACGAGCTCGCGGCCTCCGCCGACGTGCTCGTCAACGCCACGCCCCTCGGCCGCCAGGGGGAGGAGGCTCTGCCGCCCCGTCTGGAACCGTCCGGCGCCGTGGTCGACCTCGTCTACCGGAAGGGCGGCACGCCACTGACCGCGCTGGCGCGGCGGCTGGGCCGGCCCTGTGCCGACGGCTGGTCGATTCTGGTCGCCCAGGGCGGCGCCGCCTTCACGGCCTGGACCGGCCGCCCGGCGCCGGTGGCTGCCATGGCCGCGGCACTCGACCGATGAACCACTACCTGGTGGCGGCCGTCTGGCTGCTGGTGGGCGCGGCCGCCGGTTATGGCCAGCGCCACCTGTCGGTCTGGCTGGCCCGCCTGGAGGAGCTGGAACCCGGCTTCAGGCCCTGGCAGGTGTGGGGTCCGGTGATCGTCACGGCGGCGCTCTTCGCGGCATTCGGGTGGCGCCTGGGCGCCACGCTCACCCTGCTCATCGTCAGCCTCTGGGTTTGGGTGCTGGTGCAGGTGATCTTCTTCGACCTCGAGCACCGGCTGATCCTCGACCACCTCATGTTCCCGTCCTACGCCGCGGCCCTCATCCTCAGCATCTGGACGCCGCACCTGGGCTGGAAGCAGGCCCTGATCACGGGCGTGGTCGCCGGCGCCGTGTTCCTGGCGCTGGCCGTGCTGGGCGCGCTCTTCTTCAGAGCCGAGGTCCTGGGCATGGGCGATGTCAAGCTGGCGGTCTTCCTCGGGCTGGTGCTCGGCTTCTCGGGTACCCTCAACGCGCTGCTGCTGGGCGTGATCCTGGCGGGCGTGATCTCGATTGCTCTGATCGTGGTCCGGGTGAAGCGCCTCAAGGACACCATCGCCTACGGGCCCTATCTGGCCGCCGGCGCTCTCATCATCCTTTTCAACCGGGGCTAGGCTGTACGGCTCACTGGATCTTGCGACAGATTGGCTGAGGTGCCCCAGATGCAAGGCGGCGCCGAGCATCGCAGCGAGCGCAGCGGTGCTGCGTGAGCGAGAAGCGCAGAAGCCAACGCCGCAGCTGGGGTGCATCAGCCGAGTCCGTAGGATGGCCGGCGCTCAAGTCGGTCACTGTCGCCAGATCTTGTGAGCTGGACAGCCTAGACTTCCGCCGAACATGCCGCACCTGCTACCCGGCGAGAGCGTGGTCGCGGTGCGCCACCAGCACTGGGTGATGCCGCTCAAAGGCATGGTGCTGCCGGTACTGCTGGTCGTCCTGGTCCTGCTCGGCGCCGACGTCTTGCTCCGCGACAAGCTGGGCGGCGAGATACGGCTGTTGCTGACCCTGCTGGTGCTGGCCCTGGCGGGCGCCTGGGCGATCGTGACCTGGATCCGCTGGACGTCCACCTCCTTCACGGTCACCGACCAGCGCGTGATCCTGGATTCGGGCGTCTTCAGCCGCTCCAGCCGCGTGATCCCCATCGACCGTGTGCAGGACGTGGCCACCCGGCGCAGCCTGATCGGCCGCATCCTGGGCTACGGCACGGTCGAGATCGACGCGGCCGGCTCCCAGGGCGCCGAGCGCCTGGACCACGTCCCGGCCCCGGAGAACTTCCGCGACCAGGTCTTCTCCAAGTCCGAACAGCTACGGCGCGCCCCGCTCTAGCGCTCCTCGGCTTCATGGGGGCGGGCAAGTCGACGGTGGGCCGCCTGGTGGCGGAGGCCGAAGGGGTGCCCTTCCGCGACCTGGACGAGGTGATCGAGATGAGCGTGGGCATGACCATCGCCGGCTTCTTCGAACGGCGCGGCGAGCCTGCTTTCCGGGAGGTCGAGGCCCGGCTGCTGCGTGACCTCGTGGACCCCGAGGTGGTGCTGGCGCTGGGCGGCGGCACGGTCCTCGACGACGGGTCGTGGCGGCTGCTGGGTGAACGCAGCGTCACGGTCTGGCTGGACGCGCCGCTGGACTCTCTGATGGTGCGCTCGGGGGGTCTGACCCGGCCTTTGCTTCGCGACCGGTCGCGGGGCGAGGTGGAGGCCCTGCTGAACGCGCGGTGCGCCCGCTATGCCGAGGCCCGGCATCGGGTCGACGCCTCGCGGCCCCTGCCCGAGGTGGTGGCGGAGGTGCGGCGGCTGTGGGCCGCGTAGAGGTCCGTACCGCCGGCGGCGCCTACCCCGTCCTGGTCGGGCAAGGCGCCCTCCTGGAGGCGCCCCGCCGCCTCCGCGAGCTGGGCGCCTCGCGCGCGGTGCTGGTCACCGACGACCACGTGGCACCGCTTTGGGGCGACTCCTTCGCGCAGGGCCTGACCGGCGCCGGCATCCACACGGACACCGTGACGCTGCCCGCCGGCGAGCGCGCCAAGACCTTCGATCAGCTGCGGCTCCTGCTGGGGGCGCTGGAGCGGCATCAGCTGGACCGCGCCGGCTTCGTGATCGCTCTCGGCGGCGGCACCGTGGGCGACGTGGCCGGTTTCGCCGCCGCCGTCTGGCTGCGCGGCGTGCGCCTGCTGCAGGTGCCGACCACGCTGCTGGCCATGGTGGATTCCGCGATCGGGGGCAAGACGGGCATCAACACCGGCCTGGCCAAGAACGCCGTCGGCGCCTTCTGGCAGCCGGCGGCGGTGGTGGCGGACCTGGCCACGCTGGGTACCCTGCCCGAAGATGACTACCTGTCCGCCTTCGCCGAGATCGTCAAGTACGCGATCACGCTGGACGCCAAGCTGGCGCTGACGCTGGTGGCGGACGTGGAGCGCCTGCGGGCGCGCGACCCCGAGGCCCTGGAGCCCGTGGTCGACGCCTGCGTGGCGGCCAAGGCCAAGGTGGTGGCCGCCGACGAGCGGGACAAGGGGCCGCGGGCCGTCCTCAACTACGGGCACACCGTCGGCCATGCCCTGGAGAGCGCGTCGGGCTACCGCATCGCCCACGGCCGGGCGGTGGCCCAGGGTATGCGGGTCGCGGCCCGGCTGGGGGCCCGCACCGGCCGCTGCAGCGAGGGCCTGGTCGCCCAGCAGGACGAGCTGCTGGCGGCTTACGACCTGCCCGGCAAGCAGCGCCGGGTGAAGGTGGAGGACGTCCTGGCGGCGATCCCGCGCGACAAGAAGGCCGTCTCGGGCACTGTGGGCTGGGTGCTCCCGCGGGAGCTGGGCCGCGCTGAGACGGGCCGGGCGGTGCCCGCGGGGCTGGTTGAGCAGGTCGTGCGGGAGGTGCTGTCCGGATGAGGATCCTGGTGGTCAACGGCCCCAACCTCGACCGCCTCGGGGTCCGCGAGCCGGACATCTACGGCACCCAGACGCTGGGCGACATCGAGCGCGCGGTGCGCGCACGCGCTGCCCAACGCGGCGTGGAGGTCGACTTCTTCCAGTCCCCGGCCGAGTCCAGGCTCATCGAGTACCTGCACCGCGAGGGTCCGGAAGCCGACGGGATCATCCTCAACCCGGCGGCGTTCACCCACTACTCGATCGCTCTCTACGATTGTCTGAAGACGCTGGCGGCGCCGGTCGTGGAGGTCCACCTGTCGAACCTCCACGCGCGCACCGACGGGAGCTTTCGCACCCGGTCGGTGACCGCGCCGGCGGCGGTGGGCGTGATCACCGGGCTCGGCGCCGCCGGGTACCTGCTGGCACTGGAGTACCTCATTGATCGAGACGAATGACTTCCGGCCGGGCACGGCCTTCGAGATGGACGGCAAGCTGCTCACGATCGTCAACGTCGAGCACATCAAGCTGGCCCGGGCGGGCGCGGTCATCAAGGCCAAGCTGCGCAACATCCGCGACGGCTCGATCTTCGAGCAGAGCTTCCGCAGCGGCGACAAGTACAAGGCGGTGCGCATCGAGAAGGCGCCCGCGCAGTACCTCTACAACGACGGTGACCACTTCCACTTCATGGACACGGCGACCTATGACCAGGTCCCCCTCGACCGCTCCATGGTGGCGGACTCATTGCCCTTCCTGAAGGAGGGCAACCAGGCCAACCTCCTGAAGTACGAGGACAGCGTGATCGGCGTCGAGCTGCCCATCACGGTCGAGCTGGCAGTGGCCCAGACCGACCCGGGCCTGCGCGGCGACACCGTTTCCGGTGCCACCAAGCCGGCCCGCCTGGAGACCGGGGCAACCGTCAACGTGCCGCTCTTCGTCAACACCGGCGACGTCCTCAAGATCGACACCCGGACCGGCAACTACATAGAACGGGTATAGGCTGTCAGCGCATGAGCGTTGACCAGGCGCCTCCCGCCCAGGGCACCGTCCGCGTCGCCAACGAGGTGATCGCCACCATCGCCGCCATGGCGGCCCGCGAGGTGGAGGGCGTGGCCGGCATGGATGACCCCTCGGCGCGCCACCTGGGCGACTGGCTCAAGCGGCAGACCGCCCACGACGGGGTGCGGGTGGTGATCGACGCCACCAAGACCATCCACCTCGAGCTCTTCCTCTGCGTGGCGGCCAGCGCGCACATCGGCGAGGTGGCCGAGCAGGTCCAGGCCAACGTGGTGGAGGCCGTCGAGCGGATGCTGGGCCTGGAGGTGGCGGAGGTCAACGTCTTCGTCTCCTCGATCGCCTTCTCTGCCTAAGCCCAGCGGCCGGCACCAGGCCCGCGAGCTGGCCCTCAAGGTCCTCTTCCAGCTCGAGAACAAGCCTGAGGACGCGCCGCAGGCCGCGCTCGACTACCACGCCGCCGAGGAGGGCGCAGCGCCCGACGTCAAGGAGTTCGCCCGCGCCCTGGTCGAGGGCGTCCTAAGCAACCGGGAGCGCCTGGACGCGCTCATCTCCGAGGCCTCCAGCCACTGGCGCTTGGACCAGATGGGCAAGGTCGACCGGGCGGTGCTGCGGATCGCCGTTTACGAGATCGCCATCGACCGGGGGGTTCCCGTCAAGGCCGCCATCAACGAGTCGATCGAGCTGGCCAAGACATTCTCGGGCGAGGAGTCGGGCCGCTTCGTCAATGGCGTCCTGGGCAAGGTCGCCGCTGGAGCATAGGTTGTCCGCCGAGCCCGACCTGGACGCGCTCCTGGACGAGCTGGAGAAGGTCATCTCCAAGCTGGCCGACGGCTCGGCGCCGCTGGACGAGCTGGTCTCTGCCCACGAGGAGGCGACGCGCCTGGTCGACACCGCGCAGGCCCGGCTGCGCGGGCTCCTGAAAGAGCTCGAGGAAGCCCCACCCCAGCCCTCCCCGGAGTGGAGGGGGTCGGGATCGTGAACGCCTGGCGCTACCTCCTGCCGCCGCTGCTCGCCTGGGGCATCGCGCAGGCCCTGAAGGTGATCCTGGTCTCGGTCCGCCAGCGCCGCCTCAACCTCCGCGTGCTGGCTGAAACCGGCGGCATGCCCAGCTCCCATTCCGCGCTGGTGACCGGCCTGACCTTCGGCATCGGCCGCCTTAACGGCTTCAATTCCGCGCCCTTTGCGATCGCTCTTATCTTTTCGTTCGTGGTCATGTACGACGCTGCCGGCGTCCGCCGGGCGGCGGGCCGGCAGGCCGCGGTCCTCAACCGCCTGGTCGAGGACCTGGTGGCCATGCGCGGCATCCAGGAGGACCGCTTGCGCGAGCTGCTCGGCCACACGCCTGTAGAGGTCGTGGTCGGCGCCGTCCTGGGCGCGGCGGTGGGCCTGATCCCGATTGGCTGAACGTATGCGCGTCGACGTGGCGCTGGTCGAGGCCGGCCTGGTGGAGTCGCGGCAGAAGGCGCAGGCGCTGATCCTCGCCGGCAAGGTCAGGGTGGGGGGCGAGACGGTGCGCGAGCCTTCGCGGACGGTGGCGGCGAGCGCTGTCGAACTGGTCGAAGGGCCCCGCTACGTGAGCCGCGGGGGCGAGAAGCTGGCGCCGGCGCTGGATGCGTTCGGCATCGACCCCGCGGGCCGGGTCTGTGCCGACCTGGGCGCCTCCACCGGCGGCTTCACGGACGTGCTCCTGCAGCGCGGCGCGGTGCGCGTGTACGCGGTCGATGTGGGACGCGGGCTGATCCACGAGCGGCTGCGCCGGGACCCGCGGGTGGTGCTGATGGAGCGGGTCAACGCCCGCGACCTGCCGCCCTTCCCGGAGCCGGTCAGCCTGGTCACGGCCGACCTGTCCTTCATCGGGCTGGAGAAGGTGCTGCCCGCCGTGCGCCGCGCGGCCCCGGGCGTAAGCGACTTCGTCGCCCTCTTCAAGCCCCAGTTCCAGGTCGGGCCGGCCGACGTGGGCAGGGGCGGTGTCGTGCGCGACCGCGAGGTGGTGGAGCGGGCCCTGGAGGGCTTCACGGCATGGGCACCGACCGAGGGCTGGGCCGTCGTCGGGCGCTTCGAATCCCCGGTGCGCGGGCCGGCCGGCAACCAGGAGATCCTGCTGCACCTGGTGCCCTCCCCATGAGCGCGGTCGACTCGGTCGGGATCCTCGTCCACCCCCAGGTCCCCAGCGACCTGCCCGCCCTGGTGGCCGCCCGCAAGCTCCTGAAGCGGCGCGGGCTGCAGGTCTGGCAGGTGCGTCGCGACGGACTGGCGAGTGAGCTGGAACGGCACGTCCAAGGCACGCGCCTCCTGATCACCCTGGGCGGAGACGGGACCCTGCTCCACGGCGGCCGGCTGGCGGTCGAGGCCGGGATTCCGCTGCTGGGCGTCAACCTGGGCAGGCTGGGCTTTCTCACCGAGCTGGAGGCGGGCGACCTGGGCAAGGGCCTGCGCCGGTTCTTCGCCGGCGACTGCCGCTACGAGGAGCGGACGCTGATCGAGTGCGTGGTCAAGCGCGGGCGCCGGCGCCTGCACCGCGCGCTGGCGCTCAACGAGGCGGTGGTCCATCGCGGCGCCGACCCGGGCCTGATCCGGCTGGTGGTGTCGGTCGACGGCCAGGAACTGGGCGTCATCGACGCCGACGGCGTGCTGGTGGCCACGGCGACCGGCTCCACCGCCTACGCGCTGGCGCTGGGCGGCCCCATCCTGGAGCCGGATCTCCGGGACCTGCTGATCGTGCCCATGAACCCGTTCGCGCTGACCGTGCGGCCCGTGGTTTGCACGCCAAGCCGGTCGCTGACGATTGAGCTGCCCAACCACGAGGCCACGCTCCAGGTGGACGGCAGCACCACCGCCCAGATGGAGCAGCGCGACCTGCTCTCCATCGCCGCCTTCGAGCGGCGGCTGCGGATCGTGCGCTTCAGCCCGCCCGAGCGCTTCTATCACCTGCTGCGGCAGAAGCTGGGCTGGGGCCTGCCGCTGGTGCCCTACCCCGAGGAGAAGCGGCGACGCTGACCGAGCTCCATGTCCGCGACCTGGCGCTGGTCGAGAGCGCGCGCGTCCGCTTCGGGCCCGGCCTCAACCTGCTGACCGGCGAGACGGGCAGCGGCAAGTCGCTGATCGTCGACGCGCTCAGCCTCGCGCTGGGCGCCCGCGCCAGCACCGACCAGGTCCGGCATGGCGCCCAGCGGGCCCTGGTGGAGGCGACGTTCGAGGGCGCCGTGCTGGCGCGTGAGATCGGGCGCCGCGGCGCTGCCCGCATCGATGGCCGGCCGGCCACGCCGGCACAGCTGCGCGAGCAGGGACGCGCGCTGGTCGGCGTGCACGGCCAGCACGAGCACCACTCGCTGCTCGACCCGGAGGCGCAGACCGACCTGCTGGACGCATTCGCCGGCGCCCTCGGCCTGCGCGAGCGGGTGGCCGCCCAGTACGCGGCCTGGACCGCGGCGGCGGCCCACCTGGAGGGCCTGGAGCGGATGCGCGACCGGGGCAGCCGCGAGCGCGAGTACCTGGCCTGGCAGCTGGAGGAGCTGCGCGGTGCCGAGCTGCGGCCGGGCGAGGATGAAGAGCTGGCCGCCGAGCGCTCCGTCGCCCGCCACGCCGCCCGCCTGGCCGAGCTGACCGGGCGGGCGCTGGAGGCCCTGCGCGGCGACGAGAGCATCGCGGTGGCGGCGGGCGACGTCAGGGCGGCGGCCGAGCTGGATCCGCGGCTGGGCGGCCTGGCCGACCGGCTGTCGATACTGGAGGACGAGGCCGCCGACCTGGCCGCTGAGGTGCGCCACTACACGGAGCGGCTGGACGCCGACCCCGGCAGCCTGGAGCGCATCGAGGAGCGGCTCTCGGTCCTGGAGTCGATCAAGCGCAAGCACGGCGGCTCCCTGGAGGCCGCGATCGCGGCGCGGGACCGGCTGGCCGCCCAGCTCGGCGAGGGCGAGGACCTGGGCGCGGCGATCGAGGCGGCGTCGGCGCGCCTGGCCCGGGAGCGGGCGACGCTGGAAGGCGCCGCGGCCGAGCTGAGCGCCGCGCGCCGGCGAGCTGCCACGCGCCTGGCGGCAGCGGTCAGCACCGAGCTGGAGGGTCTGCGGCTGGAGGGCGCGGGCTTCGAGATCGCACTGCCGCCGCGGCCCGAGCTGGGCCTCGCCGGCGCCGAGGCGGCCGAGATGCTCTTCTCCGCCAACCCGGGCGAACCGCTGGCGCCGCTGGCGCGGGTGGCCTCGGGAGGCGAGCTGGCCCGGGTGATGCTGGCCATCAAGGCCGCTGGAGCGGAGGCCGATCGCCTGCCCACGCTGGTCTTCGACGAGGTCGACGCCGGCATCGGCGGCGAGGCCGCGCTCCAGGTCGGGCTGCGTCTGAAGGGGCTGGGCGGGACCCACCAGGTGCTGGTGGTCACCCACCTGCCCCAGATCGCCTGTTTCGCCGATCATCACCTCCTGGTGGAGAAGGCTCCGGGCGACGGCGGCCGCAACGTGGTGCGGGTGCGCGAGCTGGCGGGCGACGAGGAGCGCGCGGCCGAGCTGGCCCGCATGATGAGCGGCCGGGTGACCGAGAAGGCGCTGGCCCGCGCTCACGAGCTGCTGGAGGAGGCGAGGTCGTGAAGCACGCCGTCCTGGGCCCCGGCGGCATCGGCGGCCTGCTGGCGGCGGCGCTGGCCAGGGCCGGGCACCCGGTGACCATGGTCGTGCGCCCGGGCACCGCAGCCGATTTCCCACGCCGCATCCACCTGCAGAGCGACGTGCTGGGCGAGATCGAGGCCGAGGTGGGGGTGACCGAGCGGCTGGCCGAGGCGGTCGACGTGCTCTGGGTCGCCGTCAAGGCCGGGCAGCTGACGGCGGCGCTGACGCAAGCGCCGGCCGAGCTGGTGGGGGCGGTGGTGCCCCTGCTGAACGGCGTCGACCACCTGGATCCCCTACGGGCGGCTTACGGGGACGAGCGCCTGGTCGTGGGCACCATCCGGGTCGAGGCCGAGAAGCTGGCGCCGGGGCGCTACCGGCAGAAGGGTCCGTTCATCGCGCTGGAGGTGGCGGGACGGCCCGACATCGCCGAAGAGGTCGCGGCCACCGGCATCCAGGCTCGCGCCGTCGAGGACGGCGAGCGGGCGCTGTGGGCCAAGCTCATCATGCTGGCGCCCTTCGCGCTGACCTCCACCGCCTCTCAGCTCACCCTGGGCGAGATCGCCGAGCAGCCGGAGTGGCGCGAGCGCATGGTGGGCGCGATGCACGAGGTGAAGGCCGTGGCGGCGGCGCGTGGGATCGAGCTGGAGGAGCCGACCGGGATGCTCAACGTGGCCGCGCGCGACATGCGGACCTCGATGCAGAAGGATGCCGCCGCCGGCCGGCCGCTGGAGCTCGACCACATCTCGGGCCCGATCCTCCGCGGCGGGCGGGAGGCGGGCGTGCCCACGCCGCGCACCACTGAGCTGGTCGAGCTGATCCGCTCGAGGTACCCGGCATAGCCCGCACCCGGCCCTTCTCGGGACCCGGCGACCGCCGCCTGAAGCGGGCGCTCTGCATCGTGGCGCATCCCGACGACATCGAGTTCTTCTGCGCGGGCTCGGTGCTGATGATGACCCGCCGTGGGGTCCGCGTCGATTTCGTGCTGGCGACCTCGGGCGATAAGGGGACCGAGGACCCCGACATCGACGGCCCGGCCCTGGCGGCGCGCCGTGAGGCCGAGCAGCTGCGCGCGGCCAAGCTGCTGGGCGCCGATGACGTCGAGTTCCTGCGCCACCACGACGCCGAGCTGGAGGAGTCGCTGGAGCTGCGGGGCGAGTTTGTGCGGGCCATCCGGCGCTCCCGCCCGGACCTGCTCCTGACCTTCGACCCGACGCCTGGCTACCGCCAGCACCCCGACCACCGGGTGGTGGGCCGGATGGCGCTGGACGCGGCCTGGCCCTGCGCCCGCGACCGCCTCACCTATCCGGACTTCGGCCCGCCCCACAAGACGGCCGAGGCCTGGCTGTTCGCCGGCCCCAAGCCGACGCTCAAGGTGGACGTGACCGGCGTCCTCCAGGAAAAGATCGCCGCCCGCCTGGAGCACGCCAGCCAGACCGGCAGTCCCGCCGCGCTGCGCGCCCGCTGGCGCCACATCGGCGGCGAGGAGCGCTTCGCTCAGGTGGACCTCCGCTAGGTCGCCGGCAGCCGGGCCGCCTGCCGCGCCGCGAGGGCAGGCCCGTCCAGCCCCACGGTCTCCAACCGGAAGACCTCGGCGTCGAGCCGTCCCACCACCAGCGTCCGATCGCCGGCCGTACCCATGCGGCAGGCGTCCAGTCCGGTGATGGCGGGCGGACACCCGGTCGCCGCGTAGGGCGCCGTGGCGGCGTCGGCGGACCACACCGCGTACGCCTTGCCGGCACTCGACGGGCGCACGGTCAGCAGCACCGTCTCCGACGCCTGGTGGCCGCCGCCAGACCAGGTGCGCGTCGAAGCCTCCACCCAGCCCCAGCCGCTGTACAGCTCCAGCGCCAGCACCTCGTTGGGCGTGTCGCGGGCGGCTTCGGCCGCGCTCAGGTGGTCGCGCGCCGCCACCAGGGGCAGCCCGACCTCAGCCTGAGTCAGGGCGGCGTCGGCGGGAGCGCGCAGGACCAGCAGCGGCGTCGGCGACGCGGACGGCGTGGGCCGCGGCGTGGCCGCGGGCGAGGGCTGCGACTGGCACGCCACCAGCAGGGCCGCGACCAGCGCCGGCCAGGCCGGGAAGCGGGGCATCGCTCGCTATGATGTCGGCTCGATGGACCAGCCAGGCGTACGTCCGCGTCTGGAGATCCGGACCCCGGTCTTCGAAGGCCCCCTCGAGCTGCTGCTGGCGCTGGCCGAGCGCGAGGAGGTCGACATCCTGCAGGTCAGCCTCTCCGAGCTCACCGCCGCCTACGTGCGCGAGGTCACCGAGGTCACCCGGCCGGAGCCGCGCGAGATGGCGGAGTTCCTGTGGCTGGGCTCGCGGCTCCTGTTGCTGAAGTCGGTCCGCCTGCTGCCCGGCATCGCCGGCGAAGAGGAGGAGACCGACCTGTTGGGCTGGGAGGAGGACGTGCGCCGGCGGCTCGACGAGTACAGGACCTACAAGCAGATGGCCGAGGAGCTGATGCGGCGGGCCCAGGACGAGAGCTACGCCTTCCCGGCGCCCGCCCGCGTCATCGAGGTCGCGGGCCAGGAGGAGCCGCTGGAGATCACGGCGCTGCTGACGGCCTTCCAGTCGGTGCTGGAGCGAATTCCTCCCCGGCCGCTGGTCTTCCAGGGCCGGAACTGGACGCCCGCGGAGAAGATCGCGGTGCTGGAGGCGCGCCTCGAGGCCGGTCCGCTCGACCTGGTCGAGCTGCTGCTCGAGTCCGAGGACCGCCTGGAGGCTGTGGTGACCTTCGTCGCGCTCCTGGAGCTGCTGCGCCGGGGCCGGGTGCGGGTGCGTCAGACCGCCAGCTTCGGCGCCATCCGCGTCGAACCGCTGGCCCTCACGGTTTGAGCCCGCTCGCCGCTGCCCTGGAGGCCATCCTCTTCGCGTCCAACCGGCCCCTCAAGGTGCGCGAGCTGGCGCAGGCCACGGACAGCGACCGCACGGCCGTGGAGGTGGCGCTGGACGAGCTGCGCGAGGACCTGGCCGGCCATGGCCTGATGCTCCAGCGCCAGGGCGACCAGGTGCTGATGGCGACCCGTCCCGAGTACGCGGCGCCGGTGCGCCGCGCCCTGCGCCCGGAGGTCACGGGCCGTCTCTCCTCGGCCGCCTACGAGACGCTGGCCATCGTCGCCTTCAACCAGCCCGTGGCGCGCTCGCGGATCGAGGAGATTCGGGGAGTCAACTGCGACTCCGTGCTGGCCAACCTTGAGCTGCGCAACCTGGTCAGCGAGGTGGGCCGGGGCTCGGGTCCCGGCCAGCCCAAGCTATACGGCACCACCATGCGCTTCCTCCAGGTCCTGGGCCTGGAGTCGCTCGACCAGCTGCCCTCGCCAGTTGACCGGCGCTGAGCGCTTGAACCGCTACCTGGCGCGCTCCGGGGTGGCTTCGCGGCGCGCCGCCGACGCGCTGATAGCGTCGGGGGCGGTGCTGGTCAACGGCCGCCGGCCGCCGCCGGCGGGGATGCTGGTCGATCCCGAGCGCGACCGGGTCACGGTGGACGGGCACCCCGTGCAGCCCCATCAGGACACGGCCTGGTTCGCGGTCCACAAGCCGGAGGGCGTGATCGTCAGCGCCCGCGACCCTCAGGGCCGGCCGACGCTCTTCGACCTCCTGGGCGAGCAGGCGGACCGGCGCCTGTTCGCGGTCGGGCGCCTCGACCTCGACACCAGCGGCCTGATCCTGGTCACCGACGACGGCGCGCTGGCCAACGGGCTAGCCCATCCGCGCCATGCGGTGCCCAAGGAGTACCTGGCGGTGGTCCGAGGCATCCCCGCCGAGGCCGACCTGCGGCGGCTGCGGGAGGGCGTGGAGCTGGAGGACGGGCCTACTCGGCCGGCAACGGTGGAGCTGCTGGGCTCGGCCCGCGGGGTCAGCGAGGTCCGGATTGTGATCACCGAAGGCCGCAACCGGCAGGTGCGGCGGATGTTCGAGGCCGTCGGCCACGAGGTGCGGCGCCTCCGCCGGGTGGCCTTCGGCCCCGTCCAGCTGGGCCGGCTCAAAGCGGGCGGCCACCGGCGGCTGCGCCCCGTCGAGGTCGAAGCGTTGCGAGAGGCGGCGGGAAGGTGATCATCGCCCTGGACGGCGGCGTGGCCACGGGCAAGTCGGCGGTGGGCCGCCGTGTGGCGGAAGCGCTCGGCCTGCCCTTCGTGGACACCGGTCTCATGTACCGCGCCGTCGCGCTGGCCGTGCTCGAGAAGGGCGTCGACATCACGGACGGCGCCGCCCTGACGGCGCTGGCGCATGGCCTCAAGGTCAGGACCGAGGGCCGCCGGGTCTGGCTGGACGGGGAAGACGTGACGGATCGCGTCTACGAGCCGCGGATCAGCGAGGTGGTCTCGCGGGTCGCCAAGATCGCCGGTGTCCGGCTGGCCATGGTCGCCCAGCAGCGGGCGATGGCGCGCGGCGGGGTGGTGATGGCGGGCCGGGACATCGGGACGGTGGTCTTCCCCGACGCCGACCACAAGTTCTTTCTCACCGCGAGCGTGGAAGAGCGGGTGCGCCGGCGCGCTGCCCAGCTGGCGGCGCGCGGCGAGGACGCCGATCCTGAGGCGATGGCGACCGAGGTCACCGCGCGCGACCGCATGGACAGCCAGCGCACGGTGGCGCCGCTGCGCGCGGCCGAGGACGCCGTCGTCATCGACACGGATCCGCTCGACGTCGACGGCGTGGTGGCCGCTGTCCTGAAGCACGTGGGCGTCTGATGTACAGGTTCCTGCGCTGGGTGATGCGCACGATGGTGCACGTCTACCTGGTCGGTCTCTGGCGGATCGAAGGCCTGGAGAACGTGCCGCGCAGCGGGCCGCTGCTGGTCTGCCCCAACCACCGCTCGACGATCGACCCGCCGCTGGTGCCGGCCTTCCTGCCCCGGCGCGACACCTGGAGCATGGCCAAGTCCGAGTACTTCGAGAAGGGCGGCTGGCAGTCCTGGATCTTTACGCACTTTCACGCCTTCCCGGTGGTGCGTCATACCCCCGACCGCAAGGCGATCCGGCGGGCGCTGAGCATCCTGGCGGCGGGCCAGGTCCTGATCGTTTATCCGGAGGGCACTCGGGTCGAATCAGGCGGGCTGCAGGAGGCGGAGCCGGGCGCCGGCTTCCTGGCCCAGCGCGCCGGGGCGCCGGTGCTGCCGGTGGCCCTGACGGGCACGCGCGAGTGCTTCCCCAAGGGCGCGCACTGGCCGAAGCGGGTGCCCGTGCGGATGCGCATCGGCAAGCCCTTCCTGATCCCACGCAAGGACGCCGACGGCCGCCGGATATCGAACCAGGAGGGTTCCGACATGATCATGCGAGCGATCGCGGAGCTGCTCCCCGAGGAGATGCGCGGGGTGTTCGGCGACTCGGTCTCGTCGCAGGAGCGCTCGACTTAAGCCCCAACCGCCTGGTGGTGGCGGTGGTCGCCGGCGGGTGCGCGCTGGCCAACCTGGTCATCGGCGCCCGGCATTTCCTCCAGGTGCCCAGGCTGTCCGACTTCATGCTGTTCTACGCGGCGGCCACGGTGGCCAGGCAGCACGGCTGGAGCCACCTCTACGACCTGAAGCTGCAGGCGGCCACCGAGGCCGCGCTGGACCCCCAGGGGTATTTCCTGCCCTTCTATTACCCGCCTCCGGTGGCGGTGCTGGCGCTGCCCTTCTCCTACCTGCCGCTCATCGCCGGTTACATCGCGTGGGTCCTGTTGCTTCTCGTGGTCCTGGTCATCACCTGGTGGCTGGCGGCTCCGGGCGTGGGGGCGGCCAAGCTCCTGCAGATCGTCCTGGCGGTGGGGCTGTTCCCGCTCGCGTTCGGGATCCGCGAGGGTCAGCTGGTGCTGGTGGTGGGTCTGGGCCTTGCCATCGCCTGGCGTACCGAACGCGCCGGGTACCCGGTGTGGGCGGGAGCAGCCCTCTCCTTGCTGGCGCTCAAGCCTCAGCTCGCATTCCTGGTACCGGTTGCGCTTCTCGTCGCGGGCCGCTACCGCGTATTGGCCGGGCTCGCCATCGCCGGTGGTCTGCTGGCGGCCGCCTCCTTCCTGATGATCGGAGGGGAGGGGGTGCGGGGTTGGATGGCGGCCATCGAGGCCGCCTCACGCGTCCACCAGGAGGCTTACTCGCTGCGTGGCTGGCTGGGCACCTCGGCCTGGGTTCTGCCTTTGCAGGCGGCCACCGCCGCGCTGGCCCTGGTCGCGGCGTGGCGGCACCGCCACAGCTTCGCGCTGGTGCTTGGTGCGGCGGTGGTGGGCTCCTGCTGGCCACTCCGTACCTGCACCTCCAGGATCTCTCCCTGCTGGTGCCCGTCGCCTGGCTGGCCTGGAGTGCCGGGCCGTCGGGCAGCCTGCGGCGGTTCACCACTGCGGGTTGGCTCGTCCTCAACCTGGCGCTCCTGTCCGGGGTCGTGGCCGTCCTCCTGGAGGCGGCCTGGATCAGCTGGCTGGCGGCTGGGCCCAGTCCTCGCTGTCGATGCCACCCAGGGCGGCGTTGAAGCAGGCGTCGTAGGCCTCCTGCAGCGTGGTCGGATTGAGCTGCGGTGCCTGCTGGCGATAGGCGGCGAAGTCGACCAAGCGGGAGATGATCATGCGCGGGTGTGACCCGCGCAGCGGCCGCTTGTCGCGCGTGTAGAGGTTGAGCAGAAAGGGCACGGCCTGCGGCACCCAGGGCAGCTTGTTCTTGCCGCACTCGAACTGCAGGATCTTGGTGTACGACTCCGGCGTCGGGTTGGTGACGCCGATCTTGTAGGCCATCCGGCGCAGGAAGGCCTCGTCCACCAGCGACGACGGCGACAGGTTGGTCGAGAACACGACCTGGCACAAAAACGGCAGCTCGATCTTGCGTCCGGAGGCGGAAAGGTCGAGGTAGTCGACCTTCTTCTCCATAGGGACGATGAAGCGGTTGAGGAGCCGCATCGGCGGCACCTCCTGGCGCCCGAAGTCGTCGATCACGAACACGCCCGCGTTGGCCTTCCAATGCACGGGCGCCTCGTAGTAGCGGTTCTGCGGGTCGTACGCGAGGTCGAGCTGCGACAGCTTCAGCTCACCACCCACCACCACCACCGGCCGCTCGATCTTCACCAACCGCCGGTCGGCGGGCTGCTCGCCCTCGGCGATGCGGTGGAACACCGGGTCGATGACGCGCACGATCTCGTCGCCGATGGCGACCGCGTGCGGGATCTCGATGGGGGCGCCCATGAGCAACGCCATGCGCTCGGTGATGGTCGACTTGCCGTTGCCGGGCGCTCCGAAGATGAAGAGCGAGGAGCGCGAGACCATGGCGCCGCCGATCTGGTCGATCACGTGCTGCTCCAGCTGCAGCTCGCCCAGCGCCTTCTTGAGCATGGCGTCGGTGATGTTGGCCTTGCCGACCTGACCGCGCACCAGCTCCAGGTAGTCCTCGTAGCGAATCGGACACGGCCCCAGGTAGCGCGTCTGCACGGAGGACATCTCGGCCGCGCGCTGGCGGCCCGCGGAGCTGACCGTGTAGCTCATGCGCACGGGGATGGGCCGGCTCTCGAGCCCGGGCTCGTTGGAAAAACCGGTCGTGTCCATCAGCTGATTGCGCTGAAACTCTTCGATGATCGGCTGCAGCGACTCGAAGGGCAGCCCGATGCGCGCCTCAATCGAGGCACCGCTCAATTGGTCGGCATACGCAATCGTGCGCAGGACCAGGCTCGCCACCAGGTCCTTCCGGAGACCGGTGTCCTCGACGGACTTCGGTGCAGCCAGCGCCCCGCCCGCTTTCATCAGCGCGCAACTATACCGGCTGGGTTTTCGAACTCAGCCAATCCATAACGGAGGAGGCGTGGCGGGTGGGGCCCGGCTGCGCCGGGCCGGCTGAGGTCCGGGGAAGGAACCGCAGGTTCTTCCCCCGTCTTATACCGGGGGGTGCTCGGCGCCGAACCTACAATGCGCGCTCGGTGGAATACGCCGCCCTGGACCTGGAGACGACGGGCCTGGATCCCGAGCGGGACGGAGTCATCGAGGTCGGAGCGGTCGCTTTCAACCACCAGCTGGTCGTCGACCGCCTGGAATTGCTCGCCAATCCCGGCCGCAAGCTGCCCGACACCGTGGCCAAGCTGACCGGCATCAGGAGCGATGACCTGCGTGGAGCGCCACCCTCCCGGCAGGCGCTGGAGACGCTGCGCCGTTTTCTGGACGGACGCCAGGCGGTCGGCCACGGCGCCTCGCTGGACATCGAATTCCTGACCGCCGCCGGCTGTTGGGAGCCGGGGCGAGAGCTGGTCGACACGCTGCACATCGCGCGCATCCTGCTGCCGCAGTCGGCCAGCCACAGCCTGCCGCTGCTGGCCGCCGAGCTGGGGCTGGAGCAGCCGCGGCCGCACCGCGCCCTGGACGACGCCGACGCCACCCGCCAGCTCTTCATGCGGCTGCGCGAGGAGGCCGCGGGCCTCGACGAGGAGCTGAAGGAAAAGATGCTGGCCCTGGTGGCGCCGTACGGCTGGGCGATCGCCTCCTTCTTCGCGGAGGCCCTGGCACTGCCGGCGCCGCTGGGACTGCAGCGCCCCGAGAGAGCCGCGCGCAGCCTGCCGCCCGGCCATGCGCGCCGCGACGCGGACGACGAGCCGGCGCGGCTGGCCGAACTGCTGGCGCCGGGCGGGCCGCTGTCCACTGCACTGCCCGACTACGAGCACCGCGAGGGCCAGCTGCAGATGCTGCTGGCTGTTGCGCAGACCATGCGCCGGGGTGGTCGCCTGGCCGTCGAGGCCGGCACCGGGACCGGCAAGAGCCTGGCCTACCTGGTCCCCGCCATCGCCCGCGCCGTGCGCCGCGGTGAGCGCGTGATCGTCTCCACCTATACGGTCACGCTGCAGGAGCAGCTCATGTCCGTCGATCTGCCCGCCCTGCGCCAGTGGCTGCCTTGGGACTTCGAGGCCTGCCTGCTGAAGGGCCGGCCCAACTATGTCTCCCTGCGGCGCTGGCGACGCTACCTGGGCGAGCCCTGCGCGGACGCCGAGGAGCTGCGTTTCAAGCTCAAGATCATGGTCTGGCTGCACCAGACGGCCACCGGCGACCGCTCCGAGCTGCGGCTCCAGGGACGGGAGGAGGTGCTCTGGAACCGCATCGCCTCCGATCCGCTGGACTGCGTCGGCATCCACTGCACCGCCGAGGACTGCTTCGTGCACCGGGCCCGGGCCGAAGCCGAGAAGGCCGACCTGGTCGTCGTCAACCACGCGCTGCTGCTGGCCGACGCGGCCTCCGGTGGCGGCGTCCTGCCGCACTACGACCACCTGATCGTGGACGAGGCGCACCACCTGGAGGACGCCGCCACATCCGGCCTCCGCCAGGAGGTCGACGGCCAGGGGCTGCTCGCTTTGCTGGACCGACAGCTCGGCCTCATCGAGGCGATCCGCTTGCAGCCGGCGCTGGGCTCCACGGTCGGGCTCGAGCAGGCGCTGGCGGTGGCGGGGCCGTCAGCGCAGCGGGGCCGCGAGCGGGCCACCGCCTTCTTCGACGCCTGCGGCGAGTGGGTCCGCGCCTCGCTGCAGGACCCGGCCCGCCGCGATGAGAGCGTGCGCCTGGTTCCGGCGCTGCGCGAGGACCCAGGGTTCCTGCCCCTGGTGGCCCTGGCCGAGGACGCGGTCACCGCCCTGGCCGCGCTTGACGCGGACCTGATGCGCGCGGTGGCCGCCGGCCGCGAGTGGCTGGGCGGCGACGAGCCGGACCCTGAGCTGCGCGAGCTGGAGATGATCCGCGCCCGCCTCGCCGAAGCCGCCCGGCTGCTGCAGGGCGCATTAGTCCAGCCCGATGCCAACACCGTCTACTGGTTCACGCTGCTGGCCCGCACCAACGCGGTCCTGCTGCGGGCGGCGCCGCTGGTGGTGGGTGGGCTGCTCCGCGAGCACGTGTACGCCGATCGCTCCTCCGTGGTATTCACTTCGGCCTCCCTCGCGGTGGCGGGCAGCTTCGACTACTTCTGCTCGCGCGTCGGCCTCGGCCAGGACGTGGAGACGCTCTCCCTGGCCTCGCCGTTCGACTACCTCTCGCAGGCTCTGGTCTGCCTGCCCACCGACCTGCCGGACCTCCAGTCGCCTGAGTTCGAGCCACTGCTGGTCGACGTGGTTGCGGACATCGCTCGCCGCATCGGCGGGCGCACGCTGGCACTCTTCACCTCGCACCAGCAGCTGCGCGACGTGTACACGGCGCTCAAGCACCGCCACGACCTGGACGAGGTTCTGATCCTGGGGCAGGGCATCGACGGCCAGCGCCGGCCGCTGCTGAAGGTCTTTTCGGAGACCGAGCAGGCACTGCTCCTGGGCACCTCGAGCTTCTGGGAGGGCATCGACGTGCCCGGCGATCGCCTCTCCTGCGTGATCGTCGTGCGGCTGCCCTTCCCGGTGCCCACCGAGCCTGTCTTCGCGGCCCGGTCCGAGCTGGTGCGGGACGCCTTCACGCAATACGCGCTGCCGCTGGCGGCCCTGCGCCTGAAGCAGGGCTTCGGCCGCCTGATCCGGCGCGCCAGCGATCGCGGTGCCGTGGTGGTGCTGGACGGCCGCATATCCAGTAAGGAGTACGGGCGCGCCTTTCTGGAGGTGCTGCCGCCGGCAGCCCAGTACCGCGGCCGCGTGGAGCGGGTGGGGGAGAGGATCGAGGAGTGGCTGGAGGCCGCTGAACTGAGCCGGCCGTGACCACACTGTGGGTGGTCGCGACCCCCCTCGGAAATCTGGAAGACATCACGCTGCGCGCGCTGCGGATCCTGGGCGAGGTCCATGCGATCGCGGCGGAGGACACCCGCGTGACTTCACGGCTTTTAGCGCGCCACGGTCTGCGCAAGCCGCTGATCAGCTACCGGGCCCCGGTCGAGGCGAGGACGCTCAACCGGGTGCTGGCCGCCCTCGAGGAGGGCGACGTGGCGCTGGTTTCTGACGCGGGCACTCCCACCGTCTCCGACCCCGGCCAGCGCCTGGTGGAGGCCGCCTGGGCGGCCGGGCACCGGGTATCGCCGCTGCCCGGGCCCAGCAGCGTGACCGCGGCGCTGGCCGTCGCCGGGTACCCTGGCGCCGGTTTCGCGTTCGCCGGCTACCTGCCCCGCAAGCCCGGCGAGCGCCGCCGCTTCTTCGAAGCGCTGCGCGAAGAGCGGCGGCCGACGGTCGCCTTCGAGTCCCCGCACCGCGTCCTCAAATCACTGGCGGCGCTGGCCGAAGTCCTGCCCGAACGCCAGCTCACGGTCTGCCGCGAGCTGACCAAGCTCCACGAGGAGGTCCTGCGCGGCACCGCGGCCGAGGTGGCCGCGGCGCTGGACGGGCGCGCGCGGGGCGAGTTCACAATGGTCGTTTCCGGTGCCTGAGCGCGACAAGGTCCTGATCGCCGTCGCCTGGCCCTACGCCAGCGGCCCCCGCCACATCGGCCACGTGGCCGGTTACGGGGTGCCCTCGGACGTATTCGCGCGCTACCAGCGGCTGCGCGGCGCCGACGTGCTGATGGTGAGCGGCACCGACGATCACGGCACTCCGATCACCTACGGCGCGGATAGGGAGGGCATCTCGCCGCGCGAGTTCGCCGATCGCTACAACCGCGTGATCGTCGAGGACCAGCTGAAGCTCGGCCTGGCCTACGACTGCTTCACGCGAACCTACACACAGAACCACTACCGGGTGACGCAGGACGTCTTCTTGAAGCTGCACGCGCAGGGGTATCTGTTCATCAAGAAGCAGCTGGGCGCCATTTCGCCCAGCACCGGCCGCACGCTCCCCGACCGCTTCATCGAGGGCACCTGTCCGATCTGCGGTTACAAGGAAGCCCGCGGCGACCAGTGCGACAACTGCGGCAACCAGCTCGATCCCACGGACCTCATCGAGCCGCACTCTCGCGTCAACGGCGAGGTACCCGAGTTTCGCGAGACCGAGCACTTCTTCTTCGACTTGCCCGCGTTCGGCGAACGCCTGCAGGAGTGGATCGCGCAGCAGGAGCACTGGCGCCCCAACGTGCGCGCGTTCTCGCGCAACTTCATCGCCGAGCTCAAGCCGCGCGCGATCACGCGGGACCTGGATTGGGGCGTGCCGGTCCCGCTGGAAGGCTGGCGCGAGCGCGACGACAAGCGCATCTACGTGTGGTTCGACGCCGTGATCGGCTACCTGTCGGCATCGATCGAGTGGGCCGCCAACCGGGGCACGCCCGACGCCTGGAAGGAGTGGTGGCAGGACCCGAATGTTCCCGGCTACTACTTCATGGGCAAGGACAACATCACCTTCCACACCGTGATGTGGCCTTCGATCCTGCTCGGCGTAGGCGACCTCGACCTGCCCTACGAGGTCGTGGCCAGTGAGTTCCTGACCATGGAGGGCAAGAAGTTTTCGTCGTCGCGCAACATCGTGATCTATGTGCGCGACTTCCTGTCGCGCTACGACGCCGATGCGCTGCGCTACTTCCTGACCATCGCCGGTCCCGAGACGCAAGACACGGACTTCACGTGGGCGGAGTTCGTGCGCCGCAACAACGACGAGCTGGTCGGCACCTGGGGCAACCTCGTGCACCGCACGCTGGTCAACGCGCACCGCAACTTCGGCGCGGTGCCGCCGGCGGGTGCGCTCAGCGAGCGCGACCAGCAAGTGCTGTCAGCGGTCGCAGCCGGATTCGAAAGCGTTGGCGAACCGCTGGGACGCGCGCGCTTCAAGGCGGCGATCACCGAAGCCATGCGGTTGGCCGCGCTGGTGAACCAGTACCTCGGAGAGGAGCAGCCGTGGCACCTCGTGAAGAGCGACCGTGAGCGTGCGGGCACCGTGCTCAACGTGGCGCTGCAGTGCGTGAACAACCTGAAGGCCATGTTCACGCCGTTCCTGCCTTTCTCCATGCAGAAGCTGCACGAGCTGCTCGGGTTCGACGACGTGCTGGCGCCGATGCCGTCCGTGAAAGAGGTCGAAGAAGCGGGTTGGGGCGCCCACCTCGTGCTGGGCGGCGATTACCCGTCAGAAGCCCGCTGGCACCCGCAGGAGCTGCCCGCGGGCCACCCGCTGCAACCGCCGGTCGCGCTCTACAAGAAGCTTGACGAGTCCGTCGTTGAAGAGGAGCTGCGGCGGATGGAGGGAGCCGGCGCCGACTAGCTTCGTCGACACCCACATCCACCTGGAGGAGGTGCCCGGCTGGCGCGCTGCCGTCGACGAGGCGGTAAACGCCGGCGTCACCGGGCTGATCGCCATGGGCACCGACCTGGAGACCACGCGGGGCGCCATCGCCATGGCCGAGCAGCATCCGGCGGTGTGGGCGGCCGTCGGCCACCACCCGATGAACCAGGTGCCTCCCGACGTCGACGCGCTGCGCGCACTGGCCGTGCACCCCCGGGTGGTGGCGATCGGAGAGGTCGGCCTCGACCACTCGGAGGACGAGCACGTCGGACCCCACGACGCACAGGAGGCCTGGTTCCGGACGCTGATCGCGCTGGCCCTGGACACCGGCCTGCCGGTCTGCGTGCACATCCGCGACAGCGCCGACGATGTGCTGCGCGTGTTGTCCGAGTTCCCCGACCTGACCGGCGTCATCCACTACTGGTCGCTCGACACCGACTACGCGCGCCGCTTCCTCGACCTCGGCTTCTACATCTCCTTCGCCGGCACCGTCACCCGCAGCACGAAAGAACACGTGCGCGAAGTGGCGCGGCTGGTCCCCGCCGACCGCCTGCTGCTGGAGACAGACGCGCCCTGGGGGACGCCGCGCGGGCGCTCCGGTCCGATGCGGCCGGCCTGGATGATGGATACCGCGACGGCCGTGGCCGAGCTGCGTGGCCTCTCCCTCGAGGCACTTTCCGAAATCGAGAAGGCAAACGTGAGTAGCCTATTTTCGCGGCTTTCGTGCTAACGTCCGCCGTCGGGTTTGGGGGTACTGGGGCGTTTGCGCCTCAAAGGCCTGTTTGCCTTTGGCGCAGCAGCTCTGTTGCTGGGGTATCTGGTCCCGACCGCGCACACGGTGTCGGGTCCCTCTCCCGTCACGCCCGCCGCCCCGCGCCTGGTCGCTGAGAACGTCTTCACGGCGGACGGTTCGGCGGCGGCGACGGTTTCCGGGCTCGACGTCCTGGAGTCGACGCAGACGGACACGACCGGCCTCTCCGTGCGCATCGCCGGCGGCTACGTCCGGCGCCGCGTGCTCTCGACGGACCTCGTCGATGCGCTGACCGAGATCGGCCTGGCGCCTGGCGACGAGGACCTGCTCGCGGTGGGCGCATCGGGCCAGCCCATGAGCCGGGTGCCCGTCGCCCGCGGGATCTCGGTGGTCGAGGGCATGCTGGTCAGCCTGGTGCGGATCACGCACCAGCAAGAGGTGACCACCGTGCCGGTGCCCTTCAACACGCGCTCCGAGCCCGACCCGGAGAGCCTGCAGGGCACCACCACGGTGATCGACCTGGGCGCACCGGGCGTGCGCACGATCGTGGCCGACGTGACGCTGGCCGACGGCGTCCCGGGCGCGCGCCGGGTTCTTTCAGACCAGGTCACGACCGCGCCGCGCGACCGCGTGGTGAAGGTGGGCACCCGGCCGGTGCTGCCCGAGGACCACCGCTACGGCGTGACGTTCGCCCTTCACTCCAAAAATGTCACCTCGTACTGCTTGACCGGCACCACCTTCACCGGCACCCAGGCGGGGCCGGGCTCGATCGCTGTCGATCCCAGCGTGATCAAGCTGGGCAGCCACCTCTATGTCGAGGGCTACGGTTTCGGCTGGGCCGTTGACACCGGTGGCGGGATCCACGGCGACGCCGTCGACGTCTGGAACACCTGCGACGCCGCGATCCAGTGGGGCCGCCGGGCCGTGACGGTTTACGTACTCGATCATTAGGCGATCCGCCAGAAGAAGAGCCTCGGCCAGAACTGGCTGATCGATGAGGACCTGCGCGAGCGTGTGCTGGCGGCCGCCGACGTCCGGCCGAGCGACGAGGTCCTGGAGATCGGCCCCGGCCCCGGAACCCTGACCGACCGCCTGGCGGAGCGGGCCGGACGGCTGGTGGCGGTGGAGCTGGACGGCCGCCTGGCCGCGCGCCTGCGGCAGCGCTTCGCGACGCAGCCCAACGTCGAGATCGTGGAAGGGGACATCCTGCGCACGGACCTGCGCGGCCTCTTTCCGCGGGGCGGCGAGATCGTGGTCGGCAACATCCCCTACTACCTGACCGGCGCCCTGCTGCCCAAGCTGCTGGACGATCCGCCGCGCCCGCGCCGGGTCAGCCTGGTGGTCCAGAAGGAGGTGGCCGAGCGCTGGACCGCGCCCACCGGCGTGAGCACGGCCACCGTTGCCGTGCAGCTCTACACCCAGGCGCGGCTGGCGCTGAACCTGCCGGCGGCGGCCTTCGATCCCCCGCCCAAGGTGGATTCCGCGCTGGTCGTGATGGAGGTGCGCCCGCGGCCGGCCCTGGAGCTGGCCGACGGGCGGAGCTTCCTGGGCTTCGTGGAGCGCGTCTTCCAGTTCCGGCGCAAGCAGTTGGGCGGCAGCCTGGCCCGGGTCACCGGCCTGTCACCGTCCGAGGTCGCCGGCCGCCTCCAGGAACTGGGTGTCGACCCCCAACGACGGCCCCAAACGCTCTCTCTGGAAGAGTGGGGTGCTGTGCACGGCGGGATCGGGTAGTAGGCTCGGTCCGTGGCGGTGGGGAGGCGGAGCCGCGACGTGGAGGCGCCGCGGGAGCCTGAGCCCGGCTTCGGCTACGTCCTCGGGCAGCCGGCCTTCCGGCTG
>DASUVY010000146.1:0-2719 GCA_036378695.1 Candidatus Dormiibacterota bacterium
TGGTGCGCCTGGCAGGAGTCGAACCTGCTACCTCTTGCTCCGCAGGCAAGCGCTCTATCCGTTGAGCTACAGGCGCGAGGCGCGATCGCCCAGTTTATCGGGCGCGTGAATACACGGCGTCGGCCGCTTTCTGCGAATCGCCCGGGTCCAGGTCGGCCGTCAGGACCATCACGTCGAACTGCTTCGACTGCCAGAAGGCCAGGTAGGCGGCCCTCCCGTTGACCGCCCGGTTGTAGACCCAGGAGTTGGCGCCCAGCCCGGTGGCCACCCCGACCGTGAGCCCCGGCGTCTGCTGGTCCTGCTGGGGCGTCGGGAAGTTGAGGAGGCCGCGCTTGTAGGCGGTTGTCGCCGAGCCCTCGTCCTTGTAGCGGATGACGAACGAGGTTGCACTCTTGCCCTGCCCGGCCCCCAGAGTGCCGGTGCAGGCGGTGGCCGGATCGTCCACGTAGGCCGTGATGGCGGCGGCGTCGGCCCCGTTCTTCTGCAGTGAGGCCCAGGCGTCCTGGAGACCCGCGTACCCGTCGGGATCCTTGGTTCTGAGCGCGGCGATGTAGCCGGCGATGGGACCGGAACCCTCGCAGGCCTTCAGCACCGACGGCACGTCCCCAGGCTTGAGCGCGATGTCTTGTGGATTGGGCGGCCCTATCACGGGGACGCCGCCGGTGGAGGGCCCGCTGCAGCCCAGCAGGAGCAGGGCGGCGGCCAGGGCCGGCAGCAGCCTCAGCACATCTCCAGCGTAGCCCCGGCCCTGGGCCACGTACCTTCAAGGTGTGGCTGACAACCCGCTGGAGGTCGTCGTGGACACCCAGCTGCCGGTGCGTGAGGTCTCCGAGGAGACCTATCGGGAGGTGCTGGCGGACTGCGTTCGGGTGATGGCCGCCTCGGGCGTTCCGCACGCCTTCATGGGCGGCCTGGCCTCCAGCATCTACGGCCGCGTGCGCAGCACCCACGACCTCGACCTCTTCGTGCGGCCGGATGACAAGGAGCGCACGCTCTCGGTGCTGGCGGCGGCCGGCTACCAGACCGAGAAGTCGAACCCTGACTGGATCTACAAGGCCACCAAGCGGGGACTTTTGGTCGACGTCATCTACATGGGCAGCGACGGCGCCGTCTTCGACGCCGAGATGGAGAAGCACGTGCGGATGGAGGCGCACGAGGGCATGCGCCTGCCCGTGGTTTCGCCGGAGGACCTTATCTGCCTGAAGCTGGCCGCCTTCCGCGAAGACACCGCGCGCCAGTGGTACGACTGCCTGGCCCTGCTGGAGCACGTCCCCGACCTGGACTGGGACTACCTGGTCCGGCGAGCGTCGCGCCGGCCTTTTCGGGTGCTGAGCCTGCTGGTGTACGCGCTGGGGGAGGGGCTGCCGGTGGAATGGACGGCCGTGGAACGCCTGGTCGAGGTGTGCCGGCCGTCGTAAGGATCGCCGCGGTCGGAGACATCCACTACGGCCTGGAGGAGAAGGGGCCGCTGCATCCCGTTCTGGATCAGCTGGCGGCCGAGGCCGACGTGCTGCTGGTGGCCGGCGATTTGACGCGGCACGGCGATCCCTTGGAGGCGCGCGAGCTGGCGGCCGACCTGTCCCTGGTGTCTCTGCCGAAGCTGGTGGTCCTGGGCAATCATGACTATCACTCCGACCGCGAGCAGGAGATCGCCGCGGTGCTGACCGACGCCGGCTGCTGCATCCTCGAGGGCTCGTCCGCGGTGCTCTCTGTGGGCGGCGAGCGTCTCGGCGTGGCCGGGATCAAGGGCTTTGGAGGTGGCTTCCCGGGCGGCATGGTGACCGCGTTCGGCGAGCCGGAGACCAAGGCCTTCGCGCGCCACGGCACCGATGCGGCCGACCGCCTGGGCGCCGCCCTGGGGGAGCTATCGCAGATCGGGGTGAAGCGGCGCGTGGCGCTGCTGCACTACGCGCCCATAGAGGCCACGCTGGCCGGGGAGCACGAGCAGGTCTGGCCGTTCCTGGGTAACTACCTGCTGGCCGAGGCGGTGGACCGGTGGGGGGCCGAACTGGTGCTGCACGGGCACGCGCACCGGGGGTCGCCGGCCGGCGCGACGCCACGCGGGGTGCCCGTCCGCAACGTGGCCTACCCGGTGATCAACCAGCCCTACGTGGTCATCGAGCTGGATGGCAAGCCGCTAGAGTAGGTGGTCGCTCCGCGCCTGTAGCTCATCGGACAGAGCGTGCGGCTCCGGACCGCAAGGCAGGGGGTTCGATTCCCTCCAGGCGCACCACCTTGTCGAATTCAAACTGTATCGCGGGGCTTTACAGCGACGACCCCCGTGCTGCAGTTTTGCTGCAATTGGGGGGAATTGAGCGCGGCCGGTAAGGAGGTCGTGTTGCCTGATGCCGCTGCATGCCACCGCCTGGCGTGAGTCCTACTCCGCTACGAGCTGACCCGCTGAAGGCTCCCGACCGCGGGTCGCGGCCGCGGGTGCCCGTGGAGGCTATGAGTACCAGTGGAGCCGGGCCGCTCACAGTGAGCTTCGACTACAGGGCGGCCATTTACAGGCGACGTTCCCAAGGCCTTGACCCGCGGGAGAACATCGGCCAGTGGCCGAAGTCCTACCTATCATCGCGCCTAGTTGTACTTCCCACTTACGTTGCTGACGAGTACCGACATAGGCGCGTGGTTTTTCAGCTCGGTGTGGGTGCGGTGATTGTTGTAGTAGTCGAGCCAGACCGGCAGGGCATCGAGCCGCTCCTGGTTCGAGGTGTAG
>DASUVY010000147.1:0-2449 GCA_036378695.1 Candidatus Dormiibacterota bacterium
CCGCAGTCGGTGGAGACCAGTAGCCCGTGCGAGCCGCCGATGGCGGCCGAGACGTTGAGCCCGCGGCGCCGGATCCAGGGCCGGACCTCCCCGTAGTCGAAGCGGGGCTGGAGGGTGAAGCGGAAATCGACCTTGCCGCGCACGCCCTCGACCACTCTCAGCAGCTGCCGGTAGGGCGCTTTGCGGCCGCCCTTCCGCATCGTGAAGCAGTCGATCACCCTGGCCTCGCCCCCGCCGGCCGTGAAGGTGGTCTCCAGCACCATGGTGTCGTCCAGGTAGCAGCGCGAGGCGTGGTAGCGCTCGCCGACGGGTTCGACCAGGCAGTAGCCGCCGCGCTCCCAGTCCAGGAGCCGGCCGAAGATGCTGGGCTGGTCGACCCGCGGCATGCAGCACCAGTCGATGGAGGCGGCGCGGCTGACCAGGGCGCCCGAGTGGCAATCGCTGATGTAGGCGTAGTCGGCGATCGGGGGGTAGCGGGCGAGGGACTGGTCGAGCGCGCGGCCCGGGCGGCGGGGCATCGACCTTGAGACTACGAGGCTCCCGAGCGGCTCAGGACCGCCGCCACCCCGTGGGGCCGGGAATCGGCCATCAGCTGCTCCAGGGACAGGGGCAGCCGCAGGGACCAGTTCGGATGCTCCTCCGTGGTGCCCGGCAGGTTTGGCCGCTCCTCCATTCCGGTCACGTCCTCCAGCGTGGCGGCCAGGAGCCGGCAAGGGGCCTCGGCCAGGGCCGCGTAGGCCGCCAGCAGCAGGTCGCGCTGGGCGCCCGGCAGCCTGGCCAGGCGCTCACGCACCTCCGGGAGCGGATCCCGCCCGCTCCAGACCCCGGCCAGGGTGGGCAGGTCGTGCGTGGTCAGGGCGGCCAGCGCCTGCTCCGGATAGTGGGCCGGCTCGGACCGCTCGAACCAGTACAGCTTGTAAGAGAGGACGCAGCGGCGGCGCAGCTCGTCGCGCACCTCGTCCTGGACTGTGCCCAGGTCCTCCCCGACCACGAAGGCGCCGGCCCGCAGGCTCTCCAGGGCCAGGATGTCGAGCAGGTCGCCGGCGGGATAGTGGACGTAGGCCCCGGCGGCGGGGCCGCCGCCGGCCGGGATCCAGTACAGCCGGAACAGGCCCATCACGTGGTCGACGCGGATGCCGGCGGCGTGCCGGAAGGCCGCGCGCAGCGTCTGGACGAACGGCTCATAGGCGGCGGCCCGCAGCCGCCAGGGGTCGAAGGGGGGCAGACCCCAGTCCTGCCCCTCCTGGTTGAAGGGATCCGGCGGGGCTCCCACCGAGACGCCGGCGGCCAGCTGGTCCTGCCAGGCCCAGGCGTCGGCGCCGCCGGGGTTGACGCCCACCGCCAGGTCGTTGACCAGGCCCGCCGGCGCGCCGCCCGCCTCTTGCAGCTGGCGGTCCAGGACCAGCTGCAGCCACTCGTGGAAGTGCACGCGGGCGGCCTGGGAGCGGGCGAAGCGGGCGACGGCCGGCGAGGCGGGGTGCCGGAGCTCCTGGGGCCACTCCCGCCAGGGACGGCCGTGGACCTCGGCCAGCGCGCAGAAGACGGCGTACTCGCGCAGCCCAGGCCGGCCGGCCCGGAACTCGCGCAGCTCTTTCTCGACGCGCCCGCGCACCGCGCCCCAGCGCGATTCCAGCGCCGGGAGCTTCAGCTCGTAGACGCGGTCGCGGTCGACCAGCGGCTCGGCGTTGAGCCGCCGCCGCTCGGTGTCCGGCAGCCAGTCCAGGCGCAGGTAGAGCGGGTTCAGGAAGCGGCGGCTGGAGGGGTAATAAGGGCTGGGCTCCTGGGGCAGGCCCGGCAGCGGCGCGTGCAGTGGGTTGACGAGCAGGAAGGCGGCGCCGAGGTCCACCCCCGCCCAGTCGGCGAGCACGCGCAGGTCGGCCAGGTCGCCGATGCCGGCGCTGGCCGCCGAGTACAGCGAGTAGAGCTGGACGGCGAAGCCGAAGCCGCGCAGCTGCTCGGGCAGGCGGCAGCTCCCCGGGCTGACGATCAGCCGGCGCTCGCGGCGGTCGTCCCGCAGCCGGTGGTAGCCGAGCGGGAGCTCGGGTGGGAGGCGGCCGTCCAGCTCGACCACCGCTCCGTCTTCGGTGACCAGCTCCGGCTCGGGCACCGGGGCCTGGTGACCAGCGCGCACGACTAGCGGCGCCGCCGAGGTGTCTGGCTCTTCCCCAAAGGCGCCCATAGCCGCTAGCAGCGCCGCCTCGGTCTCGGGGGCGGGCGTGCGCCATTCGCCGGCGATGTCGTGGTAGCCGGGCGCGAGGCCCCATGCGTCCGCCTTGGGGCCTGGCATGCACTGGTAGCTTAAGAAACGACGTATGGAGGCTTGGCCGGGCACTCCTTACCCGCTCGGCGCGAGCTACGCGGGCACCGGGACCAACTTTTCGATCTTCTCCGAAGTTGCCACCCGGGTGGAGCTGTGCCTGTTCGACGACCAGGGCAACGAGTCGCGCCT
>DASUVY010000148.1:0-16687 GCA_036378695.1 Candidatus Dormiibacterota bacterium
GTCGGCGGCGCCGCCGACGCCGATATCGCGCGCCTCTTCCAGAGGTCGGTCGACTGTCGGAGGAGGTAAAAGGGGCGTGTCCGCTGCTCCGCCAGGCTCATCTCCTTCACCGGGTCGCCTCAGGACTCATGATGTCCGGCAGGCGAATTCCGGAGGCTCGCGAGCGATGTCCTGGACTGTCGGCCAATCGGTCGTCTCTCCGATCGTGGTCGGTCGAGCGCCGCTGCTAGCGGCTCTCGACGAGTTGCTCGGGCAGGCGATCGACGGCGCCGGACGAATCGGCCTGCTGGCTGGCGAGGCCGGCGTTGGCAAGTCCCGCCTCGTGGGCGAGGTGAAACGGCGCGCCCAGGAGCGCGGTGTGACGCTCCTGGAAGGCCACTGTTTTGAACCCGATCGCATGCTCCCCTACGGCCCTCTTCTCGACATGCTGCGTGCTCACCTGCAAGGCCGCGCCGACGATGCGGTGACCGCCACGCTCGGCCTCGGCGCGCCCCATCTGGCCCAGCTTCTGCCCGAGCTGGCCAATCTCATGCCGCGCCCCTCGTCCACGCCAGCCCTCGATCCCGAGCTCGAGAAACGCCGCGTCTTCGAGGCCTTGTGCGGGTTCGTCACCAACCTGGCAGCCACCCGGCCGCTGCTGGTCGTGATCGAGGACCTGCACTGGAGCGACGGCACCAGCCTCGAGTTCCTGCCGCACCTCGCGCGCCGGGTCGCCGGCGTGCCGGTGCTGCTCCTGCTGACCTACCGCGACGACGAGCTCGACCCCGTCCTCGCCCGCTTCCTCGCGAGCCTGGGCCGCGAACGTCTCGCCACCGAGCTGCCGGTTACCCACCTGAGCGCCTCGGACGTCGAGGCGATGGTCCGGGCGATCTTCGCCCTCCCGCGTCCAGCCCCGGCCGACCTGCTGCACGTCCTCTTCGCGCTGACGGAGGGCAACCCCCTCTTCGTCGAAGAGGTACTCAAGTCCCTGCTGCTCAGCGGCGACATCTCCTACGCCAACGGCGCTTGGCACCGGCGGCCGGTCCGCGAGTGGCGCATCCCGCGCACGATCAGCGACGCCGTGCAGCGGCGATCCGCCGCCCTCCCACCTCCCGCGCAACGGATTCTGACCCTCGCCGCGGTCGTCGGCCTGCGGTTCGACTTCGCCCTCCTGCAGGACTTGACCGGACTGGCCGAGGACGAGCTGCTGACCCAGATCAAGGTCCTCGTCCAGGCGCAGCTCCTGGTTGAAGAGTCAGCCGATCGCTTTGCCTTCCGGCACGCCCTGAGCCGGGAGGCGGTCTACGCTCAACTGCTCGGCCGCGAGCGTCGCGCTTTGCACAGGGCGGTCGCCGCGGCGCTGGCGCGCCTCGACGTGCCGGACCCCGACGGGCGGGTGGCGGCGCTGGCTTACCACGCTTACGAGGCGGAGGACTGGGCCGAGGCCTTGCGCTATGCGCAGCACGCTGGGGAACTGGCCCGGGCCCTGGACGCGCCCTATGCCGCCGTCGAGCAATTCACCCGCGCGGTCGAGGCGGCCGGTCACTTGGGGCAGTCCCCCTCCGCACATCTCCTCCGCTCGCGCGGGCTGGCCTACCAGACCCTGGGAGAGTTTGAGTGGGCGCGGGCCGATCACGAGGCGGCCCGGTCCGGGGCCCAGGCCGCGGCCGATCGACCGGGAGAGTGGCAGTCGCTGCTGGACTTGGGCGCGCTCTGGACCGAGCGCGACTATGGCCTGAGTGGCGAGTACTACCGGCACGCGCTCGAGCTGGCGGCCGAGCTGGGCGACCCGCTGGCGCTCCCACGCAGCCTGAACCGCCTGGCGAACTGGCACCTGAACCTCGACCAGCCGAACGACGCGCGGCGCTATCACGACCAGGCGCTGCGTCGGTTCGAGGCGCTCGACCAGCGCGAGGGCATCGCTGAGACCCTCGGATTCCTCGGCATGGCGAACGCGATCGGCGGCGATCTGCTTCAAAGCGCGGCCTGCTACGAGCGGGCCGTCGCCCTTTTCCGGGACCTGGGCGACCGCCAGGCCTTGGCCTACAGCCTGGCGGCGCTGATCCTCGGCAGCCCCACCGATGCGACCGATACCCTGGTCCCGGTCCTGGGCCTGGCCGAGGCCGCTCGGCGCGGCGAGGAGGGGCTCCGGATCGCCCGCGAGATCGGTTGGCGGGCCGGGGAAGCCTTCGCCCTCTTCAACCTTTCCTTCGGCTACACCGCCCAGGGGGAGTACGCCCGGGCGCTGGCCACCGCTCGGGAGAGCCTGGCGGTCGCCGAGGGGATCGAGCATCGCCAGTGGAGCGTGGGCGCCCGCTGGGCCCTCGGCATGCTCCACCTGAATCTGCTCGACGCGGTCGCGGCCCGCGAGCACCTGGAGCAGGCGCTTGCCCTCGCCCGGGCGATCGGCTCGACCCATTGGGTCCACTTCTCATCCGGATCCCTGGCCCTGGCGCACCTGGCCGCGGGCGATCCTGCGCAAGCCGACGCGATCCTCGACGCCGCGTTGGAGCCACACGAAGCGGCAGATTCAGTCGGGCGGCGGCTGGCCTGGTGCGCTCGGGCGGAGCTTGCCCTCGCCAGGGGCGATGCCGGCCGGGCTTTGCAGGTGGTCGATCAGGTCCTGGCCGCGACCATCAACCTTGGCCATGGGCCCGTCCCCCTACGACTGCTGCGGCTGCGCGGCGAGGCGCTGGCGATGGCGGGAGCGCCCGAGGCGCTGGCGGCGCTCCGGGAAACGCGCCAGGTGGCGCAGGCTCATGGAGCGCAGCCTCAGCTTTGGCGAGCGCACCTGGCCCTCGGTCTCCACCATCGAGGCCGGCGGCGACGCGAGGAGGCCGAGCGGGAGTTCGCGATCGCGCGCGCGATCGTCCAGGAGCTCGCCCGGGGCATCCCGGATGAGGCACAGCGCCAGAGCTTCGAGCGAGCCGCGGGGAAGGTGATCCCACCTCCCCCTCGCCGGACCGGGCGCCGGGCGGCGAAGGAGACGTTCGGAGGCCTGACCGTGCGTGAGCGCGAGGTCGCGGTCCTCATCGCGCACGGTCACACCAACCGCGCGATCGCGGCGGCCCTCTTCCTCAGCGAGGAGACGGTCGTGACCCACATCAAGCACATCTTTTCGAAACTTGGCTTCGACTCCCGGACCCGGGTCGCGGCCTGGGCCGCCGAGAAGGGCCTGATCTCGCCCGGCTGAGCTCAGAAGAACATCCCCAGGGCGGTCCCGAAATGTCCCCATTTGAGGGGATGTGCCCGCCCAGCGTGGGCGGGACGATTTGGCCATCACACGGAGGAGGGCAGCCCAGTGGCAATCCAGGCACGTCAGGTTGATCAGGCAAAGCTCGAGGCATTCATGGGACGGGTGGTCGGCGACTTCGGAAGCGTGATGAGCTCAGCGCTGGTGGTGATCGGCGACAAGCTGGGCCTCTACAAGGCCATGGCCGGCGCCGGCCCGCTGACGCCTGCCGAAGTCGCCCGGCGCACGACCACCAGCGAGCGCTACGTGCGCGACTGGCTCGTCAACCAGGCGGCCAGCGGCTACGTCGACTACGACCCACAGACCGGGCGGTACACGTTGCCCGACGAGCACGCGCTGGCGCTCGCCGACGAGGATAGCCCGGCCTTTGTGGCGGGCGGCTTCCAGAACCTGACCGCGATCATCAAGGCGGAACCGCGGATCGCCGAGGCCATGCGCAGCGGCGGGGGCCTGCTCTGGGGCGAGCACGACCCGGGTGTGTTCGAGGGGACCGAGCGCTTCTTTCGGCCACTCTACGCGGCCAACCTGGTAGCGAACTGGATCCCAGCGCTGGACGGGGTGGAGGCGAAGCTCGCCGGTGGCGCCACCGTGGCTGACGTGGGCTGCGGCCACGGCTCCTCCACGATTATCCTCGCCCAGGCGTATCCCCGCTCGCGCTTCTTTGGCTTCGACAACCACGCGCCGTCGATCGCTCGGGCGCGCCAGGCAGCGGCCGAGGCCGGCGTGGGTGAGCGTGTGGTCTTCGAGGTCGCTGATACGAACGACTATCCCGGCGGGGACTACGACTTGATCGCCTTCTTCGACTGCTTCCACGACCTGGGCGATCCTGTCGGCGCCGCACGGCATGCCCACGGGGCCCTGGCGCCGGATGGCGCGCTGCTGGTCGTCGAGCCGATGGCCGGCGAGCGCGTAGAGGACAACCTCAACCCCGTCGGGCGTATCTTCTCCGCCGCCTCGGTGCTCATCTGCACCCCCAATGCGCTCGCGTCCGGCGCGAGCGCCGACACCGCGCTCGGCACAATCGCGACGGAGGAGCGTCTGCGCGTGGCGCTGGCGGCGGGCGGGTTCAGCCGCTTCCGCCGCGCGACCGCTACCCCCTTCAACCGGGTCTTCGAGGTGCGCAAATGACGGCACGGTTGAAGATCGGAGTGGCCCTCCACCCGCAGCACACCGCGTTCGCCGATTACGCCCGCGGCTGGCGGCGGGCCGACGAGCTGGGCGTGGACTCGATTTGGAGCTGGGACCACTTCTTCCCCCTCACCGGGGACCCGAACGGCGCGCATTTCGAGGGTTGGACCAGCCTGGCCGCGCTCGGCCCGCAGACTCGAAACGCGCAGGTCGGATGTCTGGTCCTCTGCATGGCCTACCGCAACCCGGCGCTCCTCTCCCAGATGGCCAAGACGCTCGACCACGCCACCGGCGGCCGGCTGATCCTCGGCCTGGGCGCCGGCTGGTTCCGGCGCGACTTCGAGGAGTATGGCTACGAGTTCTGTACACCCGGCGAGCGCCTGCGTCACCTGGAGCGCGGCATCGAGATCATCAAAGCGCGCTGGGCGCGGGACGAGCCCAAGCCCGTGCGCGGCACGATCCCGATCCTGATCGGCGGGGCCGGTGAGAAGGTGACCCTCCGCATCGCCGCCCTCCACGCCGACCTCTGGCACGGGTTCGGGTCGCCGACGGAGTGGGGACGGAGCAGCCGGGTCCTCGACGATTGGTGCCTCCGGGTCGGCCGTGACCCGGCGTCGATCGCGCGCAGCGTCTTCATCTCCGAGGAATGGCGCGAGGACCCGATCGCCGACATGCGCCGGCATCACGCCACGCTGGACGCCTACGCAGCAGCCGGCGCGACGCACATCTTTTACGGGCTGGGCGCACCTTTCAACTTCGCCCCGGTCGAGCAACTTCTCGCCTGGCGCGACGCGTATCGGGGGTGACCGCATGTCAGCATGCAGGTTGGTCGGCGGCCCCCGGGACGTTATTCGAACCGCCGATCCGAAGGTTGGTTCGGGCGTGCTGTGGTTGATCCGCGAGTACGGGCTACAGCCCCGCGCGAGCGAAGAATCTCCGCAGCTCTTCGTTGAAACGCGCCGGCGCCTCCACGTGGCTCAGGTGACCGGCGCCGCGAAGGACCACCAGACGAGATGTCGAGATCTGACTGCGCATGGCCTTGGCGACCTCAAGCGGCGACCGTACATCCTGTCCACCCCAGACGAGGAGAACCGGCACCGCAACGCGAGGCAGGACGTCGCGGAGGTCGGCCTCGGCGAGTGCCTGGATCATCACGCGCATTCCCTCGCGGTTGAAGTCGGAGATGATCGACGCCATTTCCGTCACGATGGGCTCGGCGGCCGCCTGGGTGACAAAGCCGGGAAGCCACTTCGTGACCACCTGGTCCACAGGCAGATCGAGGTCCGGCAGGCTCCAGTTCAAGCGCTGCTCGACGATCTCTGGAGGGAAGGAGCCGCTCCAGCCGGCGTACGTGTCTGCCAGGACCAGGCTTCTGAGCTTGGCGGGGGAATGGTCGTAGACCTTGAGCGCCAGGCTCCCGCCAAAGGAATTGCCCACCACGTGCGGGCTCTCGAGCCCGAGCGCGTCGATAAAGCCGGCCAGGCACTCGGCGTACTCGGCCAAGCTCCAGCTGGATGGTGGCACCGAGGATGAGCCGCACCCAGGCGCGTCCCAGGCCACCACTCGATATCGATCGGCGAGCTCAAATTGACTCCGCCAAACCCTGTGATCGCCGAAGAACCCGTGCAGGAAGACGACCGGCGGTCCCTCGCCCTCCATCCAGTAAGCAATGCGCAGGCCATCGACCTCGATATCTCGCAATCCCGCGTTCATGAAGGCAAGCTTGGCTGGACTGGCGCGAGTCTGCGCGAAGCCGTCGGTCCGGGCGCGGTGATCCTGGAGCCCTGGCCAAACAAGGGCAGGGAGCATCTCGGCGGGAAGCGAAGAGTCATGGAACGCGAAGATCTCCACGGGCCGCGATGTTCTTCGCCGTTGTTGACCCGCCTTACTCGCGTTCCCAGATGATGCGTCGAAAGTCGAACGTACCTGGGTAAAGCAGGCTGGGAGCCGGTTCAGATTCGATGAAGAGGCGGTTACCTTCAATCCGGAACCGGCGCCGCTGCTCGGTGCCGTTCCACGCCTCGTTCCAGGACGCCTGCACGGTGGTGACGAGCTGATCGCCCTCCACGCGGTAAAGGCCGGTGTAGGCGACCATCGACCGGTGGAGCTCCGCCCGCTCGGCGTCTGAGTCACCAGGTGTCCGCGTGTCCGCTGTGGTCAGCACCATGGCCCGCCCGCCCTCGGTCAGGATCAAGTAGCCGTTGGGTTGGGCCCCGAACAGCTCGCGGGCCCCGCCGTCGACCACGACTTGCCAGGCCACCAGCCGCCAGCTGCCGACCAGATGACTCACGGCGGCTCAATAGTTTGCCTGGGACTGAAGCGAAGGAAGTCAAGGGTTCTGACGCGCCGCATTAAGAAGTCAGGCGAGAGGCGCCGCGGTCGTCCGGTCGGGCCGGGGCTCCGGTCGCTCCCCGCGAACCATCCCGTCCACCGAGACCCAGATCTGGCCTGTCCTTGCGTCCGCGCTCCCGACTTGAACTTGATTCGAATTCAGCCAAGGCCCCCGGTTGGAGGCTGGTCGGGGAGACGGGACACTATATGAACCGCTCAGACGAGTTCGGAAACGGGGTTCTGCACCTCGTGCGCGCCTATTTGGATCGCAGTAGGCGTTGTTCGGCGGGAACCTGAGCGACACGTGCCAGGAAATCCGCCGCTGCCGTGAGGGAGGGCGGCAGGCGCAACAGTCCGGCCACCTGGTCCGGCGCGCCTGCCCCGCCGAGGTACACCGTGACCCCGCCGTTCGTCGCTTGGGCGACCCTGCGCCCAGCTGAGATCGCGGCTCGCCTCAGCGCCGGTCGCGCCACGCCCAGGACCACGCCGGCCACGCCGAACCGGCGGGTCTCCTGCGCCAGGTCATCGGTCGGGACCGAGGCGCCCAGCGCCCGCGAGGGCACGCCGCGCAGGCGGAGCAGCAGCTCCAGCGCCCAGACGGCGAGTCCGTGCTGCTCCCCCTCGGGGGTGGCCAGCAGGTAGCGCGGCGCCCCGAGGTCTGTGGCCGGCAGCTCTGACCGCACCGTCCCCAGCCAGCTCATCACGACCCCCGTGGCGACGTGCTCCTCGGCGACCGAGTAGCGGCCGCTTGCCCAGCCCACGCCGATGTCGCGAAGAGCGGGGAGCGCAAGCTCCTCCAGCGTGGCGTCGAAGCCAAGCGCCAGCCAGGCCGCGCGCAAGCGATCGAGGGCCTGGACGGCGTCGCCGCCCACGAGCAACTCCGCCAGCTCAGCCACCTCCACCAGATCGAGGGGTGGCGCCGGCGCGCCCTCGGTGCGAGCGCGGGCGATGGCCTCGGCAGCTCGAAGGCCCGACCGGACCAGCAGGGCCGCCCGCCTGACCAGCTCCGCCTGCTCGCGGCTGTAGCGGCGGTGGCCACCCTCGGTGCGGGAGGGAACCGGGACTCCGTAACGGCGCTCCCAGGCCCGGATCAGGACCGGGGACAGTCCGGTGACCTTGGCCAGCTGATCGAGGCGGATGTCGGTTTCAGCGGGTTTCACGCGCTGTTTGTACAACTTTTGTATAAACTCTGTGAAGGCGGCGCGGCGGGCTGTCTGGCCAGAGCCCTAACGCCGACCAAGTACCCCAAAGGAGCAACGTGACAGTGAACCTCAGTCTTTCGAAGTCCTACGCGGTCGTCTTCGGGGCCGTCTATACGCTCGTCGGCATCCTCGGCTTCTTCGTGTCGACGACGCTCGCCTCGGCGGACCTCATCGTCTTCCCGGTCAACGTCCTCCACAACATCGCCCACCTCGCCCTGATCGGCATCCCCGGCCTGGTCGCCTACTTCACTGGTCGCACCGTCGGATACGCGCGAGTGATGGCTGTACTCTTCGCCATTCTCGTCGTGGCCGGGTTTCTGCCGCAGCCCTTCCTCGGGATCATCCCCCTTGGTGGCTGGGACATCGCGCTCCACGCGCTGAGCGGGATCGCGGCCGCCGCCGCCGGCTGGCTGGCCTATGGCGCGGTGCGGCGCCCCAGCACTGTCTGAGGCCTCATGTCAACGTCCCCGGGGGTGCCAGGCGCTGGCGCCCTCGGGGCCACGCCGGCTCTCTGCCGGTCACATGGAGATTGATAGACAAATGGATCACGATCACCTCCCCGCCTTGTCCGCGCTCCTCTTCTCAGCGCCGCTGGCGGTGCTCGCCCTCGTCGGCGCGCAGCTGGCCGCCGCCCGCGGTTCATCACCGGCACGGTTCGCCATCGAGAGGGCGGCGGCGACCCCACCCGCCGGGAAGCTGGTCGCGCTCGCCGTGATGGCTGCGGGGGCCATCCACCTCGGTCTTGTATTTGGGCACCTCGAAGAGCCGTTTCTCGCCACCGCCTTCGCCGGTGCCGGAATCGCGATGGTTGGGCTGGCCGCGGCCGCGCTGATGCGGATGCCGCACTGGCGACGCCTCGTCGCGGCCGCGCTCGTCGGCGTCCTTGCGGCCTACTCCGCGAGCCGCGTCGCCGGTCTCGAGAGCGTCGACGTCCTCGGGGTTGCCACCGCCGGCCTGGAAGTGGTCGCGCTCGGGCTCGTCGTGAGCGCGCGGGAGAATGGTGGGGCCTCGATCGCCGTCGGCCAATGACCGTCAGGCCGCGGCTTTGGGTCTGCTCAAACCGTCCTGCCTATTCCTGAACGATCGACCTTTGGCTCGTGTGGCAG
The DNA here is from genome assembly GCA_036378695.1 of Candidatus Dormiibacterota bacterium. Lineage (GTDB taxonomy): Bacteria > Chloroflexota > Dormibacteria > Dormibacterales > Dormibacteraceae > CF-28. The sequence goes on from DASUVY010000148.1 coordinate 9,000, forward strand.
AGAGCCTTCAGTGAACATCGCACGGCGGTGCCTTGCCGGCCGCTTTCGAGGCTGACCGTCCCGCCGAGCGCATCCATCCGGTCCGCGATGTTTTGCAGGCCCATACCGAAGGGCGTGACGCCGAGCTCGAATCCATGCCCGTCATCACCGACCTCGAAGCACAGGATGCCGTCGGCGGCCGTCACATTCACCCAGGCGGACCGAGCGCCCGAATGCTTGACAACATTCTGGAGCGCCTCCACACAGCAGTAGTAGACGGTCGCTTCCACGTCCGCGTCGAATCGATCAGCGGATGCGTTGAGGACCACCGGCAACGGCAGCCGCCTGACATGCGCAGCCAGCGCCGACGCGAGGCCCTGTGACTCGAGCAGAGGCGGATGGATACCCCTCGCCAGGCCCCTGATGTTCTCCAGCGCCGCGGCTGTCTCCTCCTTGACCAGGGCGAGAAGCGAGGCGAGTTCCTTGGTTGCGCCGGTCGAGGCCCGCGCCTCGGCCAGCGCCAGTTTCATGCGGATCCCGACGAGGTCGTGCTGTGCGCCATCGTGCAGGTCGCGCTCCAGCCGCCGCCTCTCCGCGTCCTGCGCCGATGCCAGTCGCCTGCGCGAGGCGCGCAATTCGTCGAGTCGGCGCTCGAGCTCGACGTCCAGGCGAGCATTGCGCAGGACGAGGCCGGCCTGGACGGAGAGGTCTGCCAGCAGGCCACGCTCGAGCGTGTTCAGGTCCCGCCGGTCGGAGAGCCAGATCCAGAGTGAGCCCAGCCGTTCGCCCCGGTGGACCACGTCCAGGGTGCGGGTCGGCGGCCTGCGCGGCAGCCTCGACGGATCAGGCCAGGCGGCCTGCATATGGTCGCCATCGCCGGTGTCCAGATTGACTGCGGCCGCCTGGGCGCCCACGCCCGCCGCCAGCGACTCCGCCATCCGGTTCAAGATCTCCCGGCGGTCATACGCATCGGCCAGGCTGCGCGTGAACGCCGACAGAGATTCGTACGGGCTTTGGCGCCGGCCGTAGACGATTTGGTTGGCGAGCGCTTGCAGGCGCATGCGCGCGGGGTTGAAGGCGACGGCCACGATCACAGTCGCGGCTATCGAAAGGACCAGGTTCGAATTGGTGGAACCGCGGACCAGGGTGCCGGCTCCGACGACCACGGTCACGTAGACGGCGGTTGCGATGATGGCCAGAGCCGCGTAGGTGAGGCCGCGGCTGATGACGAGGTCGACGTCGAAGAGCCGGTGACGGACCACCGCGACGCCTATCCCGCAGGCGAAGGCGACCATGCCGGCCGTGGTCAGGAATGTCTGCAGGACGTCCGAATGGACCACGCCCGAGGCGAGACCGGCGGCGCCGGCCAGAATCACCAGGGCGGCCACGCCGACCGCGAACCACTTGATCTGTGCCCTGACCACGCCGTCGCCACCTCGGTAGCGGGCGACCACGGCCGCCACAGGGAGAAGGAGGTAGAGCGCGAACAGGTTGTAGGAGGTGAGCGGATCGAGGATCCGCGAGATCGCGGGGCTGGCGAGTGCGCTCGGCGGCAGGCCCGGCGCATTTGGCGCTGGGCTGAAGACAAGGTCGGCAACGACCAGGGCGAGCATGGCGGCCAGGGCGCCCAGCGCCCAGCGCCAGCGCCGCGACGGCAGGTGGCCGTCGGGGAAGGTCATCACGACGAGCACGAGCAGCAGGCTGGTCACGGGGTTCAGGACGGTCGTCAACTCCAGCCAGCGAACCGCGGCCAGCCAGCCAGGCCGGGACGCCAGCTTCACCAGCAGGTCGGCATCGAGGACGCCCAGGCCCTGGATGAGCCCGATGAGCGCGAGCAGCCACCCGATCCGAGCCTGGGGCCGGTGTTGGATGATGACCGCGCCCACCACAGCGAAGGCCAGGTAGGGTGCGGCCCAGCCGGCGGCGTCGAGCAAGGGCACGTCCTGCAAGGACGGCAAGACGAGAAAGGCGGCCGCCCAGGTGACCGCGGTGGCGGCCAGGGTCAGCCAAGCCAGAACACGCCGTTTGCTGTCGCTCACCTCACGCGGGACGCGTCCGAGAGGTAGATGAGTACGGCTTTGACGCGGCGATGGACGTCGGGCTCGAGGCCGAGGTCCAGCTTCGAGAAGATCGCGTTGATGTGCTTCTCGATGACGCCAACAGAGAGAAAGAGGGCCGCTGCGATCGCCTCGTTGTTCTTGCCCTCGGCCATCTGGCACAGCACATCGAGCTCGCGGGCGCTCAGCTGGCGGAGCGGCGATGTGTCAAAGCGATTCCGCGCCGCAACCAGGCCTTCGACAACCTTGGGATCGATGTACGAGCGGCCCGCCACCACCTCGCGCAGAGCGGTCAGCAGGTCGCGCGCGTCGAAGAGTCGGTCCTTCAGCAGGTATGCGCGGCCGGCCGCTCCCTTGCTCAGCAGCTTCAGGGCGTACTCAGGCTCGTCGTACTGGCTGAGCACGACGACGCCCAGCTCCGGACGCGAGGCACGGAAACCCTCAGCCGCCTGGATGCCCTCGTCGGTGTTGCTGGGCGGCATCCGGATATCGGTGACAACTGCGTCCGGACGGCTTCGTTCCACCTCGGCCAGGAGAGCAGGCAAGTCGGCGGCGAGGCCTGCGACCTCCACCTCTGCGTCGCTCTCGAGCAGCTTCGAGACGCCTTCACGCATGAGATAGCTGTCCTCTGCCAGGACGACCCTGATAGCCACCCGGTCAGTCTGCCCGCGATAGCCCGATTTGGGAAGGCTGCTGGCCGGCCCCGCCGGGGTAGGCAGGCCTACCACCGCCACACAGGGTCGCCGGACCTGATTTGGAGGCGGGCCGGCTGGCGAACGAAGCCTCGCTGGGAGACGGTTTGGGCCGTCGCCGCCCGCCGGGCGGATCACCCCTCAGGAGGTACGAAACTTGTTGAAGATTTGGGATGCCGCGAACTTCAGACGCACCGCTGGAGGGCTCGCCCTCATCCTGGCGCCGCTCGTCTTCGCAGTCGCCGAGATCACGTTCCCTGGCGGCAACGGCGGTCCGGTCGATCTGCTGAATGCCGCGAGTCGTGACCGCACCCTGGTGCTGGTTGACACCTACCTGGGAATTCTTGCCGGGATCCTCTTCGTGCCCGCGTTCTTTGCCGTGCTCCGGGTGATCCAGGGGCGCGGGGTTGTGCTCGCCCATTTGGCAGTCGTCATCGGGGTGCCGGGGGTGCTGCTGGCGCACGTGGCCAAAGCGGCCCTGCAGCTGATGATCTGGGTGATGGCATCCCCGGGAGTCGACCGGGCCGCGATGGTCACCTTCTTGAACGGTGGCGGCCAGAGCGCGGCGATCCTGCCCCTCTTCCTGGGCGACGAGCTGTTCGCCTTGGGCGTAATCCTGCTCGGCATCGCCCTCTGGCGCTCGGGATTCGGCTACCGCTGGGCCGGTCCCGCGATCGCGCTGGGCCTTGTCATGGACATCGTGCTCAGCTCCCTGCCCCTCCCTGACGTGGTCGCTTCCATCGTCAGTGACGGGCTGTTGGTGGCCGGGTTCGCGGCGGTCGGCTACCGGGTGCTGGCAGCCCCCGGTGACACCCGGGTGTCGTCTGCGGATCAGGTGCGCGACGCATCGCCGATATCGGGAGTGGCGACGCAGGCTTGACGGTGACCGTGGTGGCTGCCCGCTCTAAAGGCGGGCAGCTGCTTCATCCGTCGGCCGGCAGCATCTGCGATCTGTTCCTGTGGGGCCCCAGGTCGCGTGAATAAGAGGTTGGGCGCCCGTGCTGAATTCAAAATCGACATTAGAGTCCTCAAAGCCCCTTGATCAGCGATCGTCGACCTAGGGCCGATCGAACCTGAAACCTCGGGTCCAATTTCGACCACTCGAGGCTGCCGGCGAGCGTTCAGGCTCCGGGTCCTGGCCACATACGGACGCGGCGGGTTTTGAGACTCCGAACGCGCGTTCCATGTGGTTCGCAATCGTCGGCTCAAATACGAATCCCTGCTCTGAGCTGGCGTAGTGCGCGGATGGGCCGCGTGAGCTAGTCGGCTAGTAACCCCCATCGGTATTTCCTAATGCAGGCTGAGGACTCAGCCGCCAGGCGCCGATCTGTTCATGCGGAACTGGCGGAAGGAGAAGATCTATGCAGCACAAGGGGCAGAGTTCGGTGCGTGCCTTGACACGGCGCACTTTCATCGGAACCGGCCTTGCGGCGGGCGTGGGCGCAGCGGGAGCCGGACTGCTGCCAGGCGTAGCCGCGAATGCCAGCGGCACGCTCACGCAGGGCGATGCGGCAATTCTCAGATTTCTGGCCGCGCTCGAAATACTGGAGACCGATTTCTGGCAGCAATACAACGAGCTGGGCGGCATTCAGGACAGCGAGGTCCCCGGCGGTACCGGCAACAAGCCTTACACCAAGGCCCTGGCGCAGCTTGATGCAGACATGGCGCAGTACATCCATGACAACACCGAGGACGAATTTACGCACTTCACGTTCATCAACAGCTACCTGATGCAGAACGGTGGCTCGCCCGTGAGCCTGGACAATTTCCGAACGCTTCCCGGCAGCCAGGCATCGGGCGCCGACATGGGCAAGAAGCGGCTGACCAACTTGATGGAGCTGACCGTCGACACGAGCTGGTGGACGCGTTACCGGAGCCGCACCAAGAACACCGACCCGCCGTTCAACGACACGTTTCCGCCGGCGGTGCCCTCGATCGCGACGGGCCAGCACCCGGCGATTCCACGCACCGACAAAGATCTCTCGCCCGCGAACCACCTGCAGTTCATCGCCAACACCGCAGGCTTCCACTTCGCAACCATCGAGCAGGGCGGCTCGAGCCTCTATCCGTCACTCGCCCAGCGCGTCACCAGTGTCGAGGTGCTGCGCATCCTGGTGAGCATCGGGCCCACCGAGACGATGCATTTCCAGACCTGGGCGGATAAGGCCGGCAACTCGCCCGCGATCACCGACCCGACCACCGGAATGAGTTTTCCGGATCTCAACAAGCCGCCCTTCGGCGGCGAGGATTTCCAGACCAACCTCATCATGCCGGAGCCCACGGTGTTCCTGGATCGCAAGTTCCCGGTGGTTTCGATCATCCGGCCGACGGAGACGAATGGCGCCGCGGCCGGAGCCGTGAAATTCCTCACCGACATGGGGCTTTTCCGCGGCCAGTCGCAGGCGTTCTTTGCGATGCTGGGCGACCTGGCGACACAGGCCGATGCCGCGCAGCGCGGCACCTAGGCAGCTGCCGAACTAGCACAGCGCAAGGAAGCGGAGCGGCGGGCCAGAAGCGATCCTGGCCTGGACGCTAGCTCGCGACCTGCCCACGGGCACGGCGTCTGACCTCCCACGCGTCCAGCAGGTGCAAACCGACGACGCAGGCAAGGCCTGTTTCCGAGGAAGCCATCCCGCCCCGCGCCCGGGCCAGCAAGATTCCCCACACGCCCATCTCACAACCCGGGATTCCGAGCGCGATCACCAGGGAAAAGGCGATGACCTGTTCGACTATCACCAGTACGTCGAACCACCACACGCCGTCGGCCAGTGGAAATCCCCATGCGGTTCCGCTGGTCGCCGCGCCAATCAAAGCCGCTCCGACGATGGCGACCGCCGTAGCCCCGACCGCGCCAGTCTGCCATCTTCGGGCGGCTTGCGCTCCCGCGATCGATTTCGCGATGGCTCCGACCAGGATGACGAACAAGACGTAAAGCAGCGCCGTGAGGAACCACACCGCGGGCTCGGTTAGGACATGCGGGTTGCGGAATCGGGCTGAACCGCGCTGGTCCACGATGGAGAAGAACGTCATCGCGAATGCAACGAGCAGGACCAGGCGCGCAAGCCGGCCGTAAGGGCCCGTAGGGGTTTGCGCGATCACGCCACCGCCTTGTCGAACGAGCGCGCCGAAGCGATTATCCTCACGGTTGAGAGCTTACTGCATCGTGAAGTCGCTACATAATGCACCCTCGGCCTGAAGTCGCCCGAAGCGCGGCTCTTGAGCGGCTGTGGGGGGTGGCGGCCCTGCTCGGCGACGGCATGCAGGCCGGGTTGGCTGAGCGCGGCCTCACCCTCGCCCGGGCGGGCTTGATCTGGGAGCTCCAGCGAAATGGGCCAGTCACCCAGCGAACGCTCAGCAGGATGCTTCGCGTGACTCCCCGGAACGTCACTGGTCTAGTTGACGCGCTGGAGGCGGACGGCATCGTCGCCCGCAAGGCTCATCCGTCAGACCGCCGGGCGACGCTCGTCAGCCTGACCGAGAAGGGCGTGTCCCTTGGTCGCGCCCTGCGCAGGGAGCAGGACGGGTTCGCTCAGAGACTCTTCGACGGCTTCGCGGCGGACGACCTGTCAGCGTTCACGGCCGTTCTCGATCGTGTCCTGGCCCGGATCACCAAGGCGATGCCCGGCTGAGGGGAGTTGAGGGAGGACAGCCGCTGAAGCCGCTCATCCTCGCTCGAGCTCGGCTTCGAGCGAGGCAGGCCAACGAACAGTTATGCCATGCTCTTCCGGCGCTCGGCCCCTGGCCAAGAGGTCCGGGCGGAGCTTCAAAACCCCTTGGCTCGGATCATTGCTCGAGGACTGGATAAGCGCTGAACCGCGATCGGGGATGGCTTTAGCTGAGTTCGGGCTGAACTTGACCGGCCGTTCATTCGGGCGTGGTCGGGGAGGCGGGATTTGAACCCGCGACCCCTTGGCCCCCAGCCAAGTGCGCTGCCGGGCTACGCTACTCCCCGATCCAGCGGCCCAGTCTACCCGGTCAGTCCGAATACGGCCTGATCTCGACGGAACCGCCTCGGAGCCGGAGCGGCGTCTGACCGGAAAGTAGCCCCAAAAGGCCGGTGTTAAGTGCGTTTGGGCCTTCCCCTGGCCACCTCAGGAGGCTTCAATGCGCACAAAAATGCGAGTTATCCACAGTCTCGCCGTCCGGCCCCAGTCCCAGCTCCGCTCGGCCTACGAGCACTTCCGGCTGGAGCGCCAGGGCGACCTGGTCTCACCCAAGACCCTGGAGTACTACGACTACATGCTGCAGCCCTTTTTGGGCTGGCTGGAGGCCGAGCACCCGCAGCGGGTCGGCTTCGAGGACCTCGACGTCAACCTGATCCGGACCTACCGGGCTGCCCTCGCCTCCCGTCCTGGCCCCCGCGGCCGGCTGCTCTCCCCCAAGAGCGTGGCCGAGGGCCACAAATCGGTGCTCGCCTTCCTGCGCTGGGCGCAGCGCGAGGGGTACGCGGTCGACCAGCGCTGCCTCGAGCTGCGCCGGCCCAGGGTGCCGGAGACCGAGGCCACGGTCTTCCATGCCCGCCAGCTTCAGCAGATCCTGGCCGCCTGCAACCCCGCCTACCCACAGGAGGAGCTGGCCGTGCGCATCCTGGTCGGCTCCGGAGTCCGCGCCTCCGAGCTCTGCGGGCTCGCGGCGGTGGGCCCCGACGGCCTGCCCGACTTGATGCTGGACTCCCTGGAGCGGAACCGCGCGGAGCTGCGGGTGCGCTGGGAGGCGGGGGCCAAGGGCCGCAAGTCACGTCGGATCCCGATCACGCCCAAGCTGGCTGTCCACATCAAGCGCTACGAGGCGCGCCATCGGCCCGGCGTCGATTGCCCGGCGCTGCTCGTCAATCAGCGCGGCCATGAGTTCGACCGCTTCGGCCTGGACGCCATGATGGATCGCCTCCAAAGGCGCGTCGGTTTCCATGTTCACGCTCACGCCTTCCGGCACACCTTCGCGACCGTGGCCACCAAGATGG
>DASUVY010000149.1:0-21572 GCA_036378695.1 Candidatus Dormiibacterota bacterium
TATCGGCCGGCAGCAGGTCAGGCGTGCACTGAATGCGCCGGAACTCGCCCCCGATGCTGGTGGCCAGGGCCCGCGCCAGCATGGTCTTGCCCGTGCCGGGCAGGTCCTGGAGGAGAACGTGCCCACCGCCCACCAGAGCCGCGGCCGCCAGCCGGACACTGCGTCGCTTGCCCACGATCACCTGGTGGACGCTCGCCTCCAGCCGGGCCAGCAGCTCGGCCGCCCGCTCGGGCTGGAGTGCCGGGGAGGCCATCGCGAAGCGATTCTAGGTAGGCGCCTCCAGATCGCGGTCTTGCCAAAGCTGCCTGGTCGTGATAGTTATAGTCGTGCTGTCAGTTATCTTGCAATTCATAGGGGGTGAAAGCCCGTGACTCTTGATCAGCTGCTCGTGTTTCTGTTGGTCGGCCTGGTGGCCGGCTTCCTGGCCAGCCATGTCATGGCCGGCCGTGGCTTCGGGCTGATCGGCGACATCCTGATCGGCATCGTGGGCGCGCTGCTGGGCGCCTGGCTCTTCCAGCACGTCCTCAACATCACGGCCAGCGGCCTGCTGGGCGAGATCGTGGTCGCCTTCATCGGGGCCGCCATCTTGATCGGGATCGTCCGCCTGTTCGCCGGCGGCCGCTTCGGACGGCGCCGGGCCTACTAAGCCCTCAGGGAAGGGAAGGAGCCAGACCCGCCCTCTTCGGGGGGCGGGTCCTTTTTTAGGCCACCCCGACCACGCGGTTGATGACCTCGCCCAGATTGGGTCCGCCCTTGCCGAAGGGCACCGTGCGCAGGCGGTGGGCGAACACCATCTCGGCCACGTCGGTCACGTGGCTGAGGCCGACCTCCTCGGCGCTGTCATAGGCCGCCTTGGCCTGGGCGGCGCGGGCGCAGACCAGGTCGGAGCGGTGGCCGTCGACCTCCAGGGCCACGCTGAGCTGGGCGACCAGGCGCAGGATGGCGCGCGGCAGCTCGACCTCTGGGAAGGTGTTGATGGCCTCGGCGATCCGGTTGCGGACCTCCTCTTCCCCCTCCTGGTGGGAGGCATAGAAGGCGTTGGGGTCGTCCTCCCAGTGGGCGCGCTGCTCCACGATCGCCACCCGCTGCTCGAGGTCCCGGATGCCCTCCACGTCGACGCAGAGGCCGAAGCGGTCGAGCAGCTGCGGCCGCAGCTCGCCCTCCTCGGGGTTCATGGTGCCGACCAGGATGAAGCGGGCGGGGTGGCTGACCGAGACCCCCTCGCGCTCGACGGTGTTGACGCCCATCGCGGCGGCATCGAGGAGCACGTCGACGATGTGGTCGTCCAGGAGGTTGACCTCGTCGACGTAGAGGATGTTGCGGTTGGCCTCGGCCAGCACGCCGGGTTCGAAGCGGCGCGAGCCCTCCTTGAGGGCCGCCTCCAGGTCGATGGTCCCCACGACCCGGTCCTCGGAGGCGTTGATGGGAAGCTCGACCACCCGCATCCGGCGCGTGCTGGCGGGCAGCGGGTCCTCGCCCGCGTCCAGGCGCTCCCGGCAGTCGCTGCACAGCGTGTCCCGGTCCATGGGGTGGCAGCCGAAGTGGCAGCCGGTCACCACCTGCTGCTCGGGCAGCAGCCGCGCCAGGGCGCGCACGGCCGTCGACTTGGCGGTGCCCTTCTCGCCCCGGATCAGCACGCCGCCGATGGCCGGGTGGATGGCGTTGAGCACCAGCGCCAGCTTCATCCGGTCCTGGCCGACGATCGCCGTGAACGGAAAGGAGTAGCGATCGATCGCCATTGGAACCTGAAAGTTTACCGGCGGAGTTCGCGTTCCACGGCCGAGGCGCCGCTCGCTCGCGCTTCGCTTGGCGGGCTGGAACCGTGCCGGTTCCCCCCGCCTGCCCCCTTCCGCCGCACGCCGATACGCAGCGTGCCCAACGCCTGGAAGACGGACTCAGCCGGCCCGGCGCAGCCGGGCCTCACCAACCGCGCCGGCTCTCTGACCCTTACCGGCGCAGTTCTCGCTCCACGGCCGACGCGATCTCGTCTCGCGAGAGGTCGTAGAGGCCGTAGTAGCGGGCGCCCATGCGCTCGGCCAGGTCGGCGCAGGCGTTGATGGCGTAGGTCTGGTACATCGGCGCCACCCGCGCCAGGTGCTGCACCGAGGGCAGGTGCGAGAAGTCGCGCGCGGAGTCGATGACCAGGGCGTCGATCTTCTCGGAGAGGATCAGCTGGGCCACCTTCTGGGCCTCCACCAGCGGCTCCTCCTTGAACATCGAGATGTTGCCGCGCCCGTCCGAGATCAACACCAAGAGCGGCCGCACCGTCGGGTCGCGCATCAGCTCCGTCTTCACGACCTTGAACCCGGCCATCAGGCCATGCGTCAGAGGCGTGGTGCCGCCCACCGACAGCCGCTCCAGGCGGCGCTGGGCCAGCGAGACCGAGGAGGTCGGCCGCAGCACCACCTCGGCCGAGCGGTTCTTGAAGATCACCACCGCCACCCGGTCGCGGCGCACGTAGGCGTCCTGGAGGAGGCTCAAAATCGCGCCCTTGGTGGCGGCCATCCGCTGCTCGGCGTCCATCGACGCCGAGGCGTCGACCACGAACACGATCAGGTTGCCGACCTTGCGCTCGCGCACCTTTTGGTGCAGGTCCTGGCGCTCCAGGCGCAGCCGGTCGCCCATCTCCCGGCCGCGCTTGACCTGGTGCGGCGCGGCCGCTCGCACGGTGGCGTCCAGCGCCAGGTCGGTGACCTTGTCCTGGGGGGTGGCGCGCACGTAGCGCCCGCGCCGGTCCGCCGACTGGCTGGAGGCGCGCTTGCCGCCCTGCTTGCGCTGCCGGCGCTGGCGCGGGAGCTCGATCCGGCGCACGTTGAAGAGCTCTTCGGCCTCGATGCCCGCCTCTGCCCCACCCGAGGCACCGCTGGTCTGGCCCTGGTCGCTGCCCGCCGACTGCTGGCCGGACTCGCCCTCGCTGGCCTGCGGCTCGGCCTCCGCCTCCTGGTCGCCCTCGCCACCGGCGGGCTGGTTGGGTGTGCCCTCGGGCGGCTGGTCCTCGCCGGCCTGCTGGTCCTGGGCGCTCTCCGGCTGCTGCTCCTCGCTGCGGTCGCGGGTGATCGGGGCCCGGGCGCGGTGCACCAGCGCCAGCTCAGCGGCGTCGTAGACGTCGTCGCGGCTGGGCGCGTGGTGGCCGCGCAGGGCGGCCAGGGCGCGGGCCGTGCGGCCGGTCACCACGTCGCCGCGGTGGCCCTGCACGCGGGCCTCGACGCAGATGGCCGAGATCAGCCGGGCCTGGGCCTGGTGCAGCGTCACCTCAGGGAGATGCGCGATGGCGCCCACCACCTTCCCGGCCAGGGCCTGGTCGGCGGCCTCCCAATGCTCCAGGAAGGCTTCGTCGGCGTCCCGGAAGGCGCGATCCCGGATCGTGATCTCGACGCGCTCGTCGGGGTCCCGGATGCCCTCCACGTCGACGCAGAGCCCGAAGCGGTCGAGCAGCTGCGGGCGCAGCTCGCCCTCCTCGGGGTTCATGGTCCCGACCAGGATGAAGCGGGCCGGGTGCACGATCGAGACGCCCTCGCGCTCGACCACGTTGACGCCCATCGCCGCGGCGTCCAGGAGGACGTCGACGATGTGGTCGTCCAGCAGGTTCACCTCGTCGACGTAGAGCAGGTTGCGGTTGGCCTCGGCGAGGACCCCCGGCTCGTAGCGTCGGACGCCGTGCTGGAGCGCCGACTCGATGTCGATGGTGCCCACCACCCGGTCCTCGGAGGCGTTGATGGGCAGGTCGACCACCCGCATGCGGCGCGTGCCCACGGGCAGCGGACCCCGGTGGGAGCGCTGGATGCAGTCCGCGCACAGCGAGGCCCGGTCGTCGGGATCGCAGCCGTAGTGGCAGCCCTCCACGACCCGCTGGGGCGGCAGTAGGCGGGCCAGGGCGCGCACCGCCGTGGACTTGCCGGTGCCCCGTTCGCCGCGGATGAGGACCCCGCCGATCGCGGGATGCACCGCGTTGAGCAGCAGCGCCAGCTTCATGCGCTCCTGGCCCACGATCGCGGTGAACGGGAAGCTGTGCCGGGCCTGGGCCAGCATGGCCTCAGGATAGGTGCCTCCGCGGCGGGTACTTTTGGCCCTCGCTGCGTAATTACCAACGAGGGGTTGTCAGAGCCAACCGAGTACCGGCCGGGAAACGCCGGGGACTTCGATCGCCTGTACCAGGCCGCCTACCCCCGGCTCTTGCGCACGGTCTATGCCGTGCTGGGAGACCGGGCGGCGGCCGAGGACTGCGTGCAGGACGCCTTCGTGCGCGCCTTCCAGGCCTGGCCGCGCTTCCGGCCGGACCGGCCGGCCGAGGCCTGGCTGCACCAGATCGCCATCAACGGCGCCATCTCCTACCGCCGCAAGATGCGGCTGCGCCAGGTCGGCGAGCTGCTGCGCCGCCTGGGCCGTCCGCCCGAGGAAGCGGACCCCGCGATCACCGCCATCACGGGCGAGGTGGTCGCCGCCATCTCGCGCCTGCCCGTCAAGCTGGCGGCGACCTTCGTGCTGCGCCACTACCACGGCTACAGCAACCGTGAGATCGCCGCCGCCATGGGCGTCTCCGAGCGCATGGTGGGCCTGCGCCTGGCCCAAGCGCGGGAGCGGCTGGCCCGCGACCTGGGCCCGGCCTGGGGGCTTCCGAATTCGGTGCTTCCGCGCGTTCCAGTGAGCAAGAGTGGAGATGCCTGACCGGCTGGTCACCCGGATGCGGGCCGAGCTGGACGCCGTCCGGCCCGCGTACCCGCGCGCCGCCCACGCGCGCTACCGGCGCGCGGCGCCGGCGCACGCGAACGCCCGTCGCCCGCTGGCGGGCCTCGTCATGGCGGCTGCCGCGGGCGGCCTGGCCGTCGTGGCCCTCGCCACGCTGGCCACCGGCAGCCCCAACCCGCAGGTCTGGACGATCCGGGTCGCGGCCGGGCTGCAGCGGCTGCAGGAGCCCAAGGCCGAGCCGACGCCGGCTCCGCCCTCGGCCGAGCCGACGCCCCCGGTGATCGGTGCGCCCGAGCCCGAGCGCAGCCCGAGCCTCCCGGCGGTGCCCCCCACCCAGCGACCCCAGGAGAAGCCGCAGCCCACCGACAACGGTCACGATGGCGGCGACCACGGTGGCGACCACCAATCGCCCCGCTCCTCCCCGCGGCCTTCCGACTCCGCGCCCCCCGGGCGTTAACAGAAGCGCATGGACGGCCCCCGCCGGGGCCAAACCAAATCACGGGAGGTGGCGAGCTGATGACTTTCAGCAAGATCCTGCGCACCACGCTGGCCGCCGGCGCCGGCGCCGCGCTGGTGCTCGGCACCGGCATCGCGGCCACTGCGGACTTCAGCTCCGGCCCCACCGCGTTGGTCTCCACCACGACGACCACGCCGGAGCCGGAGAACTTCGACGACATCCTGGCCGTGCTGGCCACGCTGCCCGAGTTCCAGGGCATGACGGTGGACCAGATCAAGGCCCAGATCCAGGCCGCCATCCAGGCGGAGCTGGCGGCCGAGGACGCTGAAGAGCAGCCCACGACCGAAACAGATTCGGACAGCGCGCCCGAAACCGAAACGCCTGAAACCGAGGCACCCGAGACCGAAGCGCCGGCGCCGGAGGTGAAGCAGATCACCCCGCCCCGCGAGGAGTCCCGCGAGTCGAAGAGCGCGGACGAGCACGAGGACGGCGGCGACCGCGCCGACGGGCACGACCGCTAAAGCAACTACGGTTCCATCGGTCCGGAGGCTCCCGCCGCGCGGGAGCCTCCTTGCTTTTGAGAGACTGGGTCGCGGTGTCTGAGCAGCCCGTCCAGGTCGCCGTCACCGGCGCCGCCGGCCAGATCGGCTACCAGCTCCTCTTCCGGGTCGCGTCCGGCCAGGCGCTGGGACCCGACCAGCCCATCGTGCTGCGCCTGCTCGAGGTCGAGGCCGCCCTCAAGGCCCTGGAGGGCGTGGTCATGGAGCTGCAGGACTGCGCCTTCCCCCTGCTCCGCGACGTGGTCACCACCAGCGACCCCCGCCAGGCCTTCGACGGCGCCGGCTGGGCCCTGATGGTGGGCGCCATGCCTCGCAAGGAGGGCATGGAGCGGCGCGACCTGCTGAGCGCCAACGCCGGCATCTTCTCCGAGCAGGGCAAGGCGCTGAACGCCGTCGCCGCCCGCGACGTGCGCGTCCTGGTGGTCGGCAACCCCTGCAACACCAACTGCCTGATCGCCCGCGGCAACGCGCCCGACATCCCGGCCGAGCGCTGGTTCGCGATGACCCGCCTGGACGAGAACCGCGGCAAGAGCCTGCTGGCGTCGCGGGCGGGCGTCGAGGTGGCCGAGGTCAGCAACCTGGCGATCTGGGGCAATCACTCCGCGACCCAGTTCCCCGATGCCCGCAACGCGCGCATCGGCGGACGCCCCGTGCCCGAGGTGATCGACGACGAGGAGTGGCTGCTGGGTGACTTCGTCACCACCGTCCAGCAGCGCGGAGCCGCCGTCATCAAGGCCCGCGGCATGTCGTCGGCGGCGTCGGCGGCCAACGCCGCCATCGATTCGGTGAAGAGCATCCGCTCCGCTACCCGGTCCGGGGACTGGACCTCGCTGGCGGTGGTCAGCCGCGGCGAGTACGGCGCTCCCGAAGGTCTTCAGTTCGGCTTCCCCGTGCGCACCGACGGCAAGGAGTGGCAGGTCGTCGAGGGCATCGAGCTCGACGAGCGGGCCCGTCAGAAGATCAAGGTCACGACCGACGAGCTGGAGGGCGAGCGCGCCGAGGTCCAGCACCTGATCCCCGCCTAGCCGGTACTGCTCACGGGATGGGGCGACAGATCGGCTGAGGTGCCCCAGGTGCAAGGCGGCGCCGAGCACCGCAGCGATGGCAGCCGTAGCTGCCTGAGCGAGGAGCACAGAAGCCAACGCAGCAGATGGGGCGCATCAGCCGTGTCCGCCAGGATGGACGGCGTTCAAGCCGGCCACCGTCGCCGCAGCCTGTGAGCTGGACCGGCTAGAAACCCTCTCCCTCGGTTTCGAAGGAGCGGTCGCCGGCCAGGCGGCGGGCGAAGGTGAGGAAGCCCGTGTGGGCGACCATGCGGTGGGACGGCCGCAGCGACCGGCCCCGGATCGTCCAGCCCCGCTGCAGCAGCTCCATGGTCTGGACCAGGCCGAACCCACCCAGCTCCCGCAACGCGTCGCCGAAGCGCTGGACCTGGCTGACGTTGGGGCAATGGGCGAAGACGATGCCGCCGGGGACCAGCGCCTCGCGAACCCAGGGCGCAGCCTGCCAGGGCTCGGGCAGGTCGAGCAGGACGCGGTCGAGCCCGCGCTCGCCGGGATCCTGGTAGGCGTCCCCCACGCGCAGGTCGAGGTGGCTCGGCAGCTCGCCGCCGAAGGCGTCGGCGATCGCCGCTCGGGCGGGTTCCAGGAACTCGTCGCGGGCCTCGATCGAGATCACCAAGCCTCGCTCACCGACCGCGCGCAGGGCCGCGATGGTCAGCGCCCCGGTGCCCGTGCCGGTCTCCAGCACCCGCGCGCCCGGGAAGAGGTCGGCGAAGACCAGGATGGCGCCCAGGTCCTTGGGATAGATGGGCTGCGCCTGGCGGCGGCGCTCGGTGATCGACTCGGCGAAGGTCGGGCGCAGCGCCAGCAGCACGGCGCCCCGGGCGCTGGTCACCAGGCTGCCGTCGGGCTTCCCGAGGAGGTCGTCGTGGGCGATCACCCCCGTGTGCAGAGAGGTCTTCTCGCCGGCCCGCAGCACGACCCGGTAGCGGCGGCCCGCGCGATCGTGGAGGAGCACCAGATCCCCCTCGCCTAGAGCCCCCGGCACGCCGGGGAGTCTACGATCCGAAGCAGTGCAGAAAGCCGTCGCCGTCTGGCAGGGCAAGACCCGCGGCAACGGCACGCCGATCACGACCTTCGAGGTCGAGGCGGCCTCCGGGCACACTGCGATGGTCGACGAGCCGCCCGCCTTCGGCGATGACCTGGGCATGCGCCCGACCGAGATGCTGCTGGGCGCGCTGGGCTCCTGCACGGGGGTCAACGCCGTCCTGCTGCTGCGCAAGTACCGGCAGCCCTTCCGCGCGCTGAAGGTCGAGGTCGAGGGCGACCAGCAGCCCGACTGGCCTCACGCCTTCACGCAGATCCGGATCACGTTCGCCATCGAATGGGATGGCGACTTCGACCGCAAGCTGGTCGACGACGCGCTCGATCAGGCCTGCAACAAGTACTGCCCGGTCGACGCCACCCTGACCCACGGGGCCAAGATCGACGTCGACCGGCGCGACCTCAAGACTGCTCGATAAACCAGCGGTCGCGGTGGTCGGTGCGGGTGTCGCCCACGCCCAGCCGGGTGTCCGATCCCCAGCGCTGCGCGACGGCCCCGAGGGCGGCCATCCCGATCACGAAGATGATGACTTCCATGACCGAAGAATATGCCGCCCGAGGTCGGAAATCTATGACTTTTCAACGGCTGTTACGTCGCCGCGCCGTCGTTTCGGGGTAAGATTGCCCCCATGGCCTTAGTTTCGACGTCGAATTTGGACAACACCGACTGGGGGCTCTTGGAGGCCCTCCAGGAGGACGCCCGCCTGACCTTCGCCGAGCTCGGAAGGCGGGTCAACCTGAGCCCTCCCGCGGTCGCCGAGCGGGTGCGCCGGCTGGAGGACGCGGGCATCGTCCGCGGCTACCACGCCGAGCTCAACCTGGCCGCGCTGGGGCTGCCCATGCAGGCCATGGTCCGGATCACCACCAGCAACTCCGCCGAGTGCACCAACTACGCGGCGCGGCTGGAGGACGTGGCCGAGGTTCTGGAGGCGCAGCGGGTGACCGGCACCGACAGCTACATCCTGCGGGTGGCGGTGCGCTCGATGGAGCACCTGGAGGACCTGCTGAACCGCCTGGCCCCCCACTCCGGCGACACCATCACCGCCATGGTGCTGTCGACGCCGGTGCCGTCCAAGGTGGTGACCCGGGAGCTCGTGGAGGGCGAGCGGCCGGCCGCCGGCCGGGATCACGTCGCCTAAACACCGGATTTTTCGAAAAACCTGACCTGGGGCGGCCCGGCCGGCCCCGATTTTTCGAAAAACCCGGCCGCACCGGGCCCGCATACGCCGGGTAAAGGCCCTCCCTAGAATGGGGGCGTTCCCCTCCCCGCCGTACACCTACGGAGCGCAAAGCCGCCGACTTGCTGAGCGACTACGCCCCCCTGGCCATCTACGCGGTCATCGTGCTGGCCGTCGTCGGACTGATGCTGACGCTGTCCTTCGTGCTGGCGCCGGTCAAGCGCTACCGCTCGAAGCTGCTGCCCTACGAATCTGGGATCATCCCCACCGACCCCGCCCGTAAGCGACTGTCCGTCCGCTTCTACCTGACGGCGATGCTCTTCATCATCTTCGACGTCGAGGCCGTCTTCTTCTATCCGTGGGCGGTGCTCCTGCACCAGCTGCGCTGGTACGGCGTGATCGAGATGTTCGTGTTCATGCTCATCCTGCTGGTCGCGCTCGCCCACATCTGGCGCAAGGGGGGCCTGGATTGGGAATAGACGCGCTGGTCGACACGCTGGGCGACAACATCCTGACCACGACGCTGGGCAAGGTCATCGCCTGGGGACGCGCCAACTCGGTCTGGCCGGCGCAGTTCGGACTCGCCTGCTGCGCGATCGAGATGATGCACGCGGCCGGTCCCGGTCTCGACCTGGGACGCTTCGGCAGCGAGGCCTTCCGGGCCTCCCCGCGACAGTCCGACCTGATGATCGTGTCCGGTCGCGTGTCCCAAAAGATGGCGCCCGTGCTGCGCCAGATCTACGACCAGATGCCCGAGCCGAAATGGGTCATCTCCATGGGCGCCTGCGCGTCGACCGGCGGCGTCTTCAACAACTACGCGATCCTGCAGGGCGTCGACAAGATCGTCCCCGTCGATGTCTACGTGCCGGGCTGCCCGCCGCGCCCGGACGACCTGGTCAACGCCCTGATGATCCTGCAGGAGCGCATCAAGGCGCAGGGCATCAGGCCCCGCTTTTGAGCAAGACCAAAGTCCGCCCCCTCGACGAGGGACTGAGCGCCGGTGATCGCTGGATCACGGTGGCCCGCGAAGACCTCGTCCAGACCATGCGCACGCTGCAGGCCGAGGGCTATAAGAGCCTGCTCTTCATGAGCGCGGTCGACCACCTGGCGACGCCCGTGCGGCCGGCGCCCCCCCAGCGCTTCGAGCTGATCTATCAGCTCCGCAACCAGGAGACACGCGAGCAGCTGCGTGTGCGCCTGTGGGTGCCCGAAAGCGATCCCGTGGCGCCGACGATCAGCGAGGTCTACGCGCCCGCCGGTTGGGACGAGCGCGAGACGTGGGACATGTTCGGCATCCGCTTCCAGGACCACCAGGACCTGGTGCGGATCCTGATGCCGGAGGACTGGGAGGGCCACCCGCTGCGCCGTGACTTCCCGGTCGGCGGCGAGACGGTCGACTTCAGCGAGGACCACGAGGTCTGGCAGACCGCCCCCGAGGAAGCGTGAGCACCCGCACCCCGACGCCCGGCATCACCATCACCCGCGAGGCCGCGGAAAGCCATGTGGGCGGCGAGCTGCTCACGGTCAACTTCGGCCCCCAGCACCCTTCCACGCACGGCGTCCTGCGGTTGATCGTGACCCTGGATGGCGAGGTCATCCGAGGTGTGCGGCCCGTGATCGGATACCTGCACACGGGCATCGAGAAGCAGATGGAAGCGCTGCGCTGGCAGCAGGGCGTGGTGGTGACCGACCGCCACGACTACCTGGCGCCGCTGCACAACAACCTCGCTTACGCGCTGGCCGTCGAACGCCTGCTGGGCGTCGAGGCGCCGCCCCGCGCGCAGGCGCTGCGCGTGATCATGTGCGAGCTCAACCGCATCTCCTCGCACTGCATCTGGATCGGCACCAGCTCGATCGAGCTGGGCGCGATGTCGATGTTCATGTACGCGTTGCGCGAGCGCGAGACCGTGCTGGCGATGAACGAGGAGATCTCCGGGTTCCGGATGCACACCTCGTACATCAGGCCCGGCGGCGTGATGGCCGACGCCACCGAGCGCTTCTGGGACATGCTCGCGGACTTCGTGGAGAAGATGCCGGGGCACGTCGACGAGTACGAGGACCTGCTCACCAACAACCCGATCTGGAAGCGGCGCACGGTAGGGATCGGCTACCTGTCGGCCGAGGACGCCATCCGCCTGGGCGCCACGGGCCCCATGCTGCGCGGTTCGGGC
This sequence comes from Candidatus Dormiibacterota bacterium, assembly GCA_036378695.1. GTDB lineage: Bacteria > Chloroflexota > Dormibacteria > Dormibacterales > Dormibacteraceae > CF-28. The sequence continues at coordinate 11,158 of DASUVY010000149.1, forward strand.
GTGCCCTGGGACCTGCGCAAGACGATGCCCTACAGCGGTTACGAGAAGTACGACTTCGACGTGGCCGTGCAGGACGCCGGCGACTGCTACGCGCGCTACCTCTGCCGGATCAAGGAGTTCCGGGAGTCCGTCCGCATCTTGAAGCAGGCGACCGCGAGCATCCCCGACGGTCCCGTCAACGTCGACGAGCGCAAGGTGCTGCCGCCTCCGCGCGAGGAGCTGGAGACGTCGATGGAGGCGGTGATCCATCACTTCAAGCTCTTCACCGAGGGCTACTCGGTGCCGCCCGGCGACGCCTACCAGGCGGTCGAGTCGCCCCGTGGCGAGCATGGCTGCTACGTGGTTTCGGACGGCACGCACAAGCCGCGGCGCGTGAAGTTCCGCAGCGCCTCCTTTGTCAACCTGCAGGCGCTGGAGCACATGGCGATGGGCTCGATGGTCGCCGACATGATCGCCATCATCGGGACCGCCGACACCGTTCTCGGGGACGTGGACAGATAGCCCTCTCCCAACACGCGCTCGCCGAAATCAAGGAGCTGCCCAAGCGCTTTCCGGAACCGCGCTCGGCGGTGATGCCCGCGCTCGACATCGCGCAGGAGGAGGCCGGCTACCTCACCCCCGAGAGCATGACCGAGGTCGCGCACGCGCTCAACCTCGATCCCGGCTACGTCGAGGGCGTGGCCACCTTCTACTCGCTGTTCCACCTGGAGCCGGTCGGCGAGCACCGCCTGTACATCTGCACCAACCTGGCCTGCATGCTGCGTGGCGCGTACGACATCCTGGCCCACGCCAACCGGGCCATCGGCGTCGCCGAGACCGGCGAGGTCTCCGAGGACGGGCTCTTCAGCACCGAAGAGGTCGAGTGCCTGGGCGCCTGCGAGTACGCGCCCATGATGCGGCTCGACCACGCCTATCACTACGACCTGACGCCGGAGAAGATCGACGCGTTGGTGGCCGAGCGACGCAATCGAAAAGGCGCGAGGCGCCATGGCTGAGCTGCGCGGCAGTCACGGCAAGGCCAAGCATCACCTGCTGACACAGCATTTCGGCACCGAGGGCCTGGCCACCCTCAAGGGCTACCAGAAGCTGGGCGGCTACGAGACGCTGGAAAGGGCCCTGGGCATGGAGCCCAAGGCGCTGGTCGACGAGGTGAAGGCGTCCGGGCTCCGCGGCCGCGGCGGCGCCGGCTTCGCCACCGGGGTCAAGTGGAGCTTCATGCCACCCCCCGACGGCGGGCCGCGCTACGTGGTGGTCAACGCCGACGAGTCGGAGCCCGGCACCAGCAAGGACCGCTACCTGATGGAGAACTCGCCGCACATGGTCCTGGAGGGAATTCTGATCGCCGCCTTCGCGGTGCAGTCGCACCAGGCCTGGATCTACATCCGCGGCGAGTACGACCACCCCTATCAGATGCTGATGACCGCCATCGGCGAGCTGCGCGAGGCCAAGATCCTGGGCGACCGGCCCTTCGGCAAGGACTACGCGCTCGACATCCAGGTCTATCGCGGCCACGGCGCTTACATCTGCGGCGAGGAGACGGCGCTCCTGGAGTCGCTGGAAGGCAAGCGCGCGCAGCCGCGCTCGCGTCCGCCCTACCCGGCAGCGAAGGGCGCGTGGGCGCGGCCGACGCTCCTCAACAACATCGAGACGCTGGCCACGGTGCCCTGGATCATCAAGCATGGCGCGGCCGAGTACACCAAGTTCGGGACCGAGAAGAACCGCGGCACGCGCTTGCTCAGCGTGAGCGGCAACATCCGCAAGCCCGGCGTCTACGAGATCGAGATCGGCGTGCCCTTCACGCACGTGATCATGGAGCTCGCCGGCGGTCCCTTCGAAGGCCGCCAGATCAAGGCCTTCTGGCCGGGCGGCTCCTCGGCCAAGGTGCTGCCTGCCTCGCGCATGGACGTGACCACCGACGCCGAGGCGCTGGCCGCGGCGGACTCCATGGCCGGTTCCGGCGGCTGCATGGTCGCCGACGACACCGCCTGCATGGTGGAGACGACCTACCGGCTGCTCAAGTTCTACGCGTACGAGTCCTGCGGCAAGTGCACGCCCTGCCGCGTCGGCGGCAACTGGGCCGTGCGCACGGTGGCCAAGATCCTGGCCGGCGAGGGCTCGCGCCTCGATCTCCAGATCCTGGACAAGATCCAGGCGGGGCTGCAGGACGGCCGCTGCCTGTGTGGCCTCGGCGACTCGGCGGGCTGGGTCGTGCAGTCGGCGATGAACCACTTCCCCGAGGAGTTCGAGGAGCACGCGGTGCGCCACACCTGCTCGGTGAAGCGCGAGAGGGCGGCCGCCAGTGCCTGACCAGCCGCCGCAGGACGGCGTCACCCTCACCATCGACGGGCGCAGCGTGACGGTGCCCAAGGGGACGCTGGTGGTGGAGGCGGCCAAGCTGCTCTCGATCGAGGTCCCCGTCTTCTGCTACCACCACAAGCTCAACCCGGTGGGCGCCTGCCGGCTGTGCCTGGTCGAGATCAGCCCCGGGCCGCCCAAGCCGCAGACGGCCTGCACGACGCCGGTGGCCGAGGGCATGACCGTGCGAACCAACACCGCGGGCGCGGTGGCGGCGCGCGCGGACATCCTGGAATACGAGCTGGTCAACCACCCGCTCGACTGCCCGGTCTGCGACAAGGGCGGCGAGTGCCCGCTGCAGGACTACACGTTCCGCCACGGCTACCCGACCAGCCGCATCGACGCGCCGCGCCTGCACTTCGAGAAGCCGGTTCCCCTCTCGGACAAGATCGCGCTCGATCGCGAGCGCTGCGTGCTCTGCTACCGCTGCACGCGCTACTACGACGAGATCGCGTGGGAGCAGGAATTGACCACCGACCAGCGCGGGGTCAGCAGCTTCATCACCAACCAGTTCGACCGCCCGCTGCAGTCGATCTTCAGCGGCAACATCATCGACCTCTGCCCGGTCGGCGCGCTCACTTCGCGCGTGTGGCGCTTCGAGTCCCGCCCCTGGGACATGGACCACACGGCGTCGGTGTGCTCGAAGTGCGCGGTCGGCTGCAACGTGACCATGTGGCAGCGCCGACACCAGCTGGTGCGCGTCACCTCGCACGAGAACGACGCCGTCGACGACGGCTGGATCTGCGACCGTGGGCGCTTCGACTACACCGAGGTCAACTCGCCCGACCGCCTGCGCGCACCCCGTGTCAAGGGCGCGCACGCGACCTGGAACGACGCGCTCGACGCACTGCTGGACGGCGTGCGCGGAAAGAAGCTCGGCATCTCGGTGCGCCAGGACCTCACCAACGAGGAGGCGCTGCTGCTCAAGCGGCTGGTCGACGGTCCCTGGGCGGGCGCACGGGTCGTGATGCCGCGGCGCACGCGCATCCCGGCGGCCGAGGGCGAGACGCTGCACATCGTCGAGCTGGAGCGCGCGCGCTGCATCGTGGTCATCGCCTCCGACACGGCCGACGACGTGCCCGTCGTCAACCTGCGCATCAAGAAGGCGGTCAGCAAGCACGGCGCGCGGCTGATCCTGGTGCACCCTGACGACCTCGACCTGGACCGCTGGCCGCACGGCGTACACCACGTGCGCCCGGGGGCGGGCGGCTACGCGGAGGCGCTGCGCGACCTGCGCGACCACGAGTACCTGAAGGAAGGGCCCGTGGCCGTGCTCTACGGCGATGCTCAGGGCAGCGAGGACGGCGGCGCCATCGCCGCGGCCGCGGCCGGGCTGGCGCAGGCCGTAGGCGGCAAGCTGATGCCGCTCTACCGGGCCACTAACGAGCGCGGCGCGCTGGCGCTGAGCCTGCTCGGCGAGGAAACCGACCTCGAAGGCTGCGAGGCGGTGCTGATCATCGGCCCCGGCGCCCCGCCGGCGTCGGCGCGCTTCACCGCGGTCTGGGACTTCCTGCTTCGCCCCGAGCACGGTGAGCCCGACGTGCTGCTGCCCAGCCCCACTTTCGCCGAGCAGCAGGGCAGCTACACGAACCTGGAGGGCCGCGTCCAGTTCCTGCGCCCGCCGCTGCACGTGGAACCGCCGCTGCGCGAGAGCTGGGACGTGCTGCTCGACATCGGCCAGCGCCTCGACGCCGGCCTCGACTTCCTGGGCATCGTCCAGATCCAGAAAGCAGCAGCGCAGGCGGCCCCGGCCCTGGCCGCGCTGGCTGGCCCACCGGCGCCGGCCGCGGCCCCCACCGCCGTGCTCTACGGACCCGCGCGCCCGTGATCAGGCTCGACACGCCCGATCCCTTGGGCATCTACGGCAACCCGGTCGGGCACTGGCTCGTGGTCGTGGCGGCGATGCTGCTGCTGGCTTTCGTGCTGGTCACCGCCACCGCCTACGTGGTCTTCTTCGAGCGCATCGCGCTGGGCTGGATGCAGCGGCGGCCGGGCCCCAACCGCGTCGGGCCGCGCGGTTTCCTGCAGCTGGCCGCGGACGGCGTGAAGGGACTCTTCAAGGAAGGTTTTGCGCCGGTCGGCGTCGACCGCGTCCTCTTCGTCGTGGCGCCGGGCATCGCGGTGGCGTCGGTGCTGCTGGGCTGGGCGGTGATCCCGGTCGGGATCTGGGGCTCCATCACCTACTGGATCTCGGACCTCAACATCGGGATCCTGCTGGTGCTCGCGGTGAGCTCCATGAACGTCTACGCGATCATGCTCGGCGGCTGGGCGTCCAACAACAAGTACTCGCTGCTGGGCGGCATGCGCGCGGCGGCGCAGCTCATCAGCTACGAGATGGCGATGGGGCTGTCGCTGGTGCCCATCTTCCTGATAGTGGGCTCGCTGCGGCTGCAGGACATCGTCGGCTTCACCGTGCACTGGGGGCCCTACAACGGGCCGATCCCGCTGCTGCTGCTGGCGCCGGTGAGCTTCCTGATCTACCTGGTGGCGGCGGTGGCGGAGACCAACCGCGCGCCCTTCGACCTGCCCGAGGCCGAGCAGGAGCTGATCGGCGGCTTCCTCACCGAGTACTCGGGCTTTCGGTTCTTCATGTTCTACCTGGCCGAGTACCTGGGCGTGCTCACGCAGTCGACGCTCATCGTGCTGCTCTTCTTCGGCGGCTGGTACCTGCCGCTGATCCCGGGCGCCATCGCGCTCTTCATCAAGGTGGTGCTGCTGGTCTTTCTCTTCATCTGGCTGCGCGCCACCTTCCCGCGTCTTCGCTACGACATGCTCATGCGGCTGGGCTGGAAGGCACTGCTGCCGCTCGGCATCGCCAACGTGATCGTGACCTCGATCCTGGTCGTGTTGTTGACATGAGCGTTCTCAACGACGTCGCGGCGCTGCTGGTCGGAATGAAGACGACGCTCTCCGAAGCTTTCAAGCCGCACGTCACGGTGGAGTACCCGGAGCAGAAGTCGGTGCGCTCGGAACGCTATCGCGGGCGTCACTACCTGCGGCGCTACGACAACGGGCTCGAGCGCTGCATCGGCTGCGAGCTTTGCGCGGCCGCCTGCCCCGTGGGCTGCATCCTGGTGATCGCGGCCGAGAACGCCGCCGAGAACCGCGTCAGCCCCGGCGAGCGCTACGCCAAGGTCTACGAGATCAACATGCTCCGCTGCATCTTCTGCGGGTACTGCGAAGAGGCGTGCCCCGTGCAGGCGATCGTGCTGGGCCCTGAGTACGAGCTCTCCGACGTCAGCCGGGAGAAATTCATCTACACGAAGGAGACGCTGCTGGAGCCCGGCCCGCAGCAGACGCCGCTGCACGTCCAGGCAGGGACGTAGCCGTGGGGCCGGCCACGCTCGTGTTCTGGATCGCCACGCTGGTCGCGCTGGGGGGCGGCCTGGGCGTGGTGCTGTTCAAGGAGCCGATCCGCAACGTGCTCTCGCTGGTGGTGGTGATGCTCTCGCTGGCCGTGCTCTTCCTGCTGCTCTCGGCGCAGTTCGTGTTCGCGGTGCAGGTGATCGTGTACGCGGGCGCCGTGATGGTGCTGTTCCTGTTCGTGATCCTCCTGCTGGGCCCCGTCCGTGAGCAGGGCACCGTGCGGCTGCCCTGGCAGATCTTCATCTCGGCGGTGGTGATCGCGGCCTTCGCCGGCTTCCTGGTGGCCATGCTGCGCGGCGTCACCTACCGAACGCCCGGCCCCGCCGACCCGCTTTTCGGCAGCGTGCAGGCGATCGGGGCCGGGCTCTTCACCGACTACCTCTTCCCCTTCGAGCTGACCTCCATCTTGCTGCTGGTCGCCGCCATCGGCGCGATCTATCTGAGTCGAGGCGCACGTTGATGCTGCTCGACGCCAGCAGCTTCCAGGTCGGCTCGGAGCAGCTGGACGTCTCCTGGTTCCTGCTCCTGGCCGCGGCACTGTTCGTGCTGGGCGCCATCGGCGTGCTCATCCGCCGCAACCCCCTGGTGATGCTGATCTGCATCGAGCTGATGCTCAACGCGGTCAACCTCACGCTGGTGGCCTTCTCGCGCCAGCTCAACAATCGCGAGGGACAGCTCTTCGCGTTGATGACCATGACGGTGGCCGCCGCCGAGGCGGTGGTCGGCCTGGCCATCCTGGTCGACATCTTCCGCGTGCGCGACCTGGAAGACGTTGACGACCTTAGCGAGCTCAGGGGATGAGCCTGGTCGCGCTGCTGATCCTCCTCTTCCCCGCCGCGGGGGCGGTCTTCCTGGGCGTCATCAATTGGCGCGGCTCACGCCTGGTGAACGCGGTCGTGGGACCGGGTGTCGTCTGGGCCGCGTTTGTGTGCGTGCTGATCCTGCTGGCCAACAACGTCAACCAGGACTTCACCTACTGGACGTGGATCCGATCGGGCAGCTTCGAGGTGCCCTTCGACATCCTCATCGACCACCTGTCGCTCTTCATGTGCCTGGTGGTCACCGGCGTGGGCGGCCTGATCGTCACCTACGCGGTCGGCTACATGGAGCACGAGACCGACGGCAGCTACGCCCGCTTCTTCTGCTACATGGACCTCTTCGTCCTGTCCATGCTGATCCTGGTCCTGGCCGGGAACACGGTCTTCCTGATCGTGGGCTGGGCGGCCGTCGGCCTCAGCTCCTACCTGCTGATCGGCTTCTACTACTGGCGCCGCTCCGCGGTGATCGCCGCCCGCAAGGCGTTCGTGATGAACGTGATCGGCGACATCGGGATGATCCTGGGCGCCTTCGTGCTCTTCGTGAGCTACCACCAGGTCACGTACCTGAAGCTCTTCCCGGCGCTGCCGCATTCGGCGGACGCCACCACCGAGCTGGCCGCCTTCCTGCTCCTGGTGGGCGGAGTCGCCAAGTCCGCGCAGTTGCCGCTGCACACCTGGCTGCCCGACGCCATGGAGGGCCCGACGCCGGTCTCCGCGCTGATTCACGCGGCCACCATGGTCACCGCCGGCGTGTACCTGGTGGCGCGCTTCCATCCGCTGTACGACGTCACCGTCTACGCGCACGCGGCGGTCGCCATCATCGGCGCCGTCAGCGCGCTATTCGCAGCTTCGATCGCACTGGTGCAGACAGACATCAAGCGCGTGCTGGCCTACTCGACCATGAGCCAGATCGGCTACATGTTCCTGGCCGTCGGCGTGGGCGCTTACAGCGCGGGGCTTTTCCACCTGCTCTCGCACGCGTTCTTCAAGGCGCTGCTCTTCATGGCGGCCGGCAACGTCATCCACGCGCTGCATGACGACCAGGACATGCGCCACTACGGCGGCCTGTGGAACGACATGCGCCGCAGTTCCGTCACCTTCCTGGTGGGCTCGCTCTCGCTGGCCGGCATCATCCCGTTCGTCGGCTTCTTCTCCAAAGAGAACGTGCTCGGCGAGGCCTTCAGCCGCGGCGACACCCTGGGCTACGCGGTGTGGCTGATCGGCTTCGTCACCGCGGTGCTGACCGGCTTCTACACAGGCCGTATGTGGTGGTTCGCGTTCTGGCGTCCGGCTTCGGAGGAGCGGCCCGTCGCCGGCCACCTGCACGAGGCTCCGCTCGTGATGCTGGTGCCGGTCGCCATCCTGGCCGTCCTGACCACGATCGGCGGCTTCCTGCAGGTCAAGGCGATCGGCGGCTGGGCGCTGGTCGACGACTTCCTCCAGCCCGTGCTGGGCGCCGAGCGCATCCGCACGCAGCCACTCGAATACCTCGCCACGCTGCTCACCTTGGTACTGGCCGCGCTCGCCTTCGGGGCCGCCTACAACTTCTGGATCCGCGGTACCTGGAGCCCCGCCGATTGGCGCGCGCGCTACGCCTGGGGCGCGCGCCTGTTGGAGCACAAGTACTACTTCGACGAGCTGTACGACTGGGTCTTCGTGCGCCCGCTGGGCCGGCTGGCCGCGCTCACCGACCGCGAAGACCGCTCGCTCATCGACACCGGCGCCGTCGACGTGGGCACCTATACGGAGCGCGGCGCCGGCACGCTCTCGCTGACGCAGACCGGCTTCCTGCGCAGCTACGTGCTGGTGTTCGTGGCCGGCGCGGTGATCGCGGCCGGACTCGTCCTCTGGAGAGCCTTGGCCTGATGCTAAGCGCCACCTGGATCCTGCCCGCGCTCGGCGGCGTCGTCGTTTGCTTCCTGCCCCGCGGCCTGGCGCGTCTCCTCGCGATTTTGGTGGCGCTCGCCGAGCTCGCGCTGACGCTGGTCATAGCAGGCACGTTCGACACCGCGCATCACGGCTACCAGTACGCGGAGCAGGCCAGCTGGATCGCGCAGTTCAACGTCTCCTACCACCTGGGCGTCGACGGGCTGAGCGTCTGGCTGCTGGTGCTCAACGCGCTGATCGGGGCGATGGCGGTCCTCGCCACGCCGGCGGTCTGGCCACGCGCGAGCGCGTTCCTGGGGTTGATGCTGCTCATGGAGGCAGGTATGGCCGGCGTCTTCCTCAGCGTCGACCTGCTGCTCTTCTACGTGTTCTGGGAGGCGATGCTGATCCCCGCCTACTTCCTGCTCTGGCTGTGGGGCGAGGGCGACCGGCCCAGCTACGCGGCGCTGAAGTTCGTGCTCTTCACGCTGGTGGGCTCGCTGCTGATGCTGGTCGGCGTCCTCGGCGAGTACGTGTTCTCCAGCGCGCACACGTTCGACCTCCCGGCGCTGGCCGCGCACCCGCCTTCTTCCGCCATCCAGTTCGGGCTCTTCTTCCTGTTCGTGGCCGCCTTCGCGGTCAAGATCCCGGTCTGGCCGCTGCACTCCTGGCTGCCCGACGCCTACATGTCGGCGCCGACACCGTTTCTCCTACTGCTCGCGGGCGTGATGGGCAAGACCGGCGCGTACGGGATGCTGCGCGTGCTGCTGCCGCTCAACCCGCACCCCGTCAACTGGTGGGATTGGAACTGGGTGATGCCGGTGCTGGCCGTGATCGGCATCGCCTGGGGTGCGCTGCTGGCCCTGGCGCAGCGCGACATGAAAGCGCTGGTGGCCTACTCGTCGATCAGCCACATGGGCTTCATCGTGCTCGGCATCTTCGCGCTCAACGTGCAGGGACAGCAGGGCGCGGTGGTGCAGATGCTGAACCACGGCATCATCGTGCCCGCGCTCTTCCTGATCGTGGCCTGGCTGTACGCGCGCACCGGCTCCCGCGACCGCGGCGTGCTCACCGGCCTCGCCCCGGCCATGCCCGTGCTGGCGGGCGTGTTCCTGGTGGTGACCCTGGCCGCGCTGGGGCTGCCCGGCTTGAACAGCTTCGTGGGTGAGTTCATGACGCTGCTGGGCGCCTGGCAGCTCTCACCGTGGCTGGCCATCGCCGGCTGCATCGGCCTGGTGCTGGCTCCGATCTACATGCTGCGGCTCTTCCAGGGCGCCATGTACACGGAGGTCGCGGGCGCGCCCGACCACCCGGTCGAGGCGGTCCGTCAGAACGACCTGGCGCGCGGTGAGCTGGCGCTGATCGCGCCCCTGCTGGCGCTGATGCTGGTGCTCGGCCTCTACCCCAACCTGGTCGTGCAGGCGTTGCATTGGTAGCGCTGGCCGCCGTCCAGGTCGGCTACAGCGCCGGCCAGGCCTGGTCCGACCTGTCCCAGATCGGTCCCATCGTCGCCGTCACCGTGGCGCTGCTGGTGGCGGTCGTGGTCGACCTGCTGCTGCCGCGACCGCTGCGCGGTCCGGTGGTGACGGTGATAGCCACCGTCGGCCTGGTCGTCGCACTGGGCATCGCCGCCTACCGCCTGGTCAACGGCTACGGGGGGCCGGCGTACTTCCGCTTCGTGACCGGAGACGCCTTTGCGCTCTTCTTCGAGATGCTGTTCGCGCTGATCGGAGTGCTGGCGGTGATCGTCAGCTCGTCATACGTGCGCCGGCGCGGCCTCGACGAGGCCGAGCTGCACGTGCTCACGCTGGCCGCGATCGTGGGCATGATGTCGCTGGCCGCGGCAGGCTCGCTGGTCACCGTCTTCCTCGGCCTCGAGCTGCTCTCGATCGCCCTCTACGTCTCCTGCGGCTACAACCGCATCGAGCTGCCCTCGCAGGAGGCCGCGGCCAAGTACCTGATCATCGGCGGCTTCGCCAGCGCCTTCGTGCTCTACGGGATGGCGCTCAT
>DASUVY010000150.1:0-50519 GCA_036378695.1 Candidatus Dormiibacterota bacterium
ACCTTCACCGTCAACAACTCCGGCACCTTCGGCACGCTCTTCAGCTACTCGGTGATCAACCCCGGCCAGGCGGGCATCCTGACCATGGAGGCCATCGTCGAGCGGCCGGTGGCGGTCAACGGCCTGATCGGGATCAAGCCGATGATGTACGCCTGCTTCAGCTTCGACCACCGGGTCCTGGACGGCCTGGGCGCCGCCCGCTACCTGGTCTCGGTCAAGAAGTGGCTCCAGGACGTGTCCCCGGACACCCCGCTTTACTAGTGTCATGCCAAGCACCAAGAGCCTCCTGATCGGCGTCGCTTCCGGCGCGGCCCTCATGTACTTCTTCGACCCCGAGAACGGCGAGGAACGGCGCCAGCAGCTGAAGCAGCAGCTGAACACCGCCAAGCGCAGGACGGAGCGGGCGGCCGACAAGCAGCAGCGGGAGCTCGCCCAGACCAGCTAGACCGAGCCGGCCGCAGGTAACCTGCGGGCCGTGGACGCCGAACCCAACACGCTGGCCCTGCTGGTGGCCGCCCGCGACCAGCCCGGCGTCCTCTACCGCGTGACCGAGGCCATCTACCGCCGTGGCGGCAACGTGACCTACGTTGGCACCGCGCGGGCCGACGAGGGTCGCTCGGAGACCCAGCTCGAGGTGGGTGGCGTCGACGACCCGGCCGTGCTTCTCGAAGAGCTGCGCGCGCTGGAGCTGGTCGAGTCGGTGAGCGAGGTGCCCTCGTTCCAGGCCGTCTTCGGCAAGCGCGTGATCGTGATCGGGGGCGGCGCCCAGGTCGGCATGGTGGCTCAGGGCGCGGTATCCGAAGCCGACCGCCACAACATCCGCGGCGAGCGGATCTCGGTCGACACCATCCCCCTGGTCGGCGAGGAGCGCCTGGCCGCCGCGGTGCGCGCGGTCGCCCGCCTGCACCGAGCCCGGGTCCTGGTGCTGGCCGGCGCGCTGATGGGCGGCGACATCAGCGAAGCGGTGCGCGAGATCCAGGCCGCCGGCATCATCGTGGTCTGCCTTTCGATGGCCGGCTCGGTGACGGAGGTCGCCGATCTCGTCGTCAGCGACCCGCTGGAGGCCGGCGTGATGTCGGTGATGCTCATCGCCGACACCGCCAGCTTCTCCATCGAACGGGTGCGTGGCCGGCGGTTCTGAGTCATAAAAGCTGATAGCATTGCTATCAGCTAATGGCCCTCCCACTCAAGCCGCGGCTGCTCAAGAGGTATCGCGACATCGCCCTGCTGCTGGTCCGGTACCGGCCGCTGGCCTCCGACGCGGAAGCCGATCCCGCGGATGCGACGCGCTTCGCCACGGACCTGGAGCGGCTCGGCCCGACCTTCATCAAGCTCGGCCAGCTCCTCTCCACCCGCGCTGACCTCCTGCCCCCGCCCTACCTGGATGCGCTGAGCCGGCTCCAGGACCAGGTCGAGCCCTTCGACTTCGCCGAGGTGGAGAAGACCTTTCAGGCCGAGGTCGGAGTGCGCATGTCGAAAGCGTTCGCCGAGGTCGACCAGGTGCCGGTGGCCGCCGCCAGCCTGGCGCAGGTGCACCGGGCGGTGCTGCGCGAGGGGCGCGTGGTCGCCATCAAGGTCCAGCGACCCGACCTGCCGCGCCGCGTGCACGAGGACCTGGAGGTGCTGGGCGACATCGCGGACTTCGCCGACGGGCACTCCGACTCGGTCCGCCGGCTGCAGCTCCGGGCCATGTTCGAGGAGTTCAAGCGCAGCCTGCTGCGCGAGCTGGACTTCCAGAACGAAGCCCGCAACCTGGTCGTCCTGGGGGCCAACCTGGCGGAGTTCGAGCACCTGATCGTCCCCCAGCCGGTGGCGGATTTCACGACCTCGCGAGTCCTCACGCTCGACTTCGTCAAGGGCCGCAAGATCACCAGGCTGGGCCCCCTGGCGGCTCTGGAGATGGACGGCCACGAGCTGGCCGACGAGCTCTTCCGCGCCTACCTCAAGCAGATCCTGGTCGACGGCTTCTTCCACGCCGACCCCCATCCCGGCAACGTCCTGATGACCGCGGACCACCGGCTGGCGCTGATCGACCTGGGCATGACGGCCCAGGTGGCACCGCGTACCCAGGAGAACCTCCTCCAGCTGCTGATGGCGCTGGCCGAGGGACGCAGCGAGGAGGCCGCCCGCCTGGGGGTCCTGATGGGGGAGCGCACCGAATACTTCGACGAGGCCGCCTACCGCCGCCGGGTGGCGGAGCTGGTGGGCGACACCCAGGACGCCACGCTGCGCAACCTGGAGGTCGGACGCACCATCCTGCAGGTCTCTCGGGTTTCGACCGGGACCGGCCTCCAGCTGCCGGTCGAGCTCACGCTGCTGGGCAAGACCCTCCTCAACCTGGACCAGGTGGCGGCCGTGCTGGATCCCGACTTCAACCCCAACGAGGCCATCCGGCGCCACGCGCCCGAGCTCATGCAGCAGCGTCTGAGCCGCGACCTCTCTCCGGGCAACGTCTTCTCCAGCCTGGTCGACGTGCGCGATTTCGTCCAGCAGATGCCTCGGCGGGTCAACCGGATCCTGGACGCGGTCGCCGAGAACGAGCTGGAGATCAAGGTCCACGCGATCGACGAGACGCGGCTGATGTCGGGGCTGCACAAGATCGCCAACCGGATCACGATGGGGCTGGTCCTCTCCGCCCTGATCGTGGGCGCGGCCCTGCTGATGAGGGTGGAGACCCCGATCCGGATCCTGGGCTACCCGGCGCTGGCCATCGTCTGCTTCTCGCTGGCCTTCGGCGGCGGCCTACTGCTGCTCTGGGCCATCATCCAGGACGAGCGGAAAGCCGGCCGGAGAGACTAACGCCTGTACGGCTCACGGGATGAGGCGACAGATCGGCTGAGGTGCTCCAGATGCAAGGCGGCGCCGAGCACCGGAGCGAGCGCAGCAATAGCTGCGTGAGCGAGGAGCGGAGAAGCCAACGCTGCAGATGGGGCGCATCAGCCGAGTCCGCCAGGATGGTCGGCGTCCAAGCCGGCCACTGTCGCCACATCTTGTGAGCTGGACAGGCTTAGCCTCCGGCCAGGATGGCGGCGCCCACCGCGCCCGCCAGGTCGCCCAGCTCGGTGGGCAGGATGTCCGGCGGCTTGTCCGGCACGTGCAAATGGGGCCGGGCGGCCGCCGCGATCTTCTCGACAAACGGCTTGCCAAGCCGGTCGCCCAGCCCGCCGCCGATGATCACGGCCTCCAGGTCGAGCAGGTTCTGGGCGTTGGCGATGGCGATTCCCAGCGCCGTGATGGCCTCGTCGATGAGCTTTTCCGCCATCTTGTCCTTGCGGTCCAGGGCGGCGGCGATGACACCGCTGGTCAGGCGGTCGCGCCCACGCTCCTGCATGATCTCGAAGAGCTCCGTCTTCATCCGCTTCTTGGCCTGCCACCGCCGCGCGGTCGCCTCGATGCAGCCGCGCCCCGCGTAGGCCTCCAGGCAGCCCCGTCGGCCGCAGGAGCACAGCCGTCCACCCTGCTTGACCAGGGTGTGCCCGATCTCGCCGGCCGCGCCCCGTCCCTCGCGGAGCTTGCCCTCCAGGACCAGCCCGCCCCCCACGCCGGTGCCCACGAAAACGCCCAGCACGTTCTTGTACGGCCGGCCGGCGCCCCGCTCGTACTCGCCCAGGATGGCGACGCGGACGTCGTTGTCGACGACCACCGGCACGCCGCCCAGCTCCTTGGAAACGGCGGGTCCCAGCGGGAACGCATCCATCATGCCGACCACGTTCCCGGACTGGGAGACCACGCCCTTGCGGCCGTCGATCTTGCCGGGCGTGCCGATGCCGACCTTCTCGAGCCCCGTCAGCCGCCCGCCGGCCTGCTGGACCGCCAGCCGCACCGATCCGACGATCTCGTGGACCACGTCCTCGGCGCTGCTGGTGGGGGTGGCCGTCCGGCTGCCGCCCTTGACCGCGGTGCCGTTGACCGCCACCACCTGGATCTTGGTCCCGCCCAGGTCCACGCCCGCCACGAAAGGCCCAGCCACCGGCCGCAACCTTAAGTCAAAGGCCGCTGGCGAGACCAGCGCCGCCCTGTGGAAAAACAGTGACCCCCGACGAATCGCCTCACGGTCTCCGGCGCCTGCCTTACGGCCGGCTCCGGCTCCCGTACGCGTGTCCCTCGGGGGCCGGGCAATACGGTAGGGGGCCGGCGCCGCGGGTGCAACCGCGAAAATCAGTTCGCCGCCAGGCTACCCGCGATGGCCTCGAAGGCTGGGGAAAAACCGGGGAAAAGAAGTGACCCCGACGGACCGCTTCTTGGGCTCCGGTACCCGGTCTTGCGACCTGGTTCCGGCTCCCTCGCGCGTGTCCCTCGGGGCCGACACGAAGATTAAGGAATGGTTAGAGCCGGCGCAACTCCAAATTTCCGTTCGCCGCCAACCCTCAAAAGGTCGCTTGCCGGCGGCCTGGTCTAGTCCACCTTCCGCGCCGGCGCCGCTGGGCCGTAGGCGACGTGCACCCCGCCGTCCACGATCAGGTTCTCCCCCGTCACCAGGTCCATGCCCAGCAGGCCCAGCACGGCCTGGGCGACGTGGTCGGGGGTCGCCACCTGGCCCAAAGGAGTGTGCTGGGCCATGAACTGCTCCTGGGCGTCGGCCGCCTCGTCGCCGTACTTCTGGCGGAACCAGCGCGTCGCCACCAGGCCCGGGGACACTGAGTTGACCCGCACCTCCGGCGCCAGCGCGATGGCCAGGTTTCGCGTCAGCTGCACCAGGCCGGCCTTGGACACCCCGTAGGCGATCGAGGAGCCGCTGGCCCGCCAGGCCGCGATCGAGGCCACGTTGACGATGGCGCCGCGCGTCTTCTTCAGCTCCGGCCCCGCCGCTCGCGAGCAGTGGAAGGCGCCCCGCAGGTTGACGCCGATGATGTCCTCCCAGACCTGGTCGGTCAGCGAGTCCAGGTCCTTGTGCGGGATGTGGTGCGTGGTGCCCGCGTTGTTGACCAGGACATCCACCCGGCCGAAACGGCGCGCGGCCGCCTCCACCATCTGCACGCACTCGGCGTCGACGGCGACGTTGCAGCGATGGGTGACGCCCTCGCAGCCCATGTCGATCAGCTCCCGGGCGGTGGCTTCGGCGTCCTCGGCCGACCGTGAGTAGTTGACGTAAACGGCGCGGGCGCCGGCCTGCGCCAGGCGCACGGAGACCGCTCGGCCGATGCCGGTGCCGCCCCCGGTGACGATGGCCACGGCGCCGTTCAGCTGCATGCCACCATTAGACGGGATGCCATTGTCGCTCGCCCAAGCGCAGAGCCTGATCCAGGCCGCACACGAGCACGCGGCCGGCGAATCTCTGCGAGTCTGCGTGGCGGTGGTGGACGAAGGGGGCCACCTGATCGCGCTCGGGCGCATGGACGGCGCGCCCGCCATCTCGCCCCAGATCGCGGAGTCGAAGGCGGTGGGGGCGGCCGTGTGGCACCGCGACGGCGACTCCCTGGCGCAGGTTCAGCAGGAACGAGCGCCTTTCTTCGACCAGGTCGACAAGCTGGTCCGCATGCCCCTGATCCCCGGCCAGGGCTCGGTGCTGATCCGCCGCGGCGAGCGGGTCCTGGGCGCGGTCGGCGTCAGCGGCGCCGCACCGGCGCAGGACAAGGCCTGCGCCGAAGCCGGGCTACGAGCGCTCGGCCTCTAGGGGAAAGCGCTCCAGCGGCGTGTAGACGGGCGGCCCGCCGCCCAGCCTGCTCTCGTAAAGAACCATCTCGGTCGCCGTCCAGGCGGGCAGCTCCGGCGCCGGCGGCAGCTCCGGCACAGGCGACCCGAAGCGGTCACGCGCACGGGCGAGGGTGAGGTGCGGCCGGAAGGGTCGTGTCTCCGGCGCCAGGCCGGCCGCCAGGCAGGCCGACTCCACCTCGCGGGCCAGCTCCTTGGCCGCCGCGGCGCCCTCGGCCAGGCCGAGCCAGATCACGGACGGCCGGCGGCCGCCGAAGGTGCCGAGGCCGCCCAGCCGCAGCTCGAAGGACGGCCGCCGGATCCTGCGCAGCCCGGCGGTCACGGAAGCCAGGACGGGCTCCTCGACGCTGCCCAGGAAGCGCAGGGTCAGGTGCACGCCCGCGGGCGCGACCCAGCGAAAGGTGGGGGCCACATTCCGGCAGCGCTCCAGGTAGCCGCCCAGCTCGGCCGCCACGGCCTCCGGCGGGGCCACCGCGACAAAGGCCCGCGTCACCTCAAGGGACCATACTCGGAGCCGTGCGCAATACCCTCATCGGCCTGGCCATGGGCGGTTTCGCGATCCTGGTGGGGGTGGTCTGGCTGCTGGGCGCGATCAACACCCGGCGCACGCGCGCGGAGATCGGGCCGACCTACACGGCCACCGGCGGCCCCGTCTACACCGCCGTGCAGCTGGGCTGTGCCGGGCTCCTGATGCTGATCGGGATCGGCATCATCGCGGCCGTTGCCATTCGCGCGCTGTAAGACCGAAAAACTCGAACACGACCTTGAGGGCGGCCAGCGACGTGATGTCCGCGTGGTCGAGCGGCGGCGAGACCTCCATCACGTCGAGGCCGACCAGCCGGCAGCTCTGAGCCAGCGCCGTCAGCACCGCCAGCGCCTGGCGCGTGCTCAGGCCGCCCGCGCTCGCGATCTCGGTGCCGGGCGCGAAGGCCGGGTCCAACACGTCGATGTCGAAGGAGATGTGCAGCGGGCGCCCGCCGACCGCGGCCGCGATGCGCGCGCCGGCGCCCGCCGGGTCGGCCGCCACCTCGGCGATGGGCAGCATGGTCATCCCGCTGCGACCGATGAAGTCGAGCTCGTCGAGGTCGAAGTCGCGACAGCCGGCCAGCACGACGCGGGCGGGATCCAGGCCGGCGCACTCCAGCGCCCGGTACAGGGCGCAGCCACAGCTCCAGCGGCTGCCGCGCGAGAAGTCGTTGAGGTCGGGATGGGCGTCGAACCAGAGCACGGCCAGGTCGGGGTGGCGTCGCACCTCGGCCGCCAGCACCGGGATGGCTGAGCAATGGTCGCCGCCGAGCACTGTGAGCAAGGCGCCTTCGGGTACGTCGCCCAGACGCCTGGCAACTGTCTCCCAGCCCTGCTCGATGCCCGGTCCGGGATCCAGGTCGCCCAGGTCGTGCAGCGCCAGCTCGACCAGGGCCGCGCCCGATTCCGTCACGGGCGGCATCACCGCGGAAAGCCGCCGGATCTCCGACGGGGCCTGGGCGGCGCCTTTGCGGTAGACGGCCGAGCCGTCGTAGGCGACGCCGGCCACCACCGCTTGCGCGCTTTCCAGGGGCGCCGTGGCCAGGCCGCCCCAGGGCTTGAGACCGCTCAGGTCGATGGCGATCGCCGTCTCTCCGGCACTCGATAGATGGCCAGGCTGCCCAGGACCAGCCACACGAAGAAGATGGTGAAGATCACGGGATAGCCGCCGGGCAGGCCCAGGATTTGGGGGCCGGCGTTGAAGTAGTCGTGCACGGGCCCCGCCAGGCCCCGCGCCAGCAGGCCGGAGCCGGCCGTGGCGATGTTGGAGAAGCCCATGAACAGCCCCGCCTCGGCGGCGGGGATCACGTCGGTGATGAAGGCCCAGTCGACCGAGAAGAAGGTGCCCAGGCCGAGCCCGATCACCAGGCCGACCAGCGAAGCTTGGGCCGCCAGCACGGGCACGCCCATGGCGCGGGCCAGGGGCTCCAGGAGCGCGCCCGGAACCCACTGGTAGTGGCTGAACACCAGGACAATGGTGCCCACGGCGCCCAGCAGCCCGCTGGCGCAGATCAGGGGCCGGCGCCCGATGCGATCCGACAGCCGCGCCGCCGGGAAGCTCACCAGCACCGCCACCACGATGGCCGAGCCGAGCGTGGTCGAGAACGCCGCGCCCACCTTCGAGGCATCGCCGTGGAAGAAAACGTTGCTGAAGTAGAAGTACAGGAAGGTCTGGATCCCCACGATGCCCATCAGGATCAGGAGGCGCGAGGCCATCAGCCATAGGAAGGGCCGCACCCGCAGCGGTGCGGTGAAGGTGCGCGCCAGCAGCTGCAGGGGCGGATCCATGGCTTCGCTGGAGGTGCCGCGGTCGGGGACCAGAGTCACCGTGATCAGCATCGTGGCCACCAGCGACACCGCCACGCTGGCCAGCACCGCGCCGATCCCGGCGTGGGCCAGGATCAGCCCCGAGGCCCCGGCGCCCAGCAGCGTGCCCACGAGGTTGGAGGCGCCGTAGTAGCCGCTGGCGGTGCCCTTCTGCTCGGCGGGCACCAGGTCGGGCAGCAGTCCCTGGTAGGGACCCTGGGCGGTGTTGGAGGCCAGCTGCAGCAGCACGTAGGCGGCGACCAGGGGCAGGTAGGCGCCGGAGAGCGCGATCGCCGTCAGGAAGACGGCGTCCCCGATGGTGCCCGCGAAGATGAACGGCCGCCGGCGGCCCCAGCGGGTGCGGGTGCGATCCGAGATGGCGCCCGCCAGGGGCTGCCAGACGATTGCCACCAGGGTGCCCAGGTTCTCCATGAAGGCCGTCGCGGTGCCCTCCAGCTGCTTGCCCACGATGTGCTCGACCAGGTAGGGCACGACCAGCAGGCCCATCGAGTTCCAGAGGAAGCCGATCGCCACCCAGTACAGGGACATGACCAGGAAGTCGAGGTGGCGGAGGCGCCGGGCGGGGGCGGCAGCGATGACTGCCGAGGCCATCAGTGTTTGGTTGGCGAGGGCGACGGCTTCGGCGAGGGGGACGGCGAGACAGCCGTCTTGGGCAGGTCGTTGGGACCCGCGTGTCCGATCAGGGGAATCTTCTGGCCGAACCGCATGATGTAGGGCGCCGTCCGCGAGCTGGCCAGCTGGGGCTGCAGGAACTGCTCGTAGAAGTTCTGCAGCTGGCTGAGCTGGGACACCGTCTCCAGGCGGGCACCGCCGGGCTGCGTGGCCTCCTGGTGCAGCTTGGTCAGGTCCTTCTCGTCTACGAAGAAGGCGGTCAGCGGGTTGCCTTCGATGTTGCTCTGCAGGGCCTGCACCTGCTTCAGGGTGAGCGTGGCGGCGTTGACGGTCGGGCTGAAGGCCTTGTCGAAGGCGACCAGCGCCGAGAGCAGGATGTAGCTGATCACGAGCACGAAACCGGCATGCACGAACACGCCCAGGAAGCCGTCGATGCCGCGTACCACCGGCATGCGGTGGATCATGCCGCCCAGCTGGCCGCCGACGAAGCCCGCCACCACCGCCACGATCAGCGCCAGGAAGACGTCGAGCACGGCGTTGGTGTGCAGGTACTTCTCCATCGCCGTCTGGTAGGCATGCCGGTCGCGAATGATGATCAGCAGCGCGGCCAGGAAGAAGATCTCGACCAGCAACGGCTGCACGACGCCACGCTGGTAGCCGATGTAGATGGCGACCAGGAGCGCGATCACGATCGCGATGTCGATGAACAAGGGTGCGCCGCCCTAAGCGGCTGAACGTCTCCGGATGGGCAGCGCCTGCGCCTCGACCCCCAGGTAGCCGGCGAACATCACCAGGATTCCGATGGCCTCACCAACGGGTTGAACGTAGTAGGCGTTACGGACCTGCGCCAAGGTGTGCGTCCCGGCCACCACGAAGGCGCCGGCGGCGATCAGCGCCAGGCCCAGAACGCGCGCCCCGGAAGCCTGGCTGCGGTAGGCTCGATAGGCCGCCCAGGCGGCCCCGCCGATCAAGATCAGCGACCCGATCGAGTTGGTCACCGGCGGGAAGAAGGTGGCCGGCGCGCCGATGGCTCCCCGCCCCGGAAGCGAAGCCTGCAGCAGATGCGCGTCGGTGGGCGCCAGCACCACGGCCGGGATCGCCAGCACCGTGATCACACCCATCACGATCGCCCCGACGTGGCCCCACCGCCGGGGGGCCAGCACGTAAAGGCTGCCCACGCCGAGCCAGCCCACATTGAGGATCGCGCCCAGCAGGTAGTAGCCCTTGTAGAGGACCGGCGTCCAGCCGCCGTAGATGCCCGCGGCCTCCCAGAGCGCGGCCGCCCCGAAGCAGAGCAGGGCGGCGCCCCAGGCCGCCTGGTGGGGCTTGCGGCGCAGGCTGAACTGCCTCAGAACGACCACTCCGAAGGCCAGGCCGACCACGCCCGCCAGCAGCGGCAGCCCGAACATCACGGGGATTCTACGGGTAGACTCGGACCGCACTTTTCATGGCCCGGGTGATCTCGATCGCTAACCAGAAGGGCGGCGTGGGCAAGACGACCACGGCCGTCAACCTGGGCGCCGCCCTGGCCGAGAAGGAGCAGCGCGTGCTGCTCGTCGACCTGGACGCCCAGGCGCACCTGACCATCAACATGGGGGTCAAGATCCCCGACGAGCTCGAGAAGACGATCTACGACCTGCTGGTCGACCCGGAGGTCTCCGTCAACGAGGTGATCCAGGAGGCGGAGGGGATCGGAGTCCACTTCATCCCCGCCAACATCGAGCTCTCCGGCGCCGAGGCCCAGCTCTACAACGAGATCGGGCGCGAGGGCATCCTGAAGGAGAAGCTGGAGCCGGCGCAGCGGCGCTACGACTACGTCATCATCGACTGCCCGCCCGCGCTCAACGTGCTCACCATCAACGCCTTCGTGGCCTCGGACGAGGTGATCATCCCGCTGCAGTGCGAGTACTTCGGCATGAAGGGCATGCAGCAGCTGCTGAAGACGATCGACCGCATCCGCGCCAAGCTCAACCCGCGGCTGCACGTGGCCGGCATCCTCCCCACCATCTACAAGTCGCGCACGCTGCACTCGCGCGAGGTGCTGGAGCTGGTCAAGACGCACTTCAAGGACCAGGTCTTCGACTTCGCGGTCAAGGACTCCATCCGCTTCGCCGAGTCGCCGCTGGCCGGGCAGTCGATCCTGCAGTACGCGGCGCAGTCGGAGGGGGCGCGGGCCTACCGCGAGCTGGCCGCCTCGGTGATGGAGACCAGGCAGCGCACAGCCGTGGGCTGATGGGTAAGGCGAAGGGCTTCAAGCGGGTCTCGCTGGTCGGGTCCGAAGAGCTCTTCCGGCCCACCAAGCCCGACACGACTGAGACCGACGAGGCCATCAGCGAAGTCGTCGACCGCCGGCCGCCGCCGGTCGAGAAGCACCTCAAGACCGTCCACCTCTCGCCCGAGGAGGTCGAGCTGATGCTGGACGCCATCCAGGTCGCCAAGTACCCCGACCGGCCGCGGCCCAAGCCCTCGCTGGACAAGCACGAGCGCCTGGACCGCCTCCGAGGCAAGCTCCAGGACTAGGGCGGCCGCCTCCGGCCTGCACGGGCCCGGCGCCAGATGTAATCGAAGGTCCAGTACAGGCTGAGCAGCACCAGCAGCAGCCCGAAGATGATTGCCGCGGCGCGCACCGGGTAAATATTGGGCGATGTCCCGCCTCTCCATCGTCAAGGTCAAGCAGGACCGCGAGGTCAACGGTTATCTGCTCTCCTGCTCGGACACCAAGGAGGCTCTGGTTATCGACGCCGGCGACCCGGCCGAGAAGATGCTGGGCCAGCTGCGCGGGCTGACGCTGAAGTGGGTGGTGGCTACCCACGGCCACCCCGGCCACGTGGCCGGCAAGGACGACCTCAAGGCGGCCACCGGCGCCGGGACCGCCATGAGCTTCGCCGACGCCAAGACCTTCCTGCGCTCGGCCGACCAGTACCTGGCCGACGGCGACGAGCTGGAGTTCGGCGCCTTCCGGCTCCTGGTGCTGGCGACGCCCGGCCATACGCCGGGCAGCCTCAGCTTCCTGGTCGGCAACCACCTCTTCACCGGCGACACGCTGCTGGCGGGCGGGATCGGCAAGCAGATGCCGGACACCGACCTGCGGCGGCAGATGACGTCGATCTACTCGCGCTACCTGGCCCTGCCCCCGCCCACGGCGATCTATCCCGGGCATGGCCCGGTCACGACGCTGGAGGCCGAGGTGCGTCAGAGCCCTGTCTTCCGCCAGGCCGTACGCTAGGGTCGAGCGCCGGCGCCGGGACTGTTTTCTGAGCCAAAAACCGTTCCGCCGCCGGCGCTCGGCTTGAGCCACCGGCCGCGGCCGGGCTTCCCGACGACCTCCCCGTCGGAGAAAACCAGGTCGCCTCGCGAGTAGACCGACCGGATCGCGAAGTCGAAGGTCATCCCTTCCAACACCCCGTGCTTCTGCCTCGAATGCATGGACTCGGGCGCCACCACGGTCTGAGCCGCCGGGTCGACCAGGACCAGGTCGGCGTCGGCGCCCGGCGCGATCACGCCCTTGCGGCCGGCGAAGCCGAAACGATCGGCGACATTGGCCGTGACGGCGCGGATCAGGCGGTCGCGCGCGCCCATCACCCGCGTCAGCTGCAGCGCGCTCAGGAGCAGCGTCTGCACGCCTGGGCTGCCGGGATGGGCGCGGTCCAGCTCGACGCCGAACTTCTCCTCGTCGGTGTGCGGCGCGTGGTCGGTGGCGATGATGTCGACCTCGCGCGCGGCCACAGCGCGCCGCAGCGCCTCCTGGTCGGCGCGGGTGCGCACAGGTGGGTTCATGCGCAGAGCGTTGCCCACCCGCGCGAAGTCGTCCTCGGTCGTCCACAGGTATTGCGGGCAGGTTTCGATCGAGAGGTCCGCGCCGGCCACCCGCGCCGCGTCCGCCGCCGCCAGCCCCTCCAGGCTGGAGATGTGCACCAGGTGCAGGCGGACGTGGTCCGCAGCTGCGATCACTCCCACCGCCGCGATCGCGATCGCCTCCGCCAGGGCCGGCCGTGCGGCCAGCACGTCCGCGTACTCGCGCAGCGGGCGCGCGCAGAAGCGCAGCAGTTCGGGGTCCTCGGCGTGCACCGCCAGCAGCGCCCGCGAGCGCGCCAGCGCCGGCGCCAGCAGCGCGATCGTCCCGTATCCGGGCGGCGCCTCCAGGTCGGGATCGTCGAGCGCGGCCGTGTAGGTCACCGCCTGCTGGGAGCGCCGGTACGCATATCCGAGATAAGCCTTGAGGCCGACGGCGCCGGCCGCGACCAGGCCGGCCAGCTGCTCGGGCGTGCTGGAGGACCGCACCAGCCCCCAGAGTCCGAAGTCGACGAGCGCCCGGTCGGCCGCGCGCTCCGCCTTCACCGCCAGCAGCTCTGCGCTGTCCACCGCGGGCACGGTGTTCGGCATGTCGAGGACGGTCGTCACGCCCCCCGCCGCGGCGGCCGCGGTTAGGGAAGTCCAGTCCTCCTTGTCGGGGAAGCCGGGATCGCGCGAGTGCACGTGGGCGTCGAGCGCCCCCGGCAGCAGCCAGAGCCCTCGGCAGTCGACAACTTCTCCGGAACCGCCGTCCACGAACTGGCCGTCGCGAACGCCGACGTCGATGTCGGCGAAGCCTTTGGGCGTGAACACGCGCCCGCCCGCGAAGAGGAGGTCAGTCGAGCGGGAGATCTGACTTCCTGAAGAGCGGCTGATAGGCGAGGCCGGCGGCGCGCAGGTTCTCGGCGGCGCCCTCCTCGCGGTCCAGCACCGCCACCAGCGCCAGCACTTCGCCACCGGCAGCGCGCACCTTCTCCGCCGCCTTGATGGCCTCGCCCCCGGTGGTGAGCACGTCCTCGACCACGGTCACCTTCTGCCCCGGTTCCAGGCGGCCCTCGAGCGCCTTCGTGGTGCCGTACTCCTTGGCCTCCTTGCGCACCAGCACGAGCGGCTTGCCCGTCTCCAGCGAGACGGCGCCGCCCAGCAGGATGGCACCCAGCTCGGGGGCCGCGATCACCTCGGTCTCCAGCGGCAGGAGCTCCGCCAGGTAGGTGCCGAGCTGGCGCAGGAGCCCGGGCTTGGTCTCGAAGAGGTACTTGTCGAAGTACACGTTCGAACGCTTGCCCGAGCGCAGCACGAAGTCGCCCTTCAGGTACGAGGTGGCGACCAGCTCTCTGGCCAGAGCTTCAAGCTCTGGGCGCATTGCGGAGGTTCTCCATCAGGTGCAGCACCATCTCGATGCCGCGGAAGTACTGGTCGAGACTGTACTTCTCGTTAGGCGAGTGCAACGCGTCGCCGGGCAGGCCGAAGCCGGTCACCAGCAGGTGGGGGTTGAGCGCCGCCTGGAACTCCGCCGTGACCGGAATCGACCCGCCCTCGCGCACCAGCACTGGCCGCGCCCCGTAAGCCGCCTCGAAGGCGCGCGCGGCCGCCTCCACGCCGGGATGGTCGGTACCGGTGCGCACCGCGCGGCCCGACGACAGCCGGTGCGCGGTCACCCGAACGCCAGGCGTCGAAAGGGAGTCGACGTACTCGGCGAAGGTGTCGAAGATGCGGTCGGGGTCCTGGTCGGGCACCAGCCGCATGGAGATCTTGGCCTTGGCCCGGGCCGGGATCACCGTCTTCTGGCCCTGGCCCTGGAAGCCGCCGATGATCCCGTGCACGTCGAGCGTGGGCCGGGCCCAGCGCCGCTGCAGCGCTGAGAACTCCACCTCGCCTTCCAGCGCCGGCGCCCCGATCGCCTGCTTCTGCTCGTCGTCACTGACCGGCAGCCGCCGCCAGTCCGCCAGCTCCCGCTCCTCAGGCGGCACCACCGCGTCGTAGAAGCCCGGCACCGTGACGCGGCCGTCGCGGCCCTTCAGCGCCGAGATGACGTGGGCCAGCGTGTTCAGCGGGTTGGGCGCGATCCCGCCGTAGATCCCGGAGTGGAGGTCGGCAGCCGCACCCACTGCCTCCACCTCTGTGTACAAAAGGCCGCGGAGGCCGGTCAGCAGGTTGGGCAGCCCGGGCGCGGTGAACTGGCCGTCCGCGATGAAGAGGTAGTCCGTGCGCAGGCGCGCCGCCTCGCGCTTCACGAATTCGGGCAGCGAGGGGCCGCCCACCTCCTCCTCGCCCTCGATCAGGAAGCGCAGGTTGACCGGCGGCCCGCCCGCGGCCAGGGCCAGCTCGGCCGCGCGGATCCCACAGGCGATCTGGCCCTTGTTGTCGTCCGCCCCGCGGGCGTGCACGAAGCCGTCCCGCACCGAGGGCTCGAAGGGCGGCGTCAGCCATTCCTCGACGGGGTCGGGCGGCTGCACGTCGTAGTGGCCGTAGATGGCGAGCGTGGGCGCCTCCGGCCCGGCGCCCGTCCATTCCGCGGCGATCACGGGGTGGCGGTGGCCCTCACCGGGGACGTCCACCAGGTCGGCCTCCATGCCGGCTGCCGTGAGCCGGCCGACGATCCACTCGGCCGCGTGCCGGCAGTCCTCGTCGTGCTCGGAGAGCGCAGACACGCTGGGAATGCGGATCAGCTCGAAGAGGTCGGCCTGCGACTGCTCCCGCTGGTCGCGGGCAGCCTGCAGCGCCGTCTCGAGCACGGTCCTAGGTTGCCAGACTCAGACGCTGCACGTCAGGCCGGGCCCTGACCGGCCGGCACCCGGCGTCGCCATTCGCTCCCGCCGTCACAGAGCGCGCCAGCGTCAGGAGGGTGGGTCCGCGGGGGGAACCTGGGTTCCCTCCGCGCTCGTTGCCAGATTCCTCATGAAGGCCGAGGCCGTGGCGATGCCCCGGTGGTAGAAGTCGAGCGGCAGGTGCTCGTTGGGCGAGTGCGGCGCCGCGTCCCAGGGGACGAAGCCGGTGACCAGCACATGCGCGCCCAAGGCCTCCATGAAGTCGTGGGTGACCGGGATCGTGAAGCCTTCCCGGGCCAGCACCGGCTCTTCGCCAAAGCCCTCGACGAAGGCGCGGCGCATCGCATTGAGGCCGGGATGGTCGCTGCCCAGGCTCACCGGCACCGCGCGTCCGATCGTGCGCACCTCGAAGCGCACGCCGGGCATCGCGTGCTTGCGGACGTGCTCGCGCAGCAGCGCCTCCACCCGGTCCGGATGCTGGTCGGGCGCCAACCGGAAGGACAGCTTGGCCAGGGCGCGGGCGGGGATCACGGTCTTCGAGCCGGAGCCGGTGAAGCCGCCGGGCAGGCCGTGGATATCGAGCGTGGGCAGCGCCCAACGCCGGTGCAGAGGCGGTTGGCCCGGATCGCCGGTGAGCGGCGCGCCCTGGACGCGCTCGACCTGGGCATCGGCGTCGCCCAGCCGCTCCCAGGATCTGAGCTCCTCCGCGCTGGGCGCCGCCACATCGTCGAGGAAGCCGTCGATCGTGATCCGGCCCTCCCGGTCCTTCATGGAGGCGAGCAGGTGCACCAGGCCGTGGAACGGGTTGGGCGCCACGCCCCCGAAGAGTCCCGAATGGAGGTCGACGGCCGGACCGAAGGCCTCGATCTCGGCATACAGCAGCCCGCGCAGGCCGGTGACCAGCGCCGGCAGCCCGTTGGGCGAGAAGACCGCGTCGCCGACCACCACGTAGTCCGTGCGCAGGTCGGCGGCGCGCTCGTGCAGCAGCACCGGCAGGGATTTGCCGCCCGACTCCTCCTCACCTTCGATGAGGAAGCGAAGATTGACCGGCAGCCGCTCGCCGATGGCGGCAGCGATCCATGCCATGTGCTGGCCCTTGCTGTCGGCCGCGCCCCGTGCGTAGACCACTCCCGCGCGCACGGCGGGCTCGAAGGGCGGCGACTCCCACTCCTCCAGCGGGTCGGGCGGCTGCACGTCGTAGTGGCCATAGACGGTCAGGGTCGGCGCTCCCGGCGCCTCCAGGCGCTCGGCCACCACCACCGGGTGCGGCCCGCCGCCGTTGCTCACCAGCTCGACCCGGAAGCCGTGGCCGCCCAGCAGCTCCGCCAGCCACTGGGCGTTACGGCGCACGTCGGAGGCGTGCTCGGGGAGGGCCGAGATGCTGGGGATCCGCAGCTCCTCGAAGAGAAGCCGCTCAGACTCCTCGGGTGCTAAGCCCATCCATGAAGTGAATCAGCATCTCGATGCCGCGGTGGAAGTGGTCGAGGCTGAAGCACTCGTGGGGTGAGTGGGCGCCGGAGCCCGGCTGCCCGAGCCCGCTGATCACCATGGGCGCGCCCAGGGCCTCCTGGAAGTCGATGGCGACCGGGATCGAGCCGCCCATACGCCGGGGCTGCGCCCGCTTGCCGAAAGCCTTCTCGAAAGCCGCTGCCGCCGCGCGCGCCGCCGGGTGGTCGATGCCGCAGACCACGGGTGGGGCCGAGCCCAGGTCGCGCACCTCGACCTTCACGCCGGGTGTGCTCAGCTCCGAGACGTACTCGGCGAAGGTGTCGAAGATGCGCGCCGGGTCCTGCCCCGGCACCAGCCGCATGGAGACCTTGGCCATCGCCTGGCGGGCGATCACGGTCTTGGAACCCTCTTCCGTGAAGCCGCCCAGGAAGCCGTTGACGTCGAGCGTCGGGCGGGCGCCCAGTCGCTCGGCCGGCTCGTACCCTGCCTCGCCCTCGAGGACATCGGACTCCATGATCTGCTTGACCGTCGCCTCGTACTCGGGGCCGCGCGGCCAGCCCGCCTTCTCCTCCTCGGTGGGCGGGATGAGTCCGTCGTAGAAGCCGGGCACCGTGATGTGCCCGTCGCGGTCCTTGAGCTCGCCCAGGATCCTCGCCAGCGTGTTCAGTGGATTGGGCGCCGCCCCACCGAAGCTGCCCGAGTGCAGGTCGGTGCCGGCGCCGGTGGCGTTGATCTCGGTGTAGACGATGCCGCGCAGCGCGCTGGTCAGGGACGGGACGCCGTCGGCGGCGAAGCCGCCGTCCCAGACCAGCACGCAGTCGGTGCGCAGGCGCTCCGCGTTGGCGCGGATGTAGCGCGGCAGGGAGACGCCGCTGATCTCCTCCTCCCCTTCGATCAGGTAGCGCAGGTTGACGGGCGGCCCGCCGGCCGCGAACCAGTGCTGCGCGGCCTTCAGCGCCGCGAAGTGGTTGCCCTTGTTGTCGGCCGCGCCGCGCGCATAGACGAGGCCGTCGCGCACGGTCGGCTCGAAGGGCGGCGACTCCCACTCCTCGAGCGGGTCCGGCGGCTGCACGTCGTAGTGGCCGTAGACGGTCAGGTGCGGCGCGCCCTCGCGGCCCTGCCAGTCCGCCTGGAGGACCGGGTGCCGCCCGCCGTCGACGCGCAGCAGCCTGGTCTTGAAGCCGAGGTTGATGAAGCGCTGCTGGAGCCAGTCGGCGTTGCGCAGCAGGTCCTGCTCGTGCTCCGGCAGCGTGCTGACGCTGGGGATGCGCAGCTCTTCGAAGAACTCCTCCTGGTCACGCTGGCGGGAATCCCGCGCTGAGGCCAGCGCCGCCTCGAGCGTCAACGGTCGCCCGGTTGGAGTGGGAAGAAGCAGGCCGCCTCGTGGCCGTCCAGGTGCACGGTGTCCAGGGGCGGCACCTCCTGCGCGCACCTCTCCTGCGCCTTGAAGCAGCGGGTCCGGAAGCGACAGCCTGAGGGCGGGTTGACGGGCGAGGGCACGTCGCCTTTCAGGATGATGCGCTGGCGGCCGCGCTCGACCTTGGGATCGGGGATCGGGATCGCCGAGAGCAGCGACCCTGTGTACGGGTGCTTGGGGTTGCGATAGAGCTCCCCCGCACCCGCCAGCTCCACCACCTTGCCCAGGTACATCACGGCGATCCGGTCCGAGATGTGCTTGACCACCGACAGGTCGTGGGCGATGAAGAGATAGGTCAGGTTGAACTGGTCCTGGAGGCGCTCCAGGAGGTTGATGATCTGGGCCTGGATCGACACGTCCAGCGCCGAGATGGGCTCGTCGCAGACGATGAAAGAAGGGTCGACGGCCAGGGCGCGGGCGATGCCGATGCGCTGGCGCTGGCCACCCGAGAACTCGTGCGGGTAGCGGTTGTTGAAGTTGGGGTTGAGGCCGACCACCCGCAGCAGCTCGGTGATCCGCTCCTGGCGCTGCTTCTTGCTCGTGTAGAGGTGGTGGATGTCGAGCGGCTCGCCCACGATCTCGCCCACCGTCTGCCGCGGGTCGAGGGACGCGTAGGGGTCCTGGAAGATCATCGCCATGTCGCGGCGCACGCGCCGCATCTCCCCCGCGCCCAGCTTGGTCAGGTCCTCGCCCTTGAAGATGACCTGGCCCTCGGTGGGCTCGACCAGGCGCAGGATGCTGCGGCCCAGCGTCGACTTGCCGCAGCCCGACTCGCCGACCAGGCCCAGCGTCTCGCCCTGGCGGACGGTTAGGTCGACACCGTCCACGCCGCGCACGTGCGCGACCGTCCGCTGGAGGATGCCGGCGGTCACCGGGAAGTAGGTCTTGAGGCCCTTGACCTCCAGGATCGGCTCGGCGGCCGTCCAGGCCTTGGTCAGCTTGGGGCGGGCCGGGGCTTCGGTGCTCAACTTGCTCAGCTCACCGCCTCGTTGAGGTCGCGGCCGGCCTGCGTGACCCAGCAGGACGCCATCTGAGTTGGACCCACGGGCTGCAGCGGGGGCATCTCGCGCACGCAGCGATCGATCCGGAAGGCGCAGCGAGGATGGAACGGGCAGCCACCGGGCGGGTTGATGAGATCGGGCGGCAGGCCCTCGATGGCGCGCAGCGGCTCGTGCTCCTCGGCGTCCAGGCGCGGGATCGAGCGCAGCAGTGACCAGGTGTAGGGATGCTTGGGGTTGGCGAAGACGTCCGCGGTAGGACCCTGCTCGGCGACCTTGCCCGCGTACATGACCATGACGCGCTCGCACATGCCGGCGACCACGCCCAGGTTGTGCGTGATCAGGATGGTCGCCGTCCCGAAGTCGTGGTTGACCTTGCGGAGCAGATCCAGGATCTGGGCCTGGATGGTCACGTCCAGCGCCGTGGTCGGCTCGTCCGCGATGAGCACGTCGGGGCTGGTGGACAAGCCCATGGCGATCATCGCGCGCTGGCGCATCCCACCTGAAAACTCGTGCGGGTACTGCTCTGCGCGCTTGTCCGGCTCCGGGATCCCCACCTTCTGCAGGTAGCCGATGGCCTCCTTGAGCGCTTTCTTCGCGTCGAAGTTCTTGTGCAGGCGCAGCGGCTCGCCGACCTGCCAGCCGGTCTTGAAGACCGGGTTGAGCGAGGTCATGGGGTCCTGGAAGATCATCGCGATCTCCTCGCCCCGGATCTCCTGCATCTCGGGGTCGGACGCCTTCACGAGGTCGCGGCCCTTGTAGAGGATCTGGCCGCCGGCGATGCGGCCCGGTCGCTGCAGCAGGCGCATCACGCTCAGGACCGTCACCGACTTGCCGGAGCCTGACTCGCCCACGATCCCCAGCGTTTCGCCGGGGTCGAGGTGGAAGGAGACGCCGTCCACCGCCTTGACGAGGCCGTCCTTGGTCGGAAAGACGGTGTGGAGGTCGCGGACCTCGAGCAGGTGCTCGGCCAACGCGGCTACTTGAGCCGGGGGTCGAAAGCGTCTCTGACGGCGTTCCCGAAGATGTTGGCCGACAAAACGGCCAGCACGATGCAGACGCCGGGGAAGATCACCAGCCAGGTCGAGTGATAGAAGTAGGTCTGGGCGTTGAGCAGCATGTTGCCCCAGCTCGCGGTGGGCGGCTGCACGCCCAGGCCCACGAAATCGAGAGCGGCCTCCAGCAGGATGATCTGACCCACGCCCAGGCTGGCCGCGACAATCATCACCGGCAGCACATTGGGCAGCAGATGACGCGACATCAGACGCAGGTTTGACGCGCCGATCGAGCGCGTGGCCAGGATGAAGTCACGGTTCTTCACCGTCAGCGTCTCGCCGCGCACAAGGCGCGCGACCGTGCCCCACACGGTGATGGCGATGATGAACGACAGCGAGAAGGCGTCGTGCCGGATGGTGATGGGACCGAGCGGCAGCGGCAGCATGCTCGTGATCATGATCAGCAGGTAGATGGTGGGGATGGCGAGCAGGATGTCGACGAAGCGCATCAGGATGTCGTCCAACCAGCCGCCGTAGAAGCCCGCGCTGATCCCCACGGTGCCTCCGATCAGCAGGTAGATGGCGACCGTCAGGAACCCGACGCCCAGGGACACGCGCGCGGCGTAGACCAGGCGGGTAAGGGTGTCGCGGCCGAGCTCGTCGGTTCCCAACGGGTGGGCGCGGCTGAAGCCGGCGAAGTTGTTGCTGAGGTCAACCGAGGTGGGCTGCACGTGCGTCACGAAGTTGGCGAACAGCGGCGCGGTGATGGCGATCACCGCCAGCACCACCAGCACGCCGCCGAAGAACATCCCGAACGTGCTGCCGCGCAGCCGCTCCCAGGACTCGCTCCAGTAGCTCTGCGCCGGGCGCGCCAGCCCGCCCTCATAGCTGACCGGCGTGCCTTCGAGCTGGGTGATCGTGGTCTGGTCGACGGCCATCAGCGATGGCTCCTGAGGCCGGCGCGAGAGATTCGGGGTCCAGGTGCGCCGAGATCAAGGAGGCGACGAGCACGACGAGGAGCGCACCTGCAGGTGCGTGACGAGCCGCGCGCAGGAGCCGACGCAGAGCTCGACCGCCTGGGCGCCGAAGATCCGTGCTGGAGCTCAGGAGCCATCGCTACGCGACTCTCATGCGTAGCGGATCCGTGGGTCTAGAAGGGCATACATGACGTCGGCCAGTAGGTTGCCCACCACCACCAGCAAGGCCACGAAGGTGGTGAGCCCGAGCACCATCGTGTAGTCATACTGCAGCGCTCTTTCCAGCGCCAGGCGGCCGACCCCGGGCCAGCTGAAGACGATCTCGATGATGGCGCCGCCGCTGACCAGGCCGGGCAGCTCCAATCCGATCAACGTGACCAGCGGCACCAGCGAGTTGCGCAGCGCGTGCAGGTAGGT
Source organism: Candidatus Dormiibacterota bacterium (assembly GCA_036378695.1). Classification (GTDB taxonomy): domain Bacteria; phylum Chloroflexota; class Dormibacteria; order Dormibacterales; family Dormibacteraceae; genus CF-28. The sequence goes on from DASUVY010000150.1 coordinate 21,430, forward strand.
GACTCGGCGCTCCGACATCCCCTTGGCGCGCGCCGTGCGCACGTAGTCCTGCGAAAGCACCTCCAGCATGGAAGAGCGCGTGAACCGCGACCAGATCGCGATGTAGACGAAGGCCAGGCAGCTGGCGGGCAGGATCAGGTGCGTGATCCGATCGATGGGGTCTCCGCCGCTGAAGGCCGACTGCGCGCCGCCCGAGGGCAGCCAGGGCAGCCCCCAGGCGTGGAAGCTGACCGAGAAGAGGAGGATCAACAGCAGCGCCAGCCAGAAGCTGGGGATGCTGACGCCGGCCACGGAGAGGAACGTGAAAAAGTTGTCGATCACGCTGCCGCGGCGGAGCGCGCCCACCACCCCCAGCGGGATCGAGACCAGGATCCCGAGCAGGATGGCCGTGAGCGTGAGCTCGATGGTGTTGGGCAGCCGGTCGCCGATGTGCGACAGGACGGGGCTGCCGTCGACCAACGAGCGGCCGAAGTCGCCATGCGCCAGGCCCGCGATCCAGTGCCAGTACTGCAGGGGCAGCGGGTCGTTGAGGCCCAGGTTGTTGCGGATCCGGACTATGTCCTCCGGCCGCAGGTTGGGGTTCAGCTCCAGGCCAGGCACGAAGGCCCCCGCGGTGGCGTGGAGCAGCGCGAACGTGATGAGGGTGACCCCGAACACGACCGGGATCGAGGCCACCACTCGCCTCACCACGTAACGAGCAAGCATGGGCTTAGCTCAGCTTACGGCTGGTTCCCGCGTCACCCTTACTTGCCGTCTGCCACGAAGGTCGACTTCATCCAGGCCTTGTTCTGGAACTGCGTGTAGGTGCCGAGGCCGAAGTCGCCACCGGTCACGCCCTGCACGCGCTTGGTCATCGCCCAGATGCCCTTGTTGAAGACCAGGATGGGCGCCGGCGCCTCATCGTTGAGGATGTCCTGCATCTGGAAGTACAGCTGCTTGCGCTTGCTCTGGTCGAGCGTGGCGACCGCGTCATCCAGGATCTTGTCCATGGCGCTCGACTTGTAGCCGAAGCCGTTGAAGCCGCCGGGCGCGGTGTTGCGGCTGTGCCACAGTGCCGACTGGTCGGGGTCGGCGTTCCAGGAGAACCCGACCAGGAAGACGTCGTAGCTGCGGTCGTTCGTGATCTGCGCCACCAGCTGCGGGAAGGTGATCAGCTTGGGCGTGGCGTCGACGCCGATCTGCTTCCACGCGTCCTGCATGGCCACGAGGGAGTTCTCGCGGACCTTGTTGCCGGCGTTGGTGATCATGGTGAACGACAGCTTCTGGCCGCCCTTGGCGCGGATGCCATCCGAGCCCTTGGCCCAGCCCGCGGAGTCCAGCATGGAGTTGGCCTTGGCGGGATCGTGCGGGTACTGCGGCTTGGAGTCCTTGTTGTAGGCCCAGGACACGGGCGGCATGGACGAGGTGGCGACCACCGCCTGCTTGAAGTACAGGGAATCCGCCATGCCCTGGCGGTCGATGGCGTAAAGCAGCGCCTGCCGCACGGCCTTGTCGCTGAACATCTGGGAAACCTTGGCCGAGGGGTTCTGGTTGTACGCGTAGAAGGTGAAGATGGCGACCGGGAAGGTCACGATCTGGAGGTCGGGGTTGCCCTGCAGGTCGGCCAGCTGAGAGGGGTCCGGCTGACCCATGTCGATCTCGCCGGTCTTCAGCTGGTTGCCGATGGCGATCTGGTCCGCGACGACCTTGTAGATGAAGGTGTCCAGGTAAGGAGCGCCCTGCCAGTAGCCGTCGTTGCGGGTGAGCGTGACCTGCTGCCCCTTGTCCCACTTCTGGAACTTGAAGATGCCGCTGGTCACCGTCGGCGCGGTGTTCATGTCGGTGGTGTTCACGTCGGTCGGCGAGAGGCTGCCCCAGACCTTCTTGGGCAGGATGCCGTACTGCAGCTGCGCGACCGCGAAGGGTGCATAGACCTTCTTGAGCTGGAAGACGATGGTCTTGGCGTCCTTGACCGTGATGCTCTGCACGTACGTCTCGAGGTCGCTGCGGCGCGGCGAGTTGACTGCCTTGTACTGCGGATCGAACATCAGGTCGTAGGTGAACTTGACGTCGTCGGCGGTGATCGGCGAGCCGTCGGTCCACTTGATGTTGTCGCGCAGAGTGATTGTGTAAGTGAGGCCGTCGCTGGAGGTCTTGGGCAGTTCCTTGGCCAGCAGTGGGCGCAGGTCGCCGTTGGCGGTGGTGTTCAGCAGGCTGTCGTAGAGCAGCCCGATCACCTCCGAGCTGGCCGTGTCGGAGGTCAGCACCGGGTTCATGGTCTTGATGTCCGAGATCGTGCCCTCGGTCAGGTGGCCGCCCTTCTTGGCTGCCACCGTGGGCCCGTTGCCGCTGCCCGCATTGGCGCAGGCTTCCATGAACTCGACTCCGCCGGCCAGGAAGGCCGTGTAAGCGGCACCGATGCTGATGCGCTTTACAAAGTCGCGGCGCGACCAATGCTTTAGAAACTCTTCGAACTGCTTGTAGCCCTCTCCGCCGGGAGCCTGATCTCGGCTCATCTCTACCTCCAACCGTTAGTCGGGCGCAGCGTCGCCGACGCCAGGCCTCCGCAACAGGGGATCATAGGCAGGCTTGCTTCAGATCGTCAAAATCCCAGTTCGATGAGCCTTTCACCGGTGATCGGGGTTTTGAGGGTTACTTTGCACCTGCCGGAGAGCGGCTCACTGAAGTCCAAGCGGCAGGTCGTGGCCGGGTTGTTGCGGCGCGTCCGGGCTCGTTACGGTGTCGCGGCGGCGGAGGTCGGCGACCGCGAGAGATGGCAGCTGGCGCACCTGGCGGTGGCCTGCGTCAGCCAAGACGGACGTCACGCGGACGAGATCCTGGCGCACGTCCTGCGCTTCGTCGAGGCCGAGTCCGCCGACGCGCAGGTGACCGAGGTGCGAACTGAGTTGCTGCGCATCTGAGCGCCGGGACGTAAATTGGTCCCTGACCACCGATCGTCGGGGAGAGAAAGACAGGGAGATGGATACATGATCAATCGCAGGACACTGGCCGCCTTAGCGACTTCCGCGGCGTTGGCCGCGCTCTGGCCGAGCAGCACCTTCGCCGCTCAAAACACGTTGCCAACCCCAGGTACCGTTAACTGCGAGGGCCAGCTGGTGGCCTTCGGCGCTTCGCACGGACATCCACTTGGCCAGGTCGCCAAGTTGAAAGGGGTCTCGGTCCCAACGCTGCAGGCGAAAGTGGACGCCTACTGCCAGGTCTAGTCCTCTGACAGGCCGCTGATCTCGGCCAGGACCTCGGCAGTGTGCTCGCCCAGGCGCGGCGGCGGCCGCCGCACCTGGAAGCGGGCCCCGTCCAGCCGCCAGGGCGCGCCCACCATGCGCCAGGTTCCGGCCGCGGGGTGCTCGACGCTGACCTCGACTCCGCGCGCCTGGACGCCGGGATCCGCGAATACCTGGTCCAGGTCCAGGATGGGACCCGCCGGCACCCCGGCCTCCTCCAGCACCGCCTGCCACTCGGTGGTGGTGCGGCGCCGGAGGGCCTCGGCGATCTGCGGGTTCAGTTCCGCCCGCCGCTGCTGGCGGTCGCGGTTGGTCAGGAAGCGCGGGTCGCCGGCCAGGGCCGGCGCCTCGATGGCCTCGCAGAGCTTCTTGAACTGGGCGTCGGAGCCCACGCCCACGTTGATGAACCCATCCGCGGTTTCGAAGGTCCCGTAGGGCGCCACCGTCGGGTGCTGGTTGCCTTCGCGCCCGGGCGGCTGGCCGGTGGCGAAGTAGCGCGCGCCCTGGAACGTGAGCAGGGCCATCACCGAGTCCTGCATGGCCACGTCGATGAAGGTGCCCTCCCCGGAGCGCTCGCGGGCGTAGAGCGCGGCGCAGATGGCGTTGGCCCCGAACATGCCGGCGGCGATGTCGCCGATGGGCACCCCGACCTTGATGGGCGGCCCGTCAGGCAGCCCGGTGATGCTCATCAGCCCGGCGGTGCCCTGCACGATCTGGTCGTACCCCGCGAGCGAGGGCCGGTCCTGGCCGAAGCCGCTGATCGAGCAGTAGATCAGCCCTGGGTGCAGACGCTTCAGGTCCTCGTACCGCAGGCCCAGCCGGCCGGCGGTGCCCGGGCGCAGGTTCTCGACCAGCACGTCGCAGGCGGTGGCCAGGAGCACGGCGGCCCGACGGCCTGCCTCCGACTTGAGGTCGAGGGCGACGCTGCGCTTGTTCCGGTTCACCGAGAGGAAGTACGAGGACTCGCCATTTACGAAGGGCGGGCCCCAGCCCCGCGAGTGGTCGCCCTCGCCCGGCGTCTCGATCTTAAGGACGTCGGCGCCGAGATCGCCCAGCAGCATGGTGCAGTAGGGCCCCGCCAGGGCGTGGGTGAGGTCGAAAACGCGAATTCCCTCCAGCGGATCCACGACACCGAGCGTAAGCTCAGATCGTCCTTGGGCGGCTGCTAGTACGGAGGTGCAGAGATGGCGTACTTCCTGATCCAGGCCAGTTACAAGCCCGAGTCCTGGGCCAACCAGATCGCGGACCCGCGCAGCGTCGAAGACCGCATCCGACCCGCGATCCAGGAGCTGGGGGGTCGACTCGACTCCACCTACTACGCGTTCGGCGAGGCCGACGTGGTCGCCATCGCCGAGTTCCCGAGCAACGATGCCGCTGGCGCTTTCTCGGTCATGGTGACCGCGGCAGGGGCGATGAAGAGCGTGAAGACCACGCCCCTGATGACCGTCAACGAGGGCATCGAGATGATGAAGAAGGCCGGCCAGGTGGCCGGCAAGTACAAGGCGCCGACCAGCGCCCAGAAGGTAAGCGCCAACTAGGTCGTCGCTAGGCTGGGCTGGTGGGAATCCTCACCAGCCCGGTCGCCGAGTTCCAGGCCACGCTCCCGTGGCCGATGGACGCCTTCCAGGTGGAGGCGGCCGAGAAGCTGGACGCCGGCATGGGCGTGCTGGTCAGCGCGCCCACCTCCAGCGGCAAGACGGTGGTGGCCGAGTACGCGGTCTTCCGCGCCCTCCAGGAGGGGGCCAAGGCCATCTACACCACTCCGCTGAAAGCACTCAGCAACCAGAAGTTCCGCGACTTCCAGCGCACGCACGGCGTCAAGAGCGTCGGACTGGTGACGGGCGAGAACACCATCAACGACTCGGCGCCGATCGTCGTGATGACCACCGAGATCCTGCGCAACGTGATTTATGAGGATCCCGCCCGGCTGGACGACGTGCGCTACGTGGTGCTCGACGAGGTGCACTACATCGACGACTTCCCGCGCGGTTCGGTGTGGGAGGAGGTGATCGTCCAGGCGCCGCGCCACATCAAGTTCGTCGGGCTCTCGGCCACCATCGGCAACTACTCCGAGGTGGCGGCCTGGATGGCCGAGAACCGGGGGCCGGTGGGCACCGTCTTCCACGAGCAGCGGCCGACCGAGCTGGTGATGTGGCTGGCCATGCAGAACCGCTTCTACCGCCTCTTCAGCGGCGAGGGCCAGATCGACTCCCGCACGTACGGGCGGGCCTCGCAGGAGGAGGAGGCCTCCTATCGGGTCCAGCAGTACCGGCGGCTGCCCTCCAACGACATGCTCCCCGTGATCGAGGAGCTGGTCCGCCAGGAGATGGTGCCCGCGATCTACTTCATCTTCTCCCGGCGCGGCTGCCGGGAAGCGCTCCAGCGCTGCTCCTACCACGAGCTGGACCTCACCACCGCCGAGGAGAAGGCGCGCATCGACCGCCTGGCCGCCGAGCGGCTGTCCTCCCTACGCGACGCCGACGAGGCGGCGCTCTACCGGCGGATGGTCGACGCCGAGATGATGCGGCGCGGCCTGGCCGTGCACCACGCCGGCCTCATGCCCTACCACAAGGAGCTGGTCGAAGAGCTCTTCACCGCCGGCCTGATCAAGGTCGTGTTCGCCACCGAAACCCTCTCGCTGGGCATCAACATGCCCGCCCGCTCGGTCGTGATCTCGTCGTTCACCAAGTTCGACGGTGTCGCCTTCTCGACGTTGACGACGGGCGAACTGACGCAGCTGATGGGCCGCGCCGGCCGGCGCGGGATCGACGTCCGCGGGCACGGCGTGATCCTCAAGGAGTCGGACGTCGAGGTCGGCACGATCTACGAGGTCGCCATGGGCGAGGGCCTGGTCGTGGAATCCAAGTTCCTGCCCAACTACAACATGGCGCTCAACCTGCTGCGCATCTACAGCATGGAGGACGCCGTGGAGCTGATGAACCGCTCCTTCGGCCAGTACCAGAAGCGCGTGGCGGCTACGGGCGTCGGCGAGCGCCTGGCCAATGTGCGCACCCGGCTGGACGACCTGCGCCGCCTGTGGAGTGAGCTGGAGGGCGACAAGTGCTCCATCTCCGACGTGGCCGAGTACTACAAGATCGAGGATCGCCGGCGGGCCATCCGGATCGAGATGCGGCGGCTGCGCCGGGAGGCGGGCGCGGAGCGGCGCGGGCGGCGTGGCCGGCGGCCCCGCGCCCTGGGCATGGCGGGACGCCACCTGCAGCACCTGGAGGTCGAGGCGAAGGGCCTCCTCGATCGCCAGCGCAAGCTGAAGGTGGTCCGCTGCCCGCGCTTTGGCGAGCACCTGCGCGACTACGGCGAGATCCGCGAGCTGGAGCGGGAGCTGAAGGCCGGGGAGCGGCAGGCCGGCGAGCAGATGGACGAATACGCGCTCAAGCTGCGCCGGGTCGTCCGGGTGCTCTCCGAGACCGGCTTTCTGGCCGAGGAGAAGCCGACCGACAAAGGCCTGCTGGCATCCCGCGTGTACGGCGAGAACACCATCCTGGTGACCGAGGCGATCTGGCTCGGCTGGTTCGAGGGCCTGACGCCGGAGGAGCTGTGCGCGGTGGTCGTGATGCTGGCCGCCGAGGACCGCCAGCGCGGCGAGCGGGAACGCGGGCCGCGCACGCCACGCCGCTATCCCACCCCCGCCATCGCCCAGACCGCGCGCCTCATCCGCTCGCTCTATTTCCGCTTCGCCGACCTGGAGCAGGGGCTGGACGAGCCCAACCTGCGGCAGCCCTCCCACGACTTCATCGACTTCGCGTACCGGTGGGCCGCCGGAGAGCCCCTGGACGCCACACCCCTGCCGCCCAATGTCGACATCGGCGACGCCATCAAGGCCATGAAGGGCCTGTACTCGCTACTGCGGCAGCTGGAGTGGGCGCTGAAGGTGATGAAGCTGCCGCTGGCGCCGGTCGTGAAGGCGGCGGTGGAGCGCATGGAGCGCGACGTCATCAAGCGGACGTAGGCCCGGCGCGGATTCGGGGCGTTTTCATGAAATCGCCGGCCGGGGCAGCGCGCGGTGAGCGTCTTTTCATCAAAAGGCGCCTCATGCGCGGACCGGGCCCGCCCGGCGCAGCCTTTCGGCGATCCACTCGCGGCTGGGATGGGTCGAGGCCAGCACGTCGGCGATCGCGCGCTCGAGGTCGTAGGCGACGCGACGGACGGTGGCGACGCCGCCGGCCACCGTCAGGTACGACGCGCGTCTGTCCCCGTCCAGCGACAGGCTGACGCTGCCGGAGTTGGCGACGGTGAGCTCCGGCATGACCCGCAGGAAGGGCCGATGGATGTGCCCGAAGACGGCCACCGCCGCGCCGAGCGGCTCGTAGATCCTGCGCAGCTCGGAATCAGGCGCGTCGGCTCGCACGTTCGCCCAAACGTCGCCGGGAGCGGCATGGACCACCGCCGTCTCTGATCCGTGGCGCCACTCTGGAGGCTGCTCGCGGAGCCAGGCCAGACGATCGGGACCGAGCTGCGAGACCGTCCACCCGATGGACTCGACCGGGACTGGCAGGGCGCCCGGCGGCCCGGTCGACAGCATCTCGTCGGTGTTCCCGAGCACGCCCGGCCAGCCTCGCTCCCGGATGGCGTCGATGCACTCAGCCGGGCGCGAGCCGTGCAGCGCGAGGTCGCCGCCGTGCACGACCAGGTCCGGCCGCACTCGGTCCAGGTCCTCGAGCACCGCCCGCAGGGCGACCAGGTTGCCGTGCACGTCGGAAACGACCGCGATCAACATGACCCACTACTTAGACTCGAAACCGCATGCCCCGCAAGCGGCGGATCCTGGTCACGGGCGTCGCCCGCTGGTGGGGCGCATTGCTCGTGCAGCGCCTGGTCGACGAGCCCGAGGTCGCCGAGGTGATCGGCATCGACACCAGCGAGCCTCGCTACGATCTCGGTCGCGCCGACTTCCTCAAGCTCGACATCCGCCACTCGCTGATCGGCAAGCTGGTGCGCGCGGTCGGCATCGACACCGTGGTCCACACGGGCACCACCATCGACTCCTTCGACCTCGACCCCCGGCGCGCGCACGAGACCAACGTCATCGGCACCCTCAACCTGCTGGCGGGCTGCGCGGGCGCCGACAGCCCCGTGCGGCGCTTCGTGCTCAAGTCGTCCGGCCACGTCTACGGGTCGCGCCACGACCTGCCGGCGCACCTGCGCGAGGACCGCCGGCTGGCGGCCGACTCGCCGCACGCCTTCGTGCGCGACATGGTCGAGGTGGAGTCCTACGTCGTGGATTTCGCCGTGCGCAACCCCGAGGTCCGCATGGTCGTGCTGCGCTTCGCCAACAGCCTCAACGCCGATGAACCGCAGCCGCTGGCGCGCTACCTGGACCTGGAGCTGGTGCCCACGGTGATCGGTTTCGACCCCGTGATGCAGCTGATCGACCACGACGATTGCGTCGAGGCGATGCGCCTGGCCACGCTGGGCGGGCGCTCCGGCGCCTACAACGTGGCAGCGCCTGGCCCCGCGCCTCTGGCCGCTCTGCTGGACACCGCGGGCAAGCTGCACGCGCCGCTATTGCCCCCGTACGGCCTCGACGTGGCCTCCTTCGCTCTGAAGCAGCTCGGCCTCGCCTTCCTCTCACCGCAGCTGCTCGACCTCCTGCGCTGGGGGCGCACCCTGAGCACGGCCAAGGCCGAGCGCGAGCTCGGCTTCCGGGCGCGGCTGGACACCAACCTGGCCTTCCAACGCTTCGTGCAGGACCGGCGGGTGATCCGGTTCCAGCCGGAGCGCCAGGGCTACCAGTACGAGCAAGAGCTGGAGGAGTTCATCCGCTCCCGCCGGCCGGAGTCGGATGGACATCCCCACCCCCTCGCGGCAAGCCGCGAGGGACCTCCCCGCGAGCGGGGAGGTGGCTCTACCCCGCCTCGGTCCCGCCCCCGTCGATCACCACCATCGCGGAAAAGCCCGGCGAGGTCGTAAGGGCCGGCTTGGCCGGCCCGTGTGAGTCCGTGAACCAGACGTTGGGTGCGTTGCGCGGAGTCAGAAGGGAAGTAGGGCTCGGGGGAGGAACCGCAGGTTCTTCCCACGAATTTACCCCGCCTCGGTCCCGCCCCCGTCGATCACCAGCACGGCGCCGTTGACGTAGCTGGCGGCGTCCGAAACCAGAAAGCAAGCCGCGCCCGCGATCTCCTCCGGCTGCCCGATGCGGCCCATCGGATGGTTGGTCACCACTCGGTTGTAGATCTCATCGTTGCCCCACAGCGCCTCCGCGAAGCGGGTCTTGAACAGGCCGGGAGCGATGCAGTTGACGCGGACCTTGCCGCCCAGCTCGCGCGCCAGCTGGCGCGTGAGCATGACCACGCCGGCCTTGGTGACGTCGTAAATCCCCAAGCCCACGGAGGGCCGCAGTCCTCCGGTGCTGGCGATGTTGAGCACGGCGCCTCCGTGCTCGCCCATCCAGGCCTTGACCACCAGCTGGGTGAGCAGGAAGTAGCCGCGCAGGTTGACCTCGAAGGTCTTGTCCCAAACGCTCGTGTCGGCCTCGACCAGCGGCCCGAAGTAAGGATTGGTGCCCGCGTTGTTGACCAGGATGTCGATCCGGCCGTGCCGGGCCATGGCGGTGTCGACCAATCGCTTCAGGTCCTCTTCGCGACCGGCGTGGGCCGCCACGGGGAGCGCGCGGTCCGGAAAACGGGAGTTGATCTGCACGGCCTCGCGGTCGAGGTCGGCCTGCTTTCGACTGCTCAGCACCACCCAGGCGCCCTGTTCGGCGAGTCCCTGCGCGATCGCGCTGCCTAAGCCGCGGCTGGCGCCGGTGACGACGGCGACCCGGCCGCTGAGATCGAAATCGGGCACGTCGTTGGTAGCATATTTCGGTTGACCGAGCTGGTCTCCGGGACCGCGGCCGAGGAGATCCTCGAGCGCATCTTCCAGCCCACCACCAAGCCCAGTGCTCTCGACCAGGCCGAGGAGACTCTGCGGCATCCGAAGAAGCTGGTCTACGCCGCCATGTCCAACCGCAACTACTACTGGCGCGCGCACATACAGAAGTTCATCCTCGACTCGGGGATGGTGCCGGTCAGTCCCTTCATGCTCTTCGACTACTACCTGCTGCACACGGTCCCGAAGAACAGCGTCCGCGACGCCATGAACAACCTGCTTTCACGCTGCGACGAATGCTGGGTCTTCGGTCGCATCTCGCTGGGCGTCAAGGTGCAGATCGGGATCGCCAAGCGGCTGAACAAGCCGATTCGCTACTTCGACATCTCGGAGCTGCCGGTGGCCGTGCTGCCGATCTCAGAGGAGACCGCGCAGGAAGAGGTCCGGGATTAACCCGTAGGGGAGGTCCTCGCCCCTACGCGGTCGCCGGCGCGGACAGGCGGCGTGTGCCGCGCGTCACTCGGGAAACCCACTTCTCCGGCCGCCCCAGCTCTTCGGCGCGGGGTAGGTTCTCGGCCGACTCCCAGGCCAGGTTGAGCGTCGCCATGCCGTGCGCCTCATACACGGCGCGCGAGAAAGCCTCGCCGTTGCGGTACTGCTGGAGCTTGAGGTCGAGCCCGGTCAGCTTCCAGAACAGCGCCTCCAGTGGGCTCTTCTGGTCGCTGCGCTTGCGGTAGGCGGCTTCCAGCGCGTCATAGGAGTCGAGCACGCGGCGGCCCGCCAGCGTCATCACGAGGTTGCTGTAGCCCTCGATCAGCGACATGGTGGCCTGCATCCGGCGCACGGTCGCCCATTGGCCGGGCAGGCCCACGGTCAGGCTGAGCAGCCGGGCGGCCCCCTGGCGCCGGTGGCCGGCCAGGGCCAGGATCTCCTCCAGCGCGGCGTTCATGTGCTGGACCAGCCAGGGATGAGCCTGGAACTGCCAGGCGTGAGTGGTTTCGTGCAGGATCAGCCAGCGCCGGAGGTCGTCGCCGGGCAGCCCGGCCTCGGCCTGCCACTGGGCGACGTTGGGCTCCACCAGGTAGAGCCCGGTCGGCGCCACCGGCTCCCGGCCCATGAGCTGGGGATCGAACTGGCCCAGCACGCGGGAGCTGAGGAAGGAGAGCACGGTGCCGGTGTAGCGGTCGATGCCGACCTGGCCGGCGTCGGTTAGCCGTGAGCGCGGGATCCCCGCCTCCTCGATCACGGGGTCCAGGACCCTGCGGATGATCTCGACGTTGAGGTCGATCCACTCGATCCGCCCCAGTGGCGTGAAGGGCGAGAACTCGAGCGTGGGACCGCCCACCACGTCGAACAGCGGCCGGCGGACGTCGGCGGCCAGGCGGGCGTACTCGCCGGCCAGGCGCTCCCGCTCCTCCGCCGGCATCGGCCAGTCCTCGCGCAGGTGACGGCGGGCGTGCCGGCGCACGGCGTCCCAATCGATGACCGAAGCCTTGCCGCCGAGGGGGCGGGTGGCTTCCATGACGGCGGCGGCGGCGATGCCCGACAGGATTCCGAAAGCGACCCCGCGCGCGACCTTGGCTTTCATTCCCCCACCCTACCCTCCCCGCTGGGGAGGGGGTCTAGTCACCAGTCGAAGGGACTGGCGTGGTTCCTCTTGAAGACCACCTTGCACTTCTCGCAGCGGAAGACGATCTGCATGGCCAGGCGGCCGATGGCGCTGGCGTCCCGGCCGCAGACCGGGCAGGACGCCGTCTCCTCCATGAACGCGTTCGGCAGGGGCATCACCTTGATCTCCAGCCGGCGGCGCTTCTTGGACATCAGCCGGCCCGTCCGTAGAGCAGCTGGTCGAGGGGCGCATCGCGGCTCAGCAAGCGATGCAGCTCGATGACCTCGTCGGCACTGATGGGACCGGCCGGGGGCTCGCTCCGCGTGGCTACCGGCGCGGTCAGGCCAAGGCGGTTGTCGAGGGTGAAAGACCAGAAAAGGTGGCAGCGCACGCACTGGGCGCGCACCGTCGTGGTCTGAGCGGGGCCGTCAATGACCACCAGCAGGGTGTCGGACCGGGTGCCCCCGCACAGCGGGCAGCTGATGTTGGCCAGCAGCTCGCGCATCCGGGCTGCATCGATCTCCGAACCCCCGGAGTTAGACAAAGTACTATCAATGCTATCACCTTATGGACTAGTTGCCTAGCCTGAGGCGTAGCGGTGGCGCGCCGGAGCTAGACGTCGAGCAGCGTTACGTCGAGGTCGCGCAAGCCGTCCGGAGAGTCGATTCCAGCTTCCTGGAGACGCTTCATGAGCGCCAGGATGTAGCGCACGCCGGCCAGGTTGACGCCGTGCTTGCGGGTCAGCGTCTGGATCGCCTGCAGCTTCATGAGGTCGCGCTGCGAGTAGCGGCGGCGGTTGGTGACCGTCCGCTTCGGCTTGATCATGTTCAGGTGCTCGTACATCATCAGCGTCCGCGGGTGGGTCTCCAGGATCTCGGAGGCCACACTCAAGGTGTAGATCGGCCGGTCGAGGTTAGGCCCATCGGGCGGCGCCGATGACGGCAAGGTCACGACGTCGCGGGATTTTGTCTTCATCGGTCCTTCCTTTCCGAGGCCCTTTTCGAGTAAGTTCCTGCCGCGCTTAAGGTGACAGGAACGGGCCTACGTTTCCGAAGGGATTGTGGGGGCTCAAGCGGACACCCGCAAGGTATGGATGTAAAGGAACGCCGAACAAACGCCCAAGGCTTTCCGCCTCCCGATCAGTGCTTGGGGGGCTGGTCCTTGGGAGGCGGCGCCGAGCCGCTGGAGGTGCTGGCCCAGCTCGGCAGCGGCGGGGCCGGGGTGTTGGGGCTGGTGCCGGGCAGGAAGTAGGCGGTCTTGCCGTTCACGTTGAAGTGCTGCAGCCCGGGCGGCTCGCCGAACCAGACGTTGCCCTTCCCCATCGCGTCCAGCGCGCCCTGCATGAAGTTGTGCCAGCCCGGCGCCGCCACGAAGACTCCGTCTGACCCGGTGACCATCGCCGACCAGTCGGGGTTGCCGAACCAGACCGCGGCCGCCAGGTCGGGCGTGTAGCCGACGGTCCAGGCGTCCTTGAAGTCGTCGGTGGTGCCGGTCTTGGCGCCCACCCGGCGCGTGGGCAGCGTGAGCGGCGTGCCCCGGCCGAAGATCATGGCCCGGTTGTCGTCGTCGGACATGATCTGCTCCATGATGAACGCGACCTTGGGGTCAAGCACCTGCTTGGCCTGTGGCCCGGGGTCGGCAGAGAAGATCGCAGTGCCGTCGGTGGCGGTGATCTTGGAGATCGCGTACGGCGGATGCAGCACGCCCTGGGCGGCCAGCACCGACACGCCGGTCGCCATCTGAAGCGTGGTCTCACCGTAGCCGCCCAGCGTCAGCGAGGGCCCGAAAGCGTTCAGGGGATCGTCGTTGGTGAACTTGCCGCTGGGCTGCGGCACCCAGGGCGGCGCGCCCATGTCGCGGGCCATCTGCGCCACCTTGTCGACCCCGTTCCCGATCTCGACCTTGACCGCGGGCACGTTCAGCGAGTTGCCCATGCACACCTGCAGCGGGCAGGTGCCGTGGTACTTCAAGTCGTAGTTCTTGGGCTGCCAGGGCGGCGTCTGGTTGGTGATGGTCAGCGGGGTGTCCGCGATCGGCGTGACCATCGTGTACTTCCCACTGGCGATGGCCGCCGTGTAGTTGTAGACCTTGAAGGACGAGCCCGGGTTGCGCGGCGGCCAGACCGCGAAGTTGTTGTTGTTGTCCGGGCCGTTGGGGTCGGCGGCCCCCACCATCGCCACCACCGCCCCGGTGTGCGGGTCGATGGCGGTCAGCGCGCCCTGGCTGACGTGGCGCCAGCGCTGGTCGTTGAGCTGGTTGAGCATGGCCTGCTCGGCGATGCCCTGGAGCGGCATGCTGACGGTGGTCACCACCCGCAGGCCGCCGCCCTCGAGCACCTTCTGGCCGTAGCGGGCCGCGACCTGGTCCATCACCCAGTAGGTGAACCCGGAAGCGGCCAGCACCTGCGGTCCGGGCCGGAACATCTTGCCCTGCTGCGGGCTCAGGTCCTCGGCGTAGGCCTGGTCGGCCTGGGTTCGGGAGATCATGCCGGCCCGCACCATGGCATCCAGGACGGCCTGCTGCCGGGCTTTCGCTTGCCGCCAGCTCGTGAACGGGCTGTTGTATAGCGGACTCTGGGGGATGCCGGCCAGCATCGAGGCCTGCGCCAGGTCGAGGTCCTTGGTTTCCTTGTGGAAGTAGATCCGGGAGGCGGCAAGCGAGCCCTGGGAGTTGTTCGAGTAGTAGACGGTGTTCAGGTACATCTCGAGGATCTGGCTCTTGGTGTAGGAGCGGTCGACCTGGATGGCCAGGTAGGCCTCCTTGAGCTTGCGTTCGTAGGTCGGCGAGCTGTCCAGCAGGCGCAGCTTGACCAGCTGCTGGGTGATCGTGGAGGCGCCCTGGGCCGTGCGGTGCTCGCGCCAGTCGATCCAGGCCGCGCGCACCATGGCGGCGGGGTCGATGCCGGGCTCGTGCCAGAAGTTGGCGTCCTCGATGGCCACCGAAGCGTCGGGCAGCCAGTGCCCCATGTTCGCGAGCGGCTCGTAATAGTGCTGCACGCCCTCCGGGTGCACGTCGGCGAGCAGCGTCTTGCCGTCGTCGGCGTAGATCAGGCTGTCCTCGGGCAGCGGGGTGGCGGCGATGGCGTGGGCGTCGGGCAGGTCGGCCGCAAAGTCGATGTAGGCCTGCGAGCTGGCCAAAAAGGCGCCCGCTGCGAGCAGGAAGACCAGTGTCATCTTGGCCGCCGGCGCCGCCCAGGCGCTGAGGTCGCGCGGCGCGCCCACGCCGAAGCCCGATCCGCGCGAGAAGCGGGGACCGGTGCCATGGGCGCTGGCCCGCAGGCGCCGGCCTCGGCCGTCCCGCGGCGCCACCGAGAAATGCCGGGAATCCTGGGCCAGGCGGTACTGGTGGCCGACCGCGCCGGTGAAGGAACTGAAGCCACTCCGCGCGGTCGCCGCCTCCTGTTTGACGTGAGGCAGCAAGGCTTGCAGGGAGTTCTGCAGCCAAAGGCCCAGCAGCCGCCAGCGGCGGCTACGAATGCTTAGCACGGCGCTATCATAATTGATCCCAGCGACAGGGCAAGTTAACGAACGTTAAAGATCCGGCCCCCACTCTCATAGAACGCCTGCTGAGCGCTGTCCACCCGTCCCGGCTGCTGGTGGCCAGCGACTTCGACGGCACCCTGGCCGAAATCGTCGACCAACCCGACCAGGCCCGCATCCTGCCCGCCGCGCTGGACGCGCTGGGCGCGCTGCTGGATTCGGTGGGTTGGGTTGTCCTGATCAGTGGGCGCAGCCAGGCCGACCTGGAGGGGCAAGTTGACCTGGAGGGCGTGCGCCTGCTGGGCGACTACGGGCAGTCCGCCGCCGGCGCGCCGGACCCGGCGCTGCGCCGCTTCCGGCCGCGGCTCGAAGAGCTGGTCGCCGGCATCGCAGGCGCCCGCCTGGAGGTCAAGCCGGGCGCGCTGGCCGTGCACTTTCGAGAGCGCCCGGCGGCCGCCGCCGAGGTCCTGAGCGCCGTGGCCCGGCCCGCAGCCGAAGCCGGGCTCGAGGCGCGCCCGGGCCGCATGGTGGTGGAGATCCTGCCCCGGGGCTGGGATAAGTCCCGCGCCCTGGAGGCGTTGGTCGCCGAGACGGCGTGCGAGGCGGTCGTCTTCCTGGGCGACGACTACGGCGACCGTGGGTGCTTCGAGTACCTGGCGGGGCTGGAGCGAGCGCACCTGGCGGTCGGCGTGGGCAGCGCCGAAACCCCCGCAGAGGTCTTCGCTGCCTGCGACCTGGTGGTTTCCGGTCCGGCGGGCGCGGCCCGCTTTCTCAGCGAGCTGGCGCTGGCTGCTCGTGCACGAGGTCGCGCAGGTCTCTGATCTGGAGTGAGATCCAGCGCCCGATGTCGTGCGTCTTCACCTGCTCGCGCATGGCGCGCAGCAGGCGCCGCCGGGTGGGCTGGGTGGCGCCCAATGAGATGTGCAGCGCCTCGGCGGTGGCGTCGACGTCGAAGGGGTTGATGGTCATGGCCCAGGGCCCGAGCTCCTCGTGGGCGCCGGCGTTCTCAGAGAGCACCAGGACCCCGTCCCGGCGGTTAAGCAGCGCGCCCTCCTTGGCCACCAGGTTCATGCCGTCGTAGATGGGATTCACGAGCAGCACGTCGAACTCGCAGTAGGCGGCCACCGCGCGGCGCACGTTTTCGCCGAACTCCAGCCGGACGGGCGCCCAGCCGGGCTCACCGAGCTCGCGGTTGATGCGCTCGGCGGTCGCTTTCACCGAGGCGAGATAGTCGCGGTAGACGGTGATGTCCTGGCGGGAGGGCTGCAGGAAGGCATAGAACTGCACCCGGCGCCGCCACTCGGGCCGCTGCAGGAGCAGCCGCTCGTAGGCCAGGAAGCCGCGCACGATGTTCTTGGCCGGGTCGGTGCGGTCCACGCGCACTATCAGCTTCTCCGGCCGGCTGCGCTGCAGGGCCTCGATCTCCTGGGCCACGGCCGGCGTGGCCGCCATCTCCTCCATGGCCGGGACGTCGATGGAGATCGGATAGGCGCGCGCCCAGACCACGCGCCCGCGGTGGATCACCGCCCGTTCGCGGTGGTCGACCCGGTAGCCCAGGAGCTCCTCCACCGAGACCAGGAAGTTGCGCACGTCGGAGTTGGTCTGGAAGCCGACCACGTCGTTGGCGAG
This sequence comes from Candidatus Dormiibacterota bacterium, assembly GCA_036378695.1. GTDB lineage: Bacteria > Chloroflexota > Dormibacteria > Dormibacterales > Dormibacteraceae > CF-28. The sequence goes on from DASUVY010000150.1 coordinate 38,196, forward strand.
CAGCCCGGTGAGGATGGCGTCGCGCATCTGCTGGGGCAGCACCTTCCAGTAGTGGGGGGTCGGCCAGGGGATGTGGATGAACTGCTGCAGGGTCGCCCGCGGCAGCAGCTGCCGGATGCGACTGGGCGCCAGGTAGAGCTGGTAATCCTGGGTGAGGATCAAGGGGCGGCGGGGCAGCTCGCGGGCAGCCTCGACGGCCCGCTCGGCCACCGCGTTGTTGACGCGCACGTAGCCGTCCTCCCAGGCGTCCCAGTAGCGCGCGTTGATGAGGGGCTCGCGCGACAGGTCCCAGAGGTAGTGCTGCAAGAACCAGATCAGGGGGTTGGCGATCACCGAGTAGTACTTGCGATAGCGGTCGGGATCGCTGGCCACGTAGTGCAGGCGGATCGGGCGGTCGGGGTCGCCCAGCTCTACAGGGCCGCCGGTCGCGGCCAGCTCGCGCTCGGCGGGGGTGCGCGCGCAGGCCACCCAGGGGGCGCCGGTCGCCTCGGCCACCGTAAGCAGCGCGGTCACCACTCCGCCCGCTCCCCGGCGCAGGCGGCCGCCGGGCCCAGGTTCAAAAGGCGCGCGGTTGCTGACCAGCAGGGGCGACCATGGTTCGAGGACTTCGGCCGTGTAGCGACGCAGTGAAGAGGGGTCGATAACCCTTGACAATGGTGCTAACGAAATCTACATTGTCGCTATCACTAATATCTACCTAGACGCGGGTCCACAAGAGCCCGCAATGGGAGGGGCGGCTTGCTCAGCGAAGCAGTAGAGGAGATTCATCGCAAGACCCGGGAGCAGCACGAGCGCCAGCAGCGCCTGCTGGCCCAGCGCGCTGAGATCCGGCAGCTGGATACCTGGCTCAACACCATCGAAGGCATGCTCGAGGGCGATGAGCGCACCGTACCCGAGCCGCTGGTGAGAGAGATCGGCGGCTTCCTGCGCGAAGTCGATCCCAAGCTGCATCGAGCGCTCCTGCGCAATCGCGCGCGCGACGCCTCGCGGGTGCTGGACGTGCTCTTCGACGCCCAGGAGTACCTGCTGCCGCGCTTCGCCGAGGTCGTGTAGGGGCGGGATTCCCGCCCTTCCCAGGAACGAGGGCGAGGCAAGCCTCGCCCCTACGATTGCGCGATGTCAGCGCTCGCCGGCCTGCTGCTGGTGAGCGTCTCGGTCGGGCTGAGCAACTTCGCCGGCGCCATCGGGATCGGCCTGTCCGGTGTCGACCGCCGCACGCGGCTGCGGGTCGGCATCGCCTTCGGGCTCTTCGAGGCAGGCATGCCGCTGATCGGGCTGATCCTGGGCCAGGCGCTGGCCGGCCGGCTGGGCGGCCTCGGCCGCTATGTCGGCGCGGCGCTGCTGATGGCGACCGGCGCCTACACGATCTGGCAGGGCCGCAGCACGCAGGCGAAGGGCGAGCGCCAGATCGCCCTGGACGCGCGAGCGCTGGTCCTGACCGCGGTCGCGCTCTCCATAGACAACCTGGTGGTCGGCTTCGCGCTGGGCGTGTACCGCGTCAGCGTGGTCCTGGCCGCCCTGACCATGGGCGTGGTGTCGGTGGGCATGTCGCTGGTCGGCCTGGAGCTGGGCAGCCGCCTCGGTGAGCGCATGGAGGGTCGCGCGGAGGAGGCCGGCGGCGCTGTGCTGATCCTGGTCGGCCTGGCGCTGGCGTCCGGGATTCTCCACTAGGCTGAGCCGGTGCAGGACGACGCGGGGACCGAGGACTTTCTCCGGACCTTGAAGCGCGTCTTCGACCTGGCGCAGTCCCAGACGCGAGGCAGCGACACTCTTGTGGACCAGCTGCGCGCACATCTGGGCGCCGACCCATCCGCGCTCGCCGTGTTCAGCGAGGAATTCGAGCCTTTCGAGCATCCCAACCTCCAGGCGGGAGTAAACGCGTGGCTGGAGCGGCCGGGCGTCACCTCAGAGCTGATAGGGATCGGACTCGAGAGCAAGCGCTACATGGGCCATTCGCTCTCAGACATCGTGGCCCGCGCTGGCAACCCCGACGGTCCGCCGGTGATCCCCGGGCCCGTCGACTACACCAACTTCCACCTGGCTGATGGAAAGGTCATGCCTTGCGTGCAGTTCGGGCTTTACCTGGTGTCCTCGGGGGATGCGCGATTGGCGGTGTTCATTCATGGACCAACTGAGAGCGGGGGTCCGCACCAGAAGCTGCGGGTCGAAGCGATGTCCGGTGATGCTGTCGCCGGCCAGGCCTTCCTCGCGGACGTGACCAGCCTGATGCAGGCGCACAACGTGTACCGCGGACATGTGGTGTCGATCGGCGTGGGCCAGATCCAGTTCGGTCCTGTCCCGCAAACCCTGGTCCACTTCCATCCGAGGCCCCGCATCGCCCGCGACGAGGTGGTGCTGCCTGCGGCGCTGCTGGAGCGCATCGAACGGCAGGCCCTGCGCTTTTCCGAGCACGCGGACGAGCTTCTCGAGGCTGGTCGTTCGCTCAAGCGCGGCATGCTGCTGCATGGGCTGCCCGGGACCGGCAAGACCCTCACGGTCATGTACCTGGCCGGACAGGTCCGCGACCGGACGGTGATCCTCACCACCGGCCGCAGCATGGGGCTGGTGACGAGCCTGGCCCAGATGGCCAGGACGCTGGCTCCGGCCGTTTTGGTGCTGGAGGATGTCGACCTCATCGCGGAGGACCGCGGCAATCCGTACACGCGCTCCAACCCCGTTCTGTTCGAGCTGCTGAACGAGATGGATGGGATCCGCAACGACGCCGACCTGCTATTCGTGCTCACCACCAACCGGCCGGACGTCCTGGAGCCGGCGCTGGCTGCGCGGCCGGGCCGCATCGACCTGGTGGCCGAGCTGCCTCTGCCCGACCTGCAAGGCCGCCAGCGGCTCATCGAGCTCTACGGTCGCGGTTTGGACCTGTCGGAGGTCGACGCCCAGGACCTTGCGGCACGAAGCGACGGCGCCACGCCGGCCTACATCAAGGAGATGCTGCGCAAGGCTCTGCTCATCGCGGCCGAACGGGGGCATGCCCCGCGCATCACCGCCGCCGACGTTGACGCGTCGCTCGCCGAGCTCGCGGAAGGAGGCCGGCTGGCCGAGCGATTGGCGGGTTTGCGCCCCGAGGCGCCCGGCGCTGCCGGGGTGCCGGCAGGCGCGCGCGCGGTGGTGCGCGTCACGGGATTTCCGAACTCCTGAGCGGGTCAGCGGCGATGCCGCCGCAGCTGGAGCAGGTTCTGGTCGGTGTCGACGACCGGGTGGCAACGGTGACCTTGAACCGCCCCGAGCAGCGCAACCCGCTCTCGGCGGCCATGATCGCCGACCTGCGCAGCGCGCTGGCCTGGTGCCGGGACCAGCCCGCGGTGCGCGTGGTGGTGCTGACGGGCGCGGGCGACAAGGCGTTCTGCGCGGGCGCCGACCTGGCCTCCTTCGACGCCGAGGTTCCCGAGCTGGCGCGCCACCACGGCCGCCACGGCTTCGTCGACCTGTTCGTGCTCATGCAGGAGCTGGGCAAGCCGCTCCTGGGCCGCATCAACGGGCACGCCCTGGCCGGCGGCTTCGGCCTGGCGTGCAGCTGCGACCTGCTGGTCGCCGTGGAGTCGGCGACCTTCGGGACGCCCGAGATCAACGTCGGCGTCTGGCCGGCCATGATCCAGGCCGTGCTGGCGCGCAATCTGCCCCGCAAGGTGGTCCTGGAGATGGTGCTGCTGGGCGAGCGCTGGACGGCCGCCCAGCTCAAGGCGGTCGGGCTGGTCAACCGGGTGGCCGCCGACCACGCCGAGCTGGACGCGGTCACCAACGAGTTGGCCCGAGCGCTGGCCAAGAAGTCGCCGGCGGTCCTGAAGCTGGGCCGCGATTCCTTCTATCGCCAGCAGGACATGGAGTTCCGGTCGGCCCTCGAGTACCTGCAGGCCCAGCTCTCGCTGGTGACGCTCACAGAGGACGCGCGCGAGGGCGTGCGTGCGTTCTTCGAGAAGCGCGAACCGGACTTCAAGGGCCGATGAGCACCGACCGCCAGGAGGAGCTGCGCGAGAAGGCCCTGCGCGGCGGCACCCGCTACCTGCCCAAGCTGCGCGAGCAGAACAAGCTCACCGCCCGCGAGCGCCTCGACCTGCTTCTCGACCCCGACTCCTTCGTGGAGGACGGCCTCTTCGCAAACGTGCTGGCCGACGACCTCCCGGCCGATGGCGTGGTCACCGGCCTGGGCACCATCGGCGGCCGCCAGGTGGCGGTGATGGCGAACGACCCCACGGTCAAGGCGGGGTCCTGGGGCGCCCGCACGGTCGAGAAGATCGTGCGCGTCCAGGAGACGGCCGGCCGGCTCCGGATCCCGCTCTTCTACCTGGTCGACTCGGCAGGAGCGCGGATCACCGACCAGATCGAGATGTTCCCCGGCCGCCGCCACGCCGGCCGCATTTTCTTCAACGAGGTCCGCCTGTCCGGGCGCGTGCCCCAGGTCTGCCTGCTCTTCGGCCCCAGCGCGGCCGGTGGCGCCTACATCCCCGCCTTCTGCGACATCGTCGTGATGGTGGAGGGCAACGCCTCCATGTACCTGGGCTCCCCGCGCATGGTCGAGGTGGTGGTGGGCGAGAAGGTGACCCTGGAGGAGCTGGGGGGCGCTCGCATGCACTGCACCGAGAGCGGCTGCGGCGACGCGCTCGTCAAGGATGACCGGGAGGCGATCGAATTCGCGCGCGCCTACTTCGAGTACATGCCCCAGAACCACCAGGGCCTGGTCACCCCGGCCGAGCCACGGGCGCCGCGCGAGGGCGCCCGGCCCATCGCCGAGCTGGTCCCGGCCGAACCCAACCGCGGCTACGACATGCGCAAGGTGGTGGAGGCGCTAGTCGACGAGGGCTCCTGGCTGGAGATCAAGAAGCTCTTTGCCAAGGAGCTGCTGACCGGCTTCGCGCGGCTCGATGGCATGGCGGTGGGCGTGCTCGCCAACCAGCCCATGCAGAAGGGTGGCGTGCTCTTCAACGACAGCGCCGACAAGGCGGCGCGCTTCATCTGGCTCTGCGACGCCTTCGGCATCCCGCTGCTCTTCCTGGCCGACGTGCCCGGCTTCATGATCGGCACCGACGTCGAGCGCCGGGGCATCATCCGCCACGGGGCCAAGATGATCACCGCGGTCTCCGAAGCCACCGTGCCCAAGATCTCGGTGATCGTGCGCAAGGCCTATGGCGCCGGCCTGTACGCGATGGCCGGCCCCGCCTTCGACTCCGACGCGGTGCTGGCGCTGCCCTCGGCCCAGATCGCGGTGATGGGGCCGGAGCCAGCCATCAACGCGGTCTTCTTCAACAAGCTGGCCGAGCTGCCGGAGGAGCAGCGCGCCGCGCGCCGCCGGGAGCTGGAGGACGAGTACCGGGCCGACGTCGACCTCTACAAGCTGGCCGGCAACCTGATCGTCGACGACGTGGTGGAGCCCGAGCGCCTGCGCGGGGAGCTGATCAAGCGGTTCCGGGCCTACGCCTCGCGCTGGGAGCCCAGGCCCGACCGCAAGCACGGGGTGCCACCGGTCTAGGGCTATGGACGACCTCGCCTACGCCATCCGCCACAACCTCTGGGCCACCCGCCGCGTGCTGGAGTTCGGGCGCACGCTGAGCGCCGACCAGCTGGAGCTCACGGTCGAGGGGACCGCCGGCAGCATCCGCTATGGCCTGGTCCACATCGTGAGCGCGGACCAGCGGTACCTGGCGGCGGTGGGCGTGACGGTGACCCCGAAATTCCAGGAAGCTGCCGACAGTGATCTGGCTCAGGCCCTGGCCGCCCACGCCGCCAACGAGCAGGCCTGGGAGGCCCTGCTGGCGGCGCCGCTCGAGCTGGACCGCTGGCACGAGCGCCCCGAGCGCCACGACCGGCTGCGACGGGTCATGATCCCCGCCCAGGCGGTGCACCACGGCACCGACCACCGGACCCAGGTCGGCACCATCCTCCTTCACCACGGGCTGGAGCTGCCCGATCTGTCGGTCTGGAGTTACGCCGCCGAGCACGGCGACTACCAGCGCGACGAGGGGCGGCCCGCCTAGCGCTTGGGCGTCGGGCTCGTGCTCGGCTCCGCGGTGGGAGCCGCCGTCGCGACCGGGGCCGGCGCCTGCGGCGGCGCCTTCTTGTGCTCGCCGGCCACCTTGCCGATCGGCGGCAGCTCGGTGGTCTGCGGCGCCGGACCTGACTGCGCGGTGCCGAAGAGGATGCCCAGCAGCGCCACGGCCCCCAGCGCGGCCGCGGCGCGGGCGACCAACGGCACACCGCCGCCCACCTGGGGCCGGTCGCCAGTGTTCTGGGCCGACTGCTTGTAGATCTTCCTGAACTCGGTGAGGGTGATCCCCTCGGCGGCCAGGCTGGCCCAGGGCGCCGAGGCGTAGAAGGCGGCCTGGTAGAGCAGCAGCGCCGCCAGCACCAGCGTCGCCGGGGTCAGCGCGCTCAACGGGATCACGACCGCGGCGATCACGCAGAGCAACGCCAGCGCCACTTCGACGCGGCAGGAGTTCAGCGCCTGGAGCAGGCTGCTGGCGCCGTCCTCCTGCTTGGGCGTGCGCAGGAAGGCGGCCTTGGGCCGCACCAGCCCGCGCAGGCAGGCCAGCGTCACGACCCAGCTGAGGGCCACCCAGACTCCCAGCGCCCGGACCGCGTCCGGAATGCTGCAGCGGGTGCTGGCGCGCACGCCCCAAAGCGCGCGCAGGAGCCCCACGCCCAGGAACAGAGGTGGGACGACCACCACCGCGCCCACCAGCTGCCGCACCGGGAGCCGGTGCCGCACGGCCAGGAAGGCCGCCGTCAGCAGCAGGATCAGCGTGAAGGCGAAGGTCAGGGCTTCCCCGAACCACTGCACGCAGCCCAGCAGGTAGGCCGTGCGCTGGGCGAAGGAGAGCTGCAATTTGTGCTGGCCGAAGGGCAGCAGCTCGCGCCAATGCAAGCGGAGGATCTGGATGCCGCCCAGGGACCAGCGGAAGCGCTGCTTCTTCAGCCCGTCGAAGCTGAGCGGCATCAAGCCCGCGCCCGGGGTGCCCGGGTCGTAGATGCCGCTGTAGCCGCGGCCCAGCATGCGCAGGCTGGCCTCGGAATCCTCGGTGACGCAATCCGGGTTCCAGCCGCCGATCTCCTCCAGCACCGAGCGCCGGAGCAGGCCCATGGTGCCCGCGAAGATGATCGCGTTGCGCTGCGCGCGGCTGGGCATGCTGACGTCGAAGAAGTAGCGGTAGCTGTAGAACAGGCCGCGCAGGTAGGCGTCGTCCTTCCAGTCGCGGTAATCCTGCGAGCTCTGCACGAAGGCGACCTTTGGGTCGGCGAAGAGGCCGACCAGCTCCTCCAGCCAGCCCGGCTCAACGACGTAGTCGGCGTCGACGATGCCGAGCACCTCGTACTCCTTGGGCAGGCGCCTCGTGGCCTCGTTCAGCGCCCCAGCCTTGAAGCCCGGCCAGTTCTCCAGGTGGATGAACTGGAAGCGCGGCCCCAGCTCCTGGCACAGCTTTTCCAGGCCCCGCCAGACCTTCTCTTCCGGCGTGTTGTTGTCCACCACCTGCACCAGCAGCCGGTCGTAGCGGAGCTCAGCCAGCGACCGCAGCGTCTTCTCGACCACCTCCAGAGGCTCGTTGTAGGCGGGCACCTGGAGGGCGACCGGCGGCCGGTAGCCCGGATCAGGCTTCCGGTAGGGCCGGTCGCGGCGGCCGAGCACGTCCAGCAGCTCGAACGCGTAGGACAGCGAGAGGCCCAGCGCCGCCACCTCCAGCAGCCAGAGCACCACCGACCCGAGCCAGCCCACCACGCCCAGCGGCTGGAGCACGGTGATCACCGCCGCGTAGACCAGGTACAGGACGGAGCCGGTGACGAGCAGCGTGAAGAGCTGGGCCGCCGGCCAGGACCAGCGCCGAAGCGCGCCGAAGCGGACCGTCGCCACCAGCAGCAGGGCCGCGAACGGCGGCACGGTGGAGACCAGCGGGTCGCCGGTGATCTGCCCGGCCAGCCACCCGGCGGCCTCCGCCGCAGCCGCCCCCAGGGGCAGTCCGACCCAGATCCGCGAGTGGGCGACGCCGGGCACCAGGACCAGCAGCGTGCTGAGCGCGGCGGCCAGGGCCGCGTAGATGACGAGCTCCTGAAGCATCAGATTGACTTCAGGATTTTATTGCAGCACAGGACTCACTTAACGTATCAGGTCCACGATCAAAGCGGCCTGCTGCCGCAGGTGGCGTGAAGCCAGGAATTCGCTCCTGATCCGCTGCCTGGCGCCAATTCCCAGCCGTTCCGCCAGCTGCCGGTCCCGCAGCAGGCGCAGCACCGCCTCGCCAAACGCGCGGAGGTCGTGGGGATCGTCGACCAGGATGCCCCCGACACCGTCTTCGACCTGGTCACCGATCCCGCCCACGCGGCTGGCGACCACCGGGCGCGCCTTCCACATGGCCTCGGCCACGGTCAGCCCGAAGCCCTCGGCAAGGCTCTTCTGCACCACCACCTGCGCCCGCCGCTGGAGCGCGTTCACCAGGGTGGCGTTCTCGTCCTCGTCGTCCATGGGCAGCTGGGCCAGGCAGATCCGCCCACGCACCTCCTCCGGCAGCTGCCGCCAGCGCGCCTCCAGCCGGCGCCACACCTCCGGCTCTTCGGGATCGTCGGCTACCGCCTTGATCTCGGGGCCGGCCAGCACCAGGCGGCCCTCGGCGCCGGGCGCCACGTGCTCGGCGAAGCCCTCGAGCACGCCGACGGGATCCTTCAGCCGGTCCCAGCGCGAGACCTGCAGCACCACGGGAAGCCCGTCGGGCGCGACCCCGGTCTTGCGCAGCGCGTCGTCCACAGTGGCCTGGTCGAGGTCGCGGTTCTTGGGTGAGAAGGCGTCGATGCAGGGCGGGATGACCTCGACGCGGGCGTTGTCCAGACCCTCCCAGACGTAGGCGCGGCGGGAGAAGACGATGGCGTCCGCCGGCGCCAGGTAGGGGCGCAGCAGGTCCCAGGCCTGGCGGGCGGCGGGGCTGGGCTGGTCGGCCCCGATGTGGCAGCGCCAGATCACGGTGCAGCCGTGCTCTTTGAGGGCGGGCACCAGGCCCGCGACCTGGGGGTCGTGGGCCACCACCACGTCGCCGGGACGCATCCGCTTGCGCAGCGCCTCCGCGTTCTCGGCCAGCGTCGACTCGTAAGCCCGTTTCTCCTCGTCGTCGACCTGCGTCCCGTCCGGGTCGTCGCCGTGCAGCAGGCGGTGCAGTCGCTTGGTGAAGGCGAAGAAGTCCGGGGAGCCCTCGATGGCCACCCAGCGGGCGTCGATGCCGGCGCCCAGCTCGTAAGGAAGCAGCGCGCCCAGTAGCTCGGCCACCCCGCCGCCGCGCGGCGTGGAGTTGAGGTTCCAGATCACGTGGCCGGAGGTCGCCGCGCCCAGGGCCCGCAGGGCGCCGGTGGTGGCCTCCCAGTCCTGGCGGTCCAGGAGGTCCCGGTAGCGATCGAGGGGCGCCGGCTCCAGCTCGACCTGGGTCAGCTCAGCCGGCACGCACCTGCTCCAGCCGCGGGGCCTGATAGCCCGCCAGCAGATCCAGCTTGGCCTGGTCGAGCGTCTGCCAATCGTCCTTGAGCAGGCCGCCGGTGTCGCCGGAGTCGGGATTCCAGGCCCAGTACGTGTAGCCGAACCGGTTGCGCTTCAGGAACTCGACCAGGCTCCGCTGCCACACGCCTTCGGGATCGGTGCCGACCGAGCGCCCGCCGAACTCACCGACCAGCACAATGGGCAGGTAGGCCCAGTGCTTGCGCCACACCGCTTCCAGGTTGGCGGGAAAGCCGGCAGACTGAAACCAGGGCTGCGGATAGACGTCGGGCCCGTAGTCGTGCGCCGAGTAGAGAAGCTGCGCGGGCCGGCTCAGGCGCACGGGGGCCGCCCCGGCGCCGGCCAGGTTGCCGCCCCACCAGTAGGAATCGCCCTCCACGCGCTCGACGCCCTCGACCACGATCAGCCAATCCGGGTTGGCCTCCAGGATGGCGTTGCCGGCGCGCTCGGCGGCCAGCCGCCAATCCGTCTGCGGGTTGCCGTCGCCCCAGGTCGCCGGCCCGTGCGGCTCGTTGTGGAGGTCGGCGCCGATCACGGCGGGCTGCTGCCGGTAGCGGCTCGCGAGCATCAGCCAGTCGTCGATCCAGCGCTGCTCCGAGACCCGGTCGGTGTACCAGAGCTCGCTCTGAGCGTCCGCCGTGGGCCGGTGGCGGTCGAGCAGGATGGCCAGGCCGCGCCGGGCGGCGCCTACGACGATGCGGTCCATGAGCTGGATGCCGCTCAGGCCTTTGAGGTCGGGGTTCCGGTTGAAGTCGATGCCGCCGGGCGCGCTCTGCGGGTCGAACAGCTGGTTGCTGAAGGGCAAGCGGATGCAGTTGAAGCCGGCGTGGGCGATCTGGGCCAGCATGTCCTGCCAGTTCCTGGCCCAGAGGCCGTGGGGCGCGAAGAGGGAGGTCTCGAAGCCGAACCAGTTGACGCCGGTTATGGTGGGCGCTCCCCTCCTACCTCCCCCCGCACTGCGGGGGGAGGGAACCGAAGCGCAGGCGGTGCCGGCCGTGGCGGCGGCCAGCAGGCGCATGAAGGTGCGGCGTGTCACCGCCCTCCGACGATACCGAGGGCCGGCCTTACCTCTTTATGTAGTGCTCGATCACGTCGGCGGCCCGGGCATCCCCGGGCGCGTCGCGCTCGCGCAGGTGGTCGGCCACCCGCTGGCGCATCTGTGGCGTGCCCAGGCCCGTCTTGAACTTGACGTGTCGGCGCAGCTCGCGCAGGCGCATGGTCGCCAGCCGCTGCAGGCGCGGGCCGTAAAAATCGCCCATCTGCGGCGGCTCGTAGGTGCGGTCGGGCTCGTAGGCGGCCAGCAGCCGGCGCAGGGCGCCGGCCACGGCTTCAGGTTCGGTGGAGACGTCCTCGGCCTCGCACTCGAAGGCCACGGCGCGGAAGTGCAGCGTGGCCTTGCCGGCGTCCACCGGGTCGACCCAGTCGTGGGGCGACCAGGCCAGAAAGTCGGAGACGAAGAAGGTCACCAGCGGGTTGGCCCGCACGGCGTCCAGGGTGGGATCGCCCTGCACGCAGTGCAGCTCGATGTAGCCGCCGCTGCGCACGAAGGGCAGGATCGAGACCTGGGGGTGGCCGCGGGGCGGGCAGGCGATCAGGGTGCCGTGCCGCATCTGGGCCACGAACTCGTCGGCGGCCTTCTGGTCGGGCGGGTAGTTGCTGCTCGCGAACATCAGGCTTCCGGCTGTAAGCGCTCGGCCAGGTAGCGGAGTGCGATCGGGTAACGGTATTCGATCATGGCGTGCCCGGCGTCGAAGAGCTCGAAGTGCACATCGGTGACGCCGGCCGTCGCCAACGCGCGCCGGAAGGCCTCGGCGCCCAGGTCCAGGAAGTACTCGTCGCGGCGCCCGGCGTCGATGTAGATCGCGCGCAGGCTTTTGAGCTGGTCGGCATGGCGCGGCGCCATGCGCACGGGATCCCAGCGCAGCCACCGCTCCCAGACCTCGGGGATGAGCATCCCGGTGTCGGTGTCGAAGGGCAGGCGCACCGTGCCGTCAGGGTCGGCCGAATAGCAGGCGGCCATCGCGTACGCGTCCACCAGGCGGTCGTCGTCGGGCTGCGACCAGGCCGGCCGGGAGCGGAAGTCCGCCCAGAACTTCTCGTAGGACCCGTCGTAGTGGTCGCGCAAGGCGCGGGCCACCTGGCCGAACTCGGGCAGGTAGCAGAGCTCGAAGATGGCGTCGCCGGCATGGGTGGCGAGGCCACCGAAGAGGTCGGGTCGCAGCATGGGCGTGACCATGGCGCCGTAGCCGCCGCTGGACTTGCCCATGATCCCGCGGTGCGCGGGCGCATTGATGGTGCGGTGTTCGGCGTCCACCATCGGCACCACCTCGGCGCAGAGGTAGCTGTGGTAGCGGCCGGTGCCCGGCGAGTCGAGGAACTGAGACCCGCCGTATGAGGTCCAGCAGTCGACGAAAACGACGATCGCGGGCGGGCAGCCCTGGTTTGCGAAGAGGCCGTCGAGCAGCTCGGGAAAGTTGGGGCGGAACGCGGTGCGGTTGCGCCACATGTCGAGCTGGCCCGTCATGCCCTGGATCACATAGATGGACGGGTATCGGCGCTGATCGTCGTCTTCGTAGCCGGGCGGCAGGTACACCCAGAGGGGGCGAACGTGCGGATCGCCGAGAGGGTTGCCGCGGAGCAGCGCGCTGTCGATCTCGTGCTCGACCCAGCGGCCGGCCGGCTCACGGGACCAGGGCGCGGGCACTAGGTGTACTTCCCGAGTAGGTCATTGACAAGGCGAGAGCCTTCCTGTGGGGTTGAGTTGCTCAAACCGACCCTGACAGGAGGCTCTCGATGGCACATCGTAGGGCGATGCTCACCCCGTTCGGCCGACTTCTGCTTGTGCA
>DASUVY010000151.1:0-9760 GCA_036378695.1 Candidatus Dormiibacterota bacterium
GTTGGCGTCGGCCATCAGGGTCAGGTTGGGATTCTCACCCTCGCCCTTGCCGGAGGTAGCCGTGGCGTCCGCGATCTTGATCCAGTACTTGCCGCCGTTGGGCCCGCCCAGGTCGAAATTGATGGTGGCGTTCGTGTTCCCAGCCTTGTCGGGCTGGAAGTAGTTGGGCATCTGTTCGAACACCTGGTCCGGCGTAACCTGATCGGCGTTCAGCTGGTCGGTCATAAGTCAGTAAGCGCTCCTTTTGGCTGTAATGACGCTGCGCGCCATGGCTGAAACCATCTTATGACGACCCTGGCGGAGGTCGCCGCCGGCGTCCACCGGCTCAGCCTCCCGATCCCTTTCGAGGAAGGGGCGGTCAACGTCTACCTCTTCCGGGAGGGCGACAGCCTCGACCTCCTCGACTGCGGCATGAACACGCCGGAGTCGCTGGGCCTGCTCCGGGATGCGATCGAGCGCGTCGGCGGCCGCCCCCGCCGCCTCGTGATCACCCACATCCATCCCGACCACTACGGCGCCGCGGGCCCACTGGTGGAGGAGTGGGGCATGGAGCTGCTCATGCACCGCCTGGAGGTGCCGCTGGTGCACCCCCGCTACCTGGAGCTGGAGACGCTGGTGGAGGAGGTGGGCCGCCACCTCAGCCTGCACGGGGTGCCGGAGCGGGAGGCCGAGGAGCTGAAGAACGCCTCCCGCAGCCTGCGCGACTTCGTGATGCCGGCCGAAGTCGACCTACAGCTGGACGGCGCCGAAACCCTGGAGCTGGGCGGCCGCCGGCTGCTGGTGGACTGGACGCCAGGCCACTCGCCGGGCCACATCTGCCTGTTCGACGTGGAGGAGCGCCTGCTCTTCAGCGGCGACCAGCTGCTGGCGGAGATCAGCCCCAACATCGCGCTCCATCCGCAGAGCACGCCCAACCCGCTGGACGACTACACGGCGGCGCTGCGCCGACTGAGCGCGCACGAGCCCCGGATGGTCTTCCCGGCTCACGGCCGGCCTTTCGGGGACCCGGATGAGGTGGTCGAGGGACTGATCGCGCACCACGAGCGGCGCAAGGACCGCATGGTGGAGCTGATCGGCGACCGCGAGATGTCGGCCTGGGACGTGGCGCTGGGTGTTTGGGGCTACCGGAAGCAGCTCTGGGAGCGGCGGCTGGCGCTCCAGGAAGGGCTGGCGCACCTGCAGTCGCTGGCGGTCGCCGGCCGGCTGGAGAAGCGGGCCTCGACCGTCGCGGTCACCTGGCGGCGGCCGCGCTGAGCCTCTTCAAGCGGAGCGGGAAGAGCTCGGCGGGGTAGCAGCCGACGCCAACGGTGCCGGGACCCGCGTGGGCTCCGACCACCGGGCCCAGCGGCTGCACGAGGAGGCTTTCGCAGCCGTCCTCGATGTCGGACGCGATGCGCTCGGCGGTGGCCTCCGAGGCGGCATGGCCGACGATCGCGCAGAGCCCGTGGCCGCGGTCCTGCTCGCGCACCAGGTCGACCAGCCGCGCCAGCGCCCGCTCCTGGGTGCGCACCCGCTCCAGCGGCGTCACCTCGCCCTCCCGGATCGTGAGCACCGGCTTGACCTGGAGCACGGATCCCAGCAGGGCGTTGGCGGCGCCGATGCGGCCGCCCCGGCGCAGGTACTCGAGCGTCGCGACCATGAAAAAGACTCCCACCTGGGCGCGCAGCTCCTCCAGCCGCTCGACCACCTCGCGGGCGCTGCCGCCGGAGGCCGCGCCGCTCGCCGCCAGGACCATCAGGCCCAGCGGCATCGAGACCATGGCGGAGTCCACCACCCGCACCCGCTTGCCGGCGCCGGCCAGCTCGGCGCCCTGGACGGCCGCCGCGTAGGTGCCGGAGAGCTTCTCCGAGATGTGGATCGACACCACCTCGTCGTGCTTCTCGAGCAGCCGGTGGTAGGCCTCCTGGAAGCGGGCGGGGGCCGGTTGGGAGGTGGTGGCCACGGCGCCCGCGCCCGCCTGCAGCCGCCGGTAGAAGTCCGCGGCGGTTATGTCGACCCCGTCCAGGTAGTCGGTGCCCTGGAGGCTCACGGTCAGCGGCACCACGGTCACGCCGCGCTCCCTCGCCAGATCCGCCGGCAGGTCCGCGGTGGAGTCGGTGACTATGGCTACCGAGCTCATGTCGCCTCCACCCGGGGTCCCCGCGAAATCGCAGATTTCGTGGGGTGGTCCAGGCGCCGGGCGGAGTCGACCAGTTGGGCCAGGCGCGCGTCGGAGACGCGGGCGGCCTCGTCCAGCCGGGCCGAGAAGCGGCTGGCGGCCGCGGTCAGGCGGTCGGCGAGGCGCGCCGGGCCGAGGCGGGCGAGGGTGGTGCCGAGGCTCAGCGCGGCCACCGCCTGCATCTTGGCGGCCGGAAGCCCGCTGCCCTCGAGCACCGTGCGCGCCGCCTCGTGCGCGTTCCGGCCCGCCGCCTCCAGGCGCCCCAGCCAGAAGCCGAGGTGCCAGGCCAGGTCGTTGCCGGCCTCCGAGAGGTAGGCGCGCACCGCGGCGGCGTCGTCGGGGATGGCGGCGAAGCGCTCGAACGCGCTCCGCAAAGGCGTGTCGTCGCCGGTTTCGGCGCGAGCCGGGGAGCTGGGCTCGAAGAGGATGCGCGAGCGGCCCCCGCCGGCGTTCCCGCCCAGGGCGTAGCGGCGCACCACCAGGCCCATGGCCTCCAGCTCGCGGAGCAGCCCGTAGGCGGTCCAGGCCGAGATCCGCATGCGGGCGCCGACCAGCGAGTAGTGCACGGCGGCGCCCGCCTGCTGGGTCAGGCGCTGCAGCACCTCCAGCGCTTCGCTCCGGCGTGGGGTCAAGGAGAAGAGCATCCCAAAAACCACAAGAACGCTACCCGAAGGGCGGTCGGGACGCTACTTGGGATCGGTGCTTCGGCGGTTCAGGGGGCCTGTGAAGATCATGTCCTCCACTCGCTTAAGTACGACCAGCAGGATCACCACCATCAGCGTGCACAGGCCGGCCAGGATGAAGAGGCCGAAGCCCGCCGCCATCCCGATCGCCGCCACCACCCAGATCGCGGCCGCGGTGGTGAGGCCGTGGATGGAGGCGCCGCTGCGCAGGATGGCGCCGGCGCCAAGGAAGCCCACCCCGGTCACCACCTGGGCCGCGATCCGGGTGGGGTCGGTGTGCATCGCATAGGCGCCGATCACCGAGTAGAGGGAGGCGCCGATCGAGACCGCCGCCATGGTGCGCAGGCCGGCCGGATGATGGTGGTACTCGCGCTCGATGCCGATCGCGATGCCGAGGAGAAGAGCCACCAGGAGCCTGAGGCTGGCCTCCAGCTCCTGCTGGGAGGTCAACTCTTGGAGGTTCCCCCTCGGGTGCCGGGCTCATCCGGCAGGTCGGGCAGGTCGAGGCTGTTGACCAGGTCCCGGAACACGGCCAGCCGGTCCTCGTCGAGGGGACCGGAGGCGGCCGCATTCGCCTCGTCCTCCTCCTTCTCGGGGATCACGCCCGCCCGCTCCAGGACGTCACGGGTCACGTAGATCGGGCACTCGAAGCGGACCGCCAGCGCGATGGCGTCGCTGGGGCGGGAGTCGATGTCGGTCTCGCGGCCGTTCTGCTCGACGTGCAGGCGGGCGAAGAAGACCTCACCGGAGAGCGAGGTGACCACGATCCGCTTGACCACCATGTCGAACTCGCTCATGGCCGTGAGCATGAGGTCGTGGGTGATGGGCCGCTCCGGGGTCTGGCCGGTGATCTTGAGGGCGATCGCGTTGGCCTCGAAGGGGCCGATCCAGATGGGGAGGTAGCGGTCGGCGTTCTTCTCCTTGAGGATCACCACGTGCTGTCCGGTCTGCACGTGGACCCGGATGCTGTCAACGCCGACTTCGACCCAGTCTTCCGTTGGAATCTCCCTCTGGCCGCAACTATAGCGGGGGGTTCCCGAGCCCCCGACAGGCCAAACCTAGAATTCAAAACGTAGTGGCGAAGGGCTCCCGGCGCGGCCGTCTGGTGCTCATGGACGCCCACAGCCTGATCTACCGCGCGTTCTTCGCATTGCCTCCCATGAGCACCTCCAGCGGGGAGGTCACGAACGCGGTTTACGGGTTCACGTCGATGCTGGCCATCGTGCTCGCCAACCGGCCCGACTACGCGATCGCCGCCTTCGACCTGGGCAAGCCGACCTTCCGCTCGGAGGAGTACGCGGACTACAAGGCGGGCCGGCGGCCGATGCCCGACGACCTCCGGCCCCAGATCGAGCGCACCCGCCAGGTGCTGACCTCGCTGGCCATCCCCATCTACGGCGTCGAGGGCTACGAGGCCGACGACGTGATCGGCACCCTGGCCCGCAAGGCGGCCGCCGAGGGCCTGCACGTGACCATCGTCAGCGGCGACCTGGACTGCCTGCAGCTGGTGACCGAGGACGTGGATGCCTTGGTGCCCCGGCGCGGCATCACCGACACCTTTCTCTACGGGCCCGACCAGGTGCGCCAGCGCTACGGCTTCGAGCCCGTGCAGCTGATCGACTACAAGGCGCTGCGCGGCGACACCTCCGACAACATCCCCGGCGTGGCCGGGGTCGGGGACAAGACCGCGGGCGAGCTGGTCCAGAAGTACGGCAGCATCGAGAGCCTGCTCGAGCGGCTGGACGAGCTCAAGGAGGGGCGGGTCAAGACCAACCTTTTGGCCGCGGCCGACCAGGTCCGCCTGGGCAAGCGCATGGTCACCATTCAGACCGACGTCGAGGTCCCGCTGGAGCTGGAGAAGGCGCGCTGGCTGCGCTACGACCCCGAGGAGGCCCGGCGCGTCTTCGACATGCTCGAGTTCCGGCAGCTCCTGGCCCGCTTCCCGGCGCCGGACGTGGTGCCGGTGCAGGCCAAGCTCGAGTTCGCCCCGCCGGAGGACCTGCACGGCGTGCGGCTGGTGCCCGAGCACGCCTCGCTGGAGGAGCTCTGCGCGGCCATCTCCGCGGCCGAGGAGGTGGGCGTTTTCGGGCTCTGGGACGGGCCGGCGCGTGGCGGCACTCCCGTCGGACTGGGCATCGCAACCGCCGGCGACGCCTTCTACCTGCCGCTGACCGGGCGCCCGGCGGCCGAAGTGGCAGACGCCCTGGCGACCAGGGCGCTCTCCACCCACGACGTCAAGGACATGCAGCTGCTCCTGGACCAGGTCGACGAGCAGAGCTACCGCTGGGTGTTCAGCACCTTCCTCTCCGCCTACCTGCTGGGCGCCGGCTCCCGCGATCCCCGGCTGGACGACCTGGCCCGCGAGCTGCTGGGCATGACCCTGATGGGCTCCGACCAGCTCCTGGGCGTCGGCCGCAAGGAGATCAAGCCCTCGCAGGCGCCGGTCCACGAGGTCGCCACCTACGCCGGCCAGCGCGCGCAGGCCATCCTCCAGCTCCACCCGCGCCTGGAGGCGGAGATGCGCAACGTCCAGGTCGACTACCTCTTCCACGAGATCGAGCTGCCCCTGGCCCGGGTCCTGGCGCAGATGGAGTGGGAGGGGGTCTCGGTCGACATCCCGTACCTGCGGGAGATGCAGCGGGAGCTGGGCGAGCAGCTGGCGGCGCTGGAGGCCGAAGTCTCGGAGCTGTCGGGCTACGAGTTCAACCTCAACGCGCCGCAGCAGCTGGCCAAGCTGCTCTTCGAGGACCTGAAGCTACCGGTCGGCAAGCGCACCAAGACCGGGTACTCGACCGACGCCGAGACGCTGGAGTCGCTCCGCGACAAGCACCCCGTGGTCGGCCTGATCCTGGAGCATCGCCAGCTCTCCAAGCTGAAGTCGACCTACGTCGACGCGCTGCCCGAGCTGATGGACCCCAGCACGGGTCGCGTGCACACCTCTTTCGGGCAGGCCGCCACCGCCACGGGGCGCCTGGCCTCCTCCAACCCCAACCTCATGAACATCCCGATCCGGACCGAGCTCGGCCAGCGCATCCGGCGGGCCTTCCACGCCGAGCACCCCGACCACCTGCTCTTCGCGGCCGACTACTCGCAGATCGAGCTGCGGATCGCCGCCCACCTCTCCGGCGACCCCAACCTGCTGGCGGCGTTCGCAGCCGGCCAGGACATCCACGCCGCCACCGCCTCGCGCGTCTTCAAGGTGCCCCTGGAGCTGGTGGAGCCGAACCAGCGGCGGCTCGCGAAGGTCGCCAACTTCGGGTCGATCTACGGCCAGGGCGAGTACGGACTGTCCATGCAGATGGGCATCCCCGGGGACGAAGCGCGCGAGTTCCTGAAGGAGTACTGGACGGCCTTCGCCAAGCTGCGCGAGTACCTGGAGGGGGTCCGCCAGGCGGCGCGCGAAACCGGGATCGTGATCAGCTCGACGGGGCGGCGGCGGGCGATCCCCGACCTGCGCTCACCCAACTACCAGCTGCGCATGGCGGCCGAGCGGATGGCGATCAACTTCCCGTTCCAGTCGCTGGCCGCGGACATCATCAAGATCGCGATGGTGCGCCTCCAGGGCGAGATCGAGGCGACCGGGCTGCGCGGCAAGATGCTGCTGCAGGTGCACGATGAGCTGCTTTTCGAGATCCCGCGGTCGGAGCTGGACGCCTTCTCGGAGATGGTGCCGAGGGTGATGACCGACGCCTACGAGTTGGAGTCGCGGCTGGAGGTGGAGTCACGGGTCGGCCCCAACTGGGCCGACATGAGCAAGCTCGCGACCGTAGTTGCCTGATCTTCGGTCCACGCCCGCCTCGCGTTTCCCGGGAAACCTGGGCGGCGCCGCCGCGCCAAGACCAGGTTTTTCGAAAAACCATGGCCCGCGACGCCCGGCCAAACCTGGTTTTTCGAAAAATCGGTACTGCTGCGGGCGCCGTCGTGCCTGAGCTTCCGGAGGTCGAGACGGTGGCCGCCGGACTGCGGCCCTTCCTGGTCGGCCGCCGCGTGGTGCGCGTCGATCTGCGCTTTCCCAGCATCGTCCGCCACCCCGAGCCGGAGCAGTTCGTGGAGGGCGTGACCGGGCGCGAGGTCGAGGCTCTGACCCGCCGCGGCAAGTACCTGCTTTTCCATCTGACGGATGGCTTTCTGATGGTCGTCCACCTGGGCATGACCGGCCACCTGCAGCTGTTCGATGCCGAGGCCGAGCTGGCGCCCCACGTGCACGCCACGTTTCTCCTGGACGACGGGCGCCAGCTGCGCTACCGCGACATCCGCCGCTTCGGGCGGCTCCTGTTCGGCACCGAGGAGGAGCTGCTGGCCCACCGGGCCATCCCGCGCCTGGGCCCGGAGCCGATCGACGAGAGCTTCACCGCCGTCGACCTCTACCGTCGCCTCCACGCCCGGCGGGCGCCGCTGAAGGCGCTGCTGCTGGACCAGGCGGTGCTGGCGGGGGTCGGCAACATATACGCCGACGAGTCGTGCTTCAAGGCCCGCGTCCGGCCGGACCGGCCCGGCTCGTCCCTGAGCCGCCCGGCCGTCAAGCGCCTGCGCGAGGCGCTGCAGGAGTCGCTGACCACGGCCATCGCCAATCGCGGCAGCTCGGTCGACAGCTACCGGGACGCCTTCGGCGAGCGCGGCGCCCAGCAGGAACGCCTGCTGGTGTACGGGCGCGGCGGCCAGCCCTGCCCGACCTGCGGCCGTCCCCTGGCCAGCGTCCGGCTGGCCGGCCGTACCACAGTCTTCTGCCGCCGTTGTCAGCGTTAAGGAGGACGCTGTTCGCCTTCGCCGCCCTGGGTGTGGGCTTCATGGTCTTCACGGCGGTGGTGGCGGCGGGCACCACGCACTCGCTGGATGTCGACGTCTCGCACGCCATGACCGAGGCCTGGCGCCCGCAGCTGGGGCTTCCCTTCCGCCTGCTGGCGCTCTTCGGCGGGCTCGAGATGACCACGCTGGTGACGGCGCTGCTCGGGCTCTGGCTGTGGCGGCACCACTTCGGTGTCGACGCGCTGGCGGTCCTGGCGCTGCCGGCGGTGGTCGTGCTCGAGATCCTGTACAAGCGGATCGTCGACTACCCGGCTCCGCCCGCTTCGGTCCGGCACGGCGACGGGCCGAGCGTGTCGGACCTCCTGGGCCAGAGCCTGGCGGCCGGCAGCTTTCCCAGCGGCCACATGGTGCGCACGGTGGTGGCCTATGGGCTGCTCGCGTTCGTGGTCGCACGCCTCAGCGAGCGGCGCTGGCTGCGCTGGACGGCGGTGATCGGAGCGCTGGTCCTGATCGCGGCGGAGAGCTTCGACCGCGTCTACCTCCAGGCTCACTGGGAGTCCGACGTGCTGGGCGGCCTGCTGCTGGGAGGGCTGGGCCTGGCCGGAGCGATCATCTGGCTGGATCGCCCTTGGGCCGCGGCGCCGTGGTCTGATTAGAGCGTGGGTTCCGAGCAGGTCCTGATTCTGGCCACCTTCGGGTCCCGCGACGAGGCCGAGCGGGCGGGGGAGAAGCTGGTCGAGCTGCAGCTGGTCGGCACCGGCGCGGTGATCCCGACCGTGCACACCTTCCACTTCCGCGAGGGCCGCATGCACCGCAACCACGAGGCGCTGCTCCTCCTCCAGACCTCGGTGGAGCGGGTGCGCGAGGTCCAGCAGCTGATCCTGGCCGAGAGCCCCGAGGCCGCGCCCCAAACACTCTCTATAGCTGTCGACCTGGCAGCTCGGTGAGACTTACGCTTCCTCACTGAGGAGTGGCCGACGTGCGCGAACTGGAGGATTCGGAGACCCATGGCCGGCCGCCTCGGCGTTCCCGCCGCCAGCGCTCCGCGATCGAGCGCGCGGCCGACGCGGTGGTGGCCTTCACGCCCGGCCCGCCGGGCGAGGTCCCCGAGCCTGAGCCTGAGCCAGAGGCGGTGGCCGAGGTTCCTGAGGTCCTGGAAGTGACCCTACCCATCGCTGTGGCCCCGGCCCCTCGGCCGCAGGTTCCGCCGGTAGACGGCTTCCGGGACCTGCTCGGCCAGGCGGTCGGCCTGCGCCTCGACTCGGTGACGCGGACGTACCGGATGGGCGAGGTGCGGATCGACGCCGTGCAGGATGTGACCCTGGAGATCGCGCCGGGCGAGTTCGTGGCCGTGGTCGGACCCTCGGGCTGCGGCAAGACGACACTGCTGGGGCTACTGGGCGGACTCGACCGGCCCACCAGCGGCCACGTCTACGCGGCCGGGGCCGCGCTCGACCAGCTGCCTGAGCCCGCGCTGGCCGACTACCGGCTGCAGCGGGTGGGCACGGTTTTCCAGACCTTCAACCTGCTGCCCACACTGACCGCCGAGGACAACGTGGCCATGCCGCTGGCGCTGGCCGGGGTGCCCTCCGCCCAGCGCCGGGCCCGCGCCCGCCGCCTGCTGGAGCTGGTGGGTCTCGGAGCCCGGGCGCGCTTCCGGCCCGGCCGGCTCTCCGGCGGCGAGCAGCAGCGGGTGGCCGTGGCCAGGGCGTTGGCGGGCCGGCCCGGCCTGGTGCTGGCCGATGAGCCGACCGGCAACCTCGACTCCGCCAGCGGCGAGCAGGTGCTGGAGCTGCTCCAGGACCTGCACCAGCGGGGCGCCACTGTGATCCTGGTCACCCACGACCCCGACGTAGCCGCCGGGGCGGATCGCGTGGTGCGCATGCGCGACGGTCGCGTCGTGGTCGACAAGGCGCGGGGCCGGCGCACCACCCGCGCCCCCATCGCAATCGAGCCGCTCACCCGGCTGCGCAGCATCGACGCCCTGCGCCTGGGCCTGGACGCGGTCGGCCGGCGGCCGCTGCGCACCGCCCTGACGGCGGCCGGTGCGGCGCTGGGGATCGCCCTGACCGCGCTCATCCTTTCCCTGTCGGGCTCGGCGGTGGGCGGCGGAGCCGGCTTCCTGGCGGCGATCACGCTCGCCGTCTGCGGGTTCGCGATCGTGAACACGATG
>DASUVY010000152.1:0-19063 GCA_036378695.1 Candidatus Dormiibacterota bacterium
CATCCTGCGGCCGGTGTTCGTGATCCTGGCCACGCTGTCGACGATCTGGGACTTCAAGGTCTTCGACCAGGTCTGGATCATGCTCAACCAGCGGCCCGCGGCCGACTACTTCCTGCTCGGCATCTACAGCTTCAGCGAATCCTTCCGGGTCACCCAGTACGGCCTGGGCTCGGCGCTGGCGGTGATCCTGGTCCTGATCCTGGCCCTGGCCACCTCCGGCTACGTCCGCCACTACCTGGGGCAGCTGGGCGAGGAGGCGGCATGACGGCGGCGCAGCTGCGCCGGCTGGGCTGGGACGCGGTCGCCCTGGTGGCCTTCGCCCTCATGGTCTTCCCGATCTACTGGATGGTCACGACCGCCTTCAAGCCCGGCCGCGAGATCCTGACGGTGACGCCGGTCTGGGTGCCGCTGCGGCCGACGCTGGACAACTTCGTCGGCGCGGTCGCCCAGCCCTTCTTCTGGAACGACGTGGCCAACAGCATCCTGATCGTGACCGCCACCGTCGTAGTCTCGGTCGGGCTCGCGTTCTTGGCAGCGCTGGCCGTGGCCCGGTTCCGCTTCCGGGGGCGGGGCGCGGTGCTGGCCATGCTGATCGGGATCCAGATGGTCCCGCTCTCGGCGCTGGTGATCCCGATCTTTCTCTTCTATGACTCGCTGGAGCTAGTCGACACGCTGCTGGCTGTGGTGCTCACCTACCTGGCCTTCGTGCTGCCCTTCATGACCTGGACGCTGCGCGGCTTCATCGTCAACGTGCCGGTGGAGATGGAGGAGCAGGCGATGACCGACGGCTGCTCCCGCACCGGCGCCTTCTTCCGGATCGTTTTCCCGCTGGTCGCCCCCGGCCTGGTCGCGACCTCCGTCTACGCCTTCATCCAGGCCTGGAACGAGTACCTGGTGGCTTACGTGCTGCTGCGCAGCGGCGCCCACCAGACGCTGACGGTCTGGCTGGCCTCCTTCACCACCAGCCACGGCACGGACTGGGGCGGCCTGATGGCGGGCGCCACGCTCACCGGCCTGCCGGTGGTGGTGTTCTTCCTGGCGCTGCAGCGCTACATCGCGTCGGGGCTGACCGCGGGGGCGGTGAAGGGATGACGGCTTTGGGCGTGCTGCTGCCGGGGTTCGACGGTTTGGAGGCGCCGGCATGGCTGCGGCGCGCGGTCGCCGAGGGCCTCGGCGGCGTCGTGCTCTTCGCGCGCAACGTGCGCTCGCCGGAGCAGGTGGCGGCGCTGGTGGCTGCGCTGCGTGCCGAGCGCGAGGACGTCCTGGTGGCGATCGACGAGGAGGGCGGCGACGTGACCCGCCTGGACGCCGCCACCGGCAGCAGCACGCCCGGCAACCTGGCCCTGGGCGCCGCCGGCGACGTGCGGCTGACCCAGCAGGTGGCTGCCGAGATCGGCGCCCGCCTGGCCGAGCTGGGCATCGACCTCGACCTGGCCCCGGTCGCCGATGTCAACGCCGACCCTCTGAACCCGATCGTGGGCGTCCGCTCCTTCGGCTCCGATCCCGCGCTGGTGGCCGAGCACACGGCCGCCTTCGTGCGCGGACTGCAGTCGCAGGGCGTGGCCGCCTGCGCGAAGCACTTCCCGGGCCACGGCGCCACCCGCGCCGACTCCCACGTGGAGATGCCGGTCCTGGCCCGCGTCGATCTGGCCCCCTTCGAGGCCGCCATTGCGACCGGGGTGAAGGCCGTGATGCCGGCGCACGCGGTGGCGCCCGAGTACGACTCCCGGCCCGCCACGCTCAGCCGCCGGCTGCTCAGCGGCGTCCTGCGCGGGGAGCTGGGGTTTGGGGGGCTGGTGGTCAGCGACGGCATGGACATGCACGCCCTGGCCGAGCGCGAAGGGGCCGCCGGCGAGGCGCTGGTGGCCGGCGTGGACGCGCTCTGCCTGGGCGGCACGCCGCGCACGGAGGCCGACCTGGAGGACTACCAGGCCGCGCTGGCGGCGGTGCCCGAAGTTCGGCTGGCCGAGGCCGCGGGCCGGGTGCGCGAGGTCGCCCGCTGGGCCGCGCAGGCCCGCGCCGCTCGGCCAGCGGCGGGGGCCGGAGCCGGAGCCGAGGCCGCCCGCCGGGCCCTCCGCAGCGAGGGCGAGGTGCGCGTCGGCGCGCGGGCCGCCGTGGTCCGGCTCGACCCGCCCGCCTCCTGGGCGGCCGGGCCGGTGCCCTGGGGCCTGGGCGGCGAGGTGCCGCTGGAGACTGTCGACGGGCGGCCCTTGGTGCTGGTCGTGCGCGACCTGCACCGGCACCCCTGGCAGCAGGAGGTCGTGGAGGCACACCCCGAGGCGGTGGTGGTGGAGATGGGCACGCCGGTGCTGAAGCCGCGGGCCCGGGGCTACGTCGCGACTTACGGCGCCGCTCGCCCCAACGCCGAAGCCGCCCGCGAGGTCCTGGGCCTATGACCCGCTACCTCCTGCGCGGCCGGGTGCTCACGCCGGCGCGTGAGTTCGACCCCGGCAGCGTGCTTGTCGAGGACGGGCGGGTGGCCTGGGTGCGGCCGGGGGAGCAGCGGGTGGCGGGGGCCCAACTGCTGACGCAGCCGGGCGACGTGGTGGCGCCGGGCTTCGTCGACCTCCAGGTCAACGGCTTCGCCGGCTACGACGCGACCGAGGGCCGGGCGGCCATCGAGCGGATCTCGGCCGCGCTGACCACCACCGGCGTGACCGCCTTCATGCCCACCCTGATCTCGCGGCCGCTGGCCGAGGGCCGCGCCTTCGTGGAGGCCGCAGCCCACGCGCGCGCCCCGGGCGCGCATGTGCTGGGCGCCCACCTGGAAGGGCCGTTCCTGAGCCCGCGTCACGCCGGCGCGCACGACCCCGCGGAGATGCTGGAGCCCACGGCGGAGCGAGTGTCCGCGGTGCTGGCCGCCAAGCCCCGAATGGCCACGCTGGCGCCCGAGCTGCCGGGAGCGCTGGAGGCGATCGCGCGCCTGCGCGCGGCCGGCGTCCTCGTCTCGCTGGGGCACTCGGCGGCCACCGCCGAGGAGGCGCAGGCCGGCTTCGACGCCGGCGCGCGCTTCGTGACCCACCTCTTCAACGCCATGTCGCCCTTCAAGCAGCGCCAGCCGGGCTTACCAGGCGCGGCCCTGCTCGACCCCCGTCCCACCGTGGGCCTGATCGCCGACGGCGAGCACGTCCATCCGCTGGCCATGGCGCTGGCGGTGCGAGCCAAGGGTCCCCGCGGCATCGCGCTGACCACCGACCAGACGACGGCGGCGGGGGCGCCTCCGGGCAGCCACCTGCTGGGCGGCGAGCAGATCCTGTCCGACGGGCGCACGGTGCGGCTCAAGGACGGCACCCTGGCCGGCAGCCTGGCCACCATGGACGGCATGGTCCGCGTGCTCGCGGGCCTGGGCCTGGGCCTGCGGCAGGTGGTCGAGATGGCGACCTTGACCCCTGCTCGCGCGCTGGGCGAGCGCCGCGTGGGCCGGATCGCCGCCGGCCTGCCCGCCGACCTGGTGGTGCTGGACGGCCAGCTGCGGGTGCGCCTGACGCTGGTCGCCGGCGAGGTCTGCCCCCGGGATTGACATCGATCTTTCTGGAGGAGATCCGGTCCCAGCCGGAGGTGCTGGCGCGCCGGCTGGACGCCGGCTGGGCGGAGGTGGAGGAGGTGGCGGCGAAGCTGCGCCGGGCGCGCCCGGCCGCGCTGGTGCTGGCCGCCCGCGGCAGCTCCGACCACGCCGCCACCTACGCCAAGTATCTGTTCGAAATCCGCAACCGGCTGCCGGTGGCTCTGGCCGCCCCTTCGGCCTTCACCCTCTACGCCAGCCCGCCTCGCCTGGACGGACTGGCCGTGCTGGCCATCAGCCAGTCCGGCGCCTCGCCGGACGTGGCCGCCGTGGTCGAGGAGGCGCGCCGCCAGCGGCGGCCCGCCTTCGCCCTCGTCAACGAGCCGCGCTCACGCCTCGGCCGTGGGGCGGAGGTGGTGGTGCCCATGGGCGCCGGCCGGGAGCGCAGCGTGCCTGCCTCCAAGACCTATACCGCCAGCCTGCTGTGCCTCGCCATGCTCTCCTGCGCGCTGGATCCCGATCCCGAGTTCCGCGCTGCCATCGAGTCGCTGCCCTGCGCGGCGGCCGCCGCGCTGGAGAGCGACGCCGGCCGGCTGGCCGCGGCCGTCGAGGGCCGCCGCCTGGCCGTTATCGGCCGCGGCTACCACCTCGCCACGGCGCAGGAGGTGGCGCTCAAGGTCACCGAGACCTCGTACCTGCTGGCCGAGGCGCGCTCGGTGGCCGACTTCATGCACGGTCCGATCGCCGCCGTCGATCCTGAGCTGCCGCTGCTGCTGCTGGAAGCCGCCGGCCCGGCGCGGGCCGACATGCGCCGCCTGGGGCGCCGCCTCGAGGAGCAGGGCGTGAACGTGCTGCGCATCGGCGATCACCTGCGCGCTGACGCGCGCTCTGTCAGCCTGCGTACGAAGCTGCCGGAAGCGCTGACTCCAATCCCGTTCGCGGTCGCCGGTCAGCTCTTCGCGCAAGCGCTGGCCGCGCGGCGGGGGCTCGACCCCGACCGTCCGCGCGGCCTGCGCAAGGTGACCGAAACGACGTAGGGGCGAGCCCCTCCCCTATGACTTGCCGACGGCCTGGTTGTACTGGTCGATCTGCGGCTGGATCGACGCGACTGCGTCGTCCATCGCCTTCTGGGGCTGTGATTTCTTGGTGATGGCCGCCTCCATGCCCACCTCGGCGGCCTGCCTGGTCGCCGGCATCACGCCCAGGAGGCAGCCCTGCGTGGCCTTGTCCAGCTTGGTCTGGTGCAGCTGGTCGATGGCCACGTTGAAGAGCGGGTATTGCTGCCGCCAGGCCACGTCCGAGGGATCGCTCTGCGCGGCCTTGGAGACCGGGAAGTAGCCGGTGTGCGTGTGCCAGTAGGCCATGTTCTGCGGCTGCTCCAGGAACTTGACGAACTCCCAGGCCGCCTTCTGCACGTACGACGGCTTCTTGTTGACGATCCAGAGCGAGGCGCCGCCGATGATCGGCCCGCCGCCGGCCGTGTCGGTGGGCTTGGGGAAGTTGCCCGCGCCGAGCGGGAACTTGACCGCGGCCTGAAATCCGCGCATGACGCCGGTCGACTCCAGCGTGATCGCCATCTTGCCGGCCTTGAAGGCGTTCTGCGCATCGGTGGTGTTGCGGCCGGTGTTGAGCGCGATCCCGTCGCCGACCATCTTGGTCCACCAATCGACGATGTTCACGTCGGTCGGCTGGTTGAGGTTGACCTTGGTGGCGGACTTGTCGCGGCCGTTGCCGTTGTTGCAGTACTGCTGGTCGGCCTGCGCCGTCAGCTGCTCCAGGAACCAGCCGTAGATGGCTGCGCCGAAGCCGTACTGCGTCACGTTGCCCGAGGAATCCTTGATCGTCAGCTTCTGCGCGTCGTCGCGGATCTCGGCCAGCGTGCGCGGCGGCTTGTTGGGATCCAAGCCGGCCTTCTGGAACGCGTCCTTGTTGTAGTACAGCAGCGGCGTCGAGTTGTTCCAGGGCATCGAGTACAGCTTGCCGTTGATGGAGAAGTAGCCGAGCAGGTTGGGCTCCAGGTCGCTGACGTTGTACTTGTCATGGTCGATGAAGACCTGCATCGGCTGGATGGTGCCGCTGTCGATCATGAAGCGGGTGCCGATGTCGTAGATCTGCACCAGGTCGGGCAGCTGGTTGGACTGGATCGACGCCTTGTACTTGGCGAACGTGTCGTCATAGTTGCCCGCATACGTCGCGGTGACGTGGATCGAGCCCGTGTGCTGAGAGTTGAACTGCGACACCAGGTAGTTGGTGGCGTCCTGGTTGGCGCCGGCTGCGAAGCCGTGCCAGAACTGCAGCTCGACCCCGCCCGCGGGCGGCGACGCCTTGTCGTCGAGCGGGTTCGGCGGCGCCGACGAGGACGTCGAGCCTCCACAGCCGGCAAGCAAAACCGTCGTCACCAGCATCGTCAGCACTCTCTTCACGTCGTCACTCCTTTAGCCGCGCAGGGCGCCGGCGGTGAGGCCGCGCACGATGTGGCGCTGGCCGATGTAGATGAGGACAAGCGTCGGGATCAGCGCCAGCACGGTGCCGGCCAGGATGAAGTTGGGCGCGACCGCGCTTTCGATGTCGCGCAGCCGCGAGATGCCGATCTGCAGCGTCTGCATCTCCTCCGTCTTGGTGACGAGCAGCGGCCAGAAGTACTGGTTCCACGCCTGCAGGAAGGCGTAGATGCCGAGCGAGGCGAGGGCCGGCCGCGACAGCGGCACCAGGATGGTGGCCAAAAAACGCAGGTGCCCGCAGCCGTCGACGAGCGCCGCCTCGTAAAGGTCGCGTGGAAAGCTGAGGAAGAACTGCCGGAGCAGAAAGGTCCCGAATCCTGCCGCCAAGAACGGCAGGATGAGCGCGCCGTAGGTGTTGATCAGCCCCGCGTCCGCCATGAACAGGTAGTTGGGGATGATCGTCGCCTCCCAGGGGATGAACATGGTGGCGAGGAAGACCGCGAAGATCGCGTTGCGGTAGGGCATGCGCAGGAACGCGAAGGCGTAGGCGCTGAGCGTGGCCGTGATCAGCTGGCCGGCGGCCACGCACAGCGACACGATCACGCTGTTGGCGTACTCGCGCAGCAGCGGTATGGCGTTGAGCACGTCGACGAAGCTCTGCAGCCGCGGCTGGCTTGGAATCAGCACCGGCGGGTAGCTGGCCAGCTCCTGCGGCGTCATCATCGAGCCCGCGATCGCGTAGAGCAGCGGGAACAGGAGCACGAAGGTGACCGCCGCCAGGAGTACATACGTCAAGGTGCGTGAGAGAACGTTCACCGGTAGAACACCCGCCGTTCGAGCACGCCGAACTGGATGGCGGTGACGGCCAGCACGACCACGAACAGCACCATCGCCTGCGCGGAGGCGAGGCCGAAGTTCGAATTCCCGAACGCGAACGCGTTCACGTACACGGAGTACACCAGCGTGGTGGTGGCGCCGGCCGGGCCGCCGCGCGTGAGGATGTGGATCTGGCCGAAGGACTGCAGCGAGGTGATCGTGGTCACCACGAGCAGGAAGAAGAGGGTGGGCGTCAGCAGCGGCAGCGTCACGTGCCGGGTCATGGCCAGCGCTCGCGCGCCGTCCAGGCGGGCGGCCTCGTACAGCTCTTCCGGGATTGCGCCCAGCCCGGCCGAGAGCACCAGCACGCAGTAGCCGAGCTGCAGCCAGACGGTGGTCGCGGCCACGGATGCCAGGGCCCTTGAAGGGTCGGTCAGCCAGCCCACGGGGTGCTGCCCGAAGAGCTGCAGGAAGCTGTTGAACACGCCCACACCAGGGTTGAAGAAGATCGCGAAGACCACCGACGCGGTGGCCACCGAGAACGCGAACGGCGTTGCCATCAGCGTTCGGAAGACGCCAATGCCCGCGATCCGCTGCTGCAACAGCAGCGCGATGACGACGGCCAACAGGAGGCTGGGGATCACCGTCAGCAGCGAGAACAGGAAGGTGTTCGCCAGGACGTCCCGGACTGTCGGCGAGGAGAACATCAGCCGGTACTGGTCGGCGCCGACGAAGATGGTCGGCCGGCCCACGATGTCGCTGCCGTGGAAGCTCAGGTAGAGGGTGCGCAGGAGCGGCCAGAAGACGAAGACCGCAAACAGCACCAGCGACGGCGCGACGAACAGGAAGGCGGCAGGCTCCACGCGCAGGCCGGTTCGCAAGCGCCGGCCCGCCGCCCTGGTCCCCGCCCGACCCCCGGAGCTGGCCGCCTCCACGCCTCGGGAAGCGTAGCCAATCGGCAGTTAAGTGGAGGGAAAGGTCACTTCCAGGGCAGTACGGGAATGGCGGCCGGCGCGGTGAAGACCGGCCGCGTGGCGATCTGCGCCTCAGTGACCGGGTCGGTGTAGGCGCCCGGCTTCGCCAGCAAGTCCCAGAAGCCGCGGTTGAACTCGGCCGCCCGTTGAGCCAGCGAGTTCAGGTCCTTGGGATTCGAGGCATAGGGCTGGCGGGGCAGCGTGTCCTGGGCGTCGGGGTGCGCGTAGTAATCGTCGGTGCCGTAGACCGAGGTCGAGGCATAGGAGTAGATGGCGACGCCGGCGGCGAAATTCCCGTGCGCCGACGGCGCCAGGGCGCGCCGGATCTGGTCGAGGGTGTCCTCCGGGTAGTTGAAGTAGGCGCCCACCCCGATCAGCACCCGGCGCCCGTACTGGTGGTCCTTCTCGAACTCGGTCCACTGGTCGAACCACTTGGAGCCGAACCGGCTCCATTCGGTGTCGTAGTTCATGACCACGGCCAGGTCGAGGATGCCCGCCTCCAGCCAGCCCCGCCAGTCCTGGTAGACCTCCGAGTAGGCGCGGCTGGCCGCGAACCCGGCCGCGTCGGCGGGACCGGCGCCCCAGGGGATCAGCGCGGCGCTCAGCTTGAGGTGGGGCCGGGACGCGGCCAGGTCGCGGTAGAGGTCGCGCACGAAGCCGGTCACGCGGTCGCGCCGCCACTGGCTCCAGGCCGGATCGGCGGGATCCGGGCTGCCCTGCCCGTAGGCCGCCAGCGCGTCGGGGCTGTAGCCCCAGTCGCCGCCCTCGGGGTAGCGGACGAAGTCGAGGTGCAGGCCGTCCAGGTCATAGGCCGAGGCCAGGTGCATGAAGACCTCGTGCGTGTAGGCGAGGGCGCCCGGGCTGCCGGGGTCGAGGTAGGGCCCGGTGGTGCCGCCCGCGGTGCGGTTGACCCAGTCCGGGTGGCGCTGCCAGACCGCGCTGGTGCGGCCGACGTAGAAGACGTTCACCCAGGCGTGCACCTCCAGCCGCGGGTTGGCGGAGTGCGCGCGCTTGATCAGGAAGGCGAGCGGGTCGAAGCGCGCGGGCCCCTGGATGTCGGTCGCGCGCGGCTCCAGGGAGTCGTTGTAATAGGCGTCTCCGGCCTTGCGGACCTGGACGAAGAGCGCGTTGACGTTGGCGCGCTGCGCGTCCTGGAGCAGGCGCTCGGCCTGGGCCTGCGACTTGAAGCCGTCGTGGAAGGCGTCAGCCCAGAGCCCGCGGTACTGGGCGGGCCCCAGCGCCACCGGGGTGGGCGCCGGCTCGGGCGTCGCCGCTAGGGGCGGCGAGCTGGGCGGTAAAGAGCGGGCGGGCGCGAGCTGGCCGCACGCGACCAGGAGCGGGACCAGGGCAGCCAGGGCGAGGCGCGACACCGGGGGCGGCGATTATGAACCACCGCTCCGAGATCTGACCCATACCAGCGCCGGCGCCCAGGTCAGCCCGCCGCCCAGGAGCAGCGCCCACTCCACCACCCGCACGGCGGGCAGCTGGACCAGGGCGCCGAAGATGCACATGGAGGCGGCGCCCGCCAGCAGGAAGGCGCCCGGCAGCAGCGCCCAGGCGCTGTACCAGGGGGGTACTTCCTCGCGATCGGTGAGGCGGTCGGCCAGGATCACGACCAGCGCCACCAGCAGGGCCGGGATGCTCAAGCTGAGCGCCCAGGCCGCGGGAACGCCGCGGGCCAGGGCCGCCAGGAGCGGCTGCACCCCCGACAGAGTGAGACCCGCGGGAACCGCGAACGCCAGCAGGCGCAGCGTGGCCGCGGCGGGCGGCATCAGCGCTCCGGCAGCGCTTGCCGGAGGGCCTGGAGGAAGCGCCCGGCGTCGGCGCCGTCTACGGCTCGGTGGTCGACCGCCAGGGCCAGGTAGGCGCGGCCCTCGCGCACGGCACCCACCCGCAGGGCCGCGGTCTGGCCGGGGCGCACCGCGGGCAGGCCGAGCAGCGATCCGCCGGGACCGTAGTCGACCAACGTGAAGGTGCCGCCGCCGCGGGCGGGGGAGAGGGGACCCAGGTCGAGGTCGACATGGACCTGGTCGTGGAGGCGGATGCCGTCCCAGGTGAAGGTGGCGTTGCACTGGGGGACCGCCCGGCAGGCCTCCTGGAGCGCGGCCAGGACCAGCTCCAGGTGGACCTCCGGCAGCGTGACCTCGATGACGCTGGAGGCCTCGGGGATGGTGGTGTCAAACGACGTCCCCCACCCCGGCCCTCCGGGCCGGACCTCCCCGCGGAGCGGGGAGGAGTCTCCCTTCTCCATCAGATTGCGGGCCGCGGCCACCACCTTGTGGCGGGTTGGGATCAGGGCGTCTTCCATGGCGTCGGCCACCGGGATGGCGCCGACGTCGGGCATGGCGACCCGCACCGGCGGCACGCTCAGGACTCCGGCCTCAGCCGCCAGCGCGCACAGCTCGGCGCCCAGGCCCATGGTCAGGGTGTCCTCGTGCACGACCAGCAAACGCCCGGTGCGGCGCAGGGAGTCGAGCAGGCCATCGCGGTCGATGGGCAACAGCCAGCGCAGATCGAGCACCTCGACCTCGATGCCTTCGGCGGCCAGCTCGTCGGCCGCGGCCAAAGCCTCGTGCAGCATCATCCCCCAGCCCACGATGGTCAGCGCGTCTCCGGCGCGGGCCACCCGCAGGCGCCCGTCGGCGACCACGTGCTCACCCGCGGGCACCGGCCCGGTGATGGCGCGGTAGGTGCGCTTGTGCTCGAGGAAGAGGACCGGATCGGGGTCGCGGATGGCCGCCGTGAGCATGCCCTTGGCGTCGTCCGGGAAGGACGGCGCCATCACCTTCAGGCCGGGGACGTGGCTGTAGAAGGCCTCCACGCTCTGCGAGTGGTAGGGACCGCCCCGGAAGCCGCCGCCGTAGGCCGTGCGCACGACCAGGGGCGCCGTCCAGTCGCCGCCGGTGCGGTAGCGCAGCTTCGCCGCTTCGCCGGCGAGGTGGTCCATGGCCGAGTGCATGAAGTCGGCGAACTGGATCTCGGCCACCGGCCGCAGACCGCGCATGGCCAGGCCCATCGTGATGCCCGCGATCGCGGTTTCCGCCATCGGGGTGTCGATGACGCGCTCCGGCCCGAAGCGGTCGAGCAGGCCGTGGCTGGCCCGGAAGACGCCGCCCAGCCGCCCGATGTCCTCGCCCAACAGCACCACGCGAGGATCGCGCTCCATCTCCTCCGCGAGCGCCTCGCGGACCGCCTCAAGAACGCTGAGCGTACGTGTGGTCAAGGACCTCCTCGGGGTCGCCTCCGGGCTGGGCCTCGGCCCACTCTGCCGCCTCCGCAGCCACGGTCATGGCCTCCTCGTCGATGGCGTCCGCGCGCGCCGCGTCGAGCTCTTGCCGCAGGAGCAGCAGCGGGTCGCGCCGGCGCGCCTCCTCCACCTCCTCGCGCGAGCGGTACCGGGTGTCGTCGTCATTGGACGTGTTGGGCAGGTAGCGGTAGCAGCGCGCGTCAATCAAGGTTGGTCCCTGACCCGCGCGGGCCCGGGCGATCGCGCGCGCGGCCGCGTCGTGCATCAGCCGCACGTCCATCGCGTCCACGGTCTCGCCGGGGATGCCGTAGCCCGCGGCCCGGGCGGCCAGGTCAGGCCGCGCGGACTCCAGGCGCGAGGGCACCGACTGCGTATAGAAGTTGTTCTCCACGCAGAAGACGCAGGGCAGCTTGTGGATGGCGGCGATGTTCATCGCCTCGTGCACCTCGCCCTTCTGGGCGCCGCCGTCGCCGAAGCCGATCCAGGTCACCTGGTCGGTGCCCAGCAGCCTGGAGCCCCAGGCCACGCCCACCCCGTGCGTCACGTGATTGGGCTGCGGTCCCTGCTGGCTGACCACGCCGTGCGCCCGCGAGCCCCAATGGGCGTAGGGCTGGCGGCCGTGGGCGCAGGGATCGTCGCGCTTGGCGAAGAAGTGCAGAAAGATCTCGCGCGGCGTGAGCCCGATGGCCAGCATCGCCGGCAGGTCCCGGTAATGGGGCGCCACGAAATCGTGGCCGGCGCGCAGCGCCAGTCCGTAGCCGGCGCCGATCGCCTCGTGGCCGGCGCAGGGCACCGCGAAGTGGGCGCGGCCGGCGCGCGCCAGGCGCCACATGCGCTCGTCCATCTGGCGGGCCGTCGCCATGACCTCGTACGCGCGGTCGAGGTCGAGCGTCAATCGGGGTCCCCGCAAAATCGCAGATTTTGTGGGGTGATCACTTGCGGGCGACCAGGAGCTGGGTGGCGCCCGGCAGCTCTATGCGCCGGTCGCCGACCTTGGCGCGCACCAGTTCGACGGCGCGCCGCCGGACCTCCGCCTGCTGCGCCGCGTCCAGCGCTTCCAGCCGCCAGGCCACCGCCCACCAGCCGCAGGACTTGGCGACCAGGTCCTCCGCGCTGTCGTAGTGGATCGTCTCTTCGAAATGACGCACGGCGGGATCCTTGAAGCCGGCCGCCGTCA
Source organism: Candidatus Dormiibacterota bacterium (assembly GCA_036378695.1). Taxonomy (GTDB): domain Bacteria; phylum Chloroflexota; class Dormibacteria; order Dormibacterales; family Dormibacteraceae; genus CF-28. Next base: position 12,158 of record DASUVY010000152.1, read on the forward strand.
GCGCCGCCCGCGCCCGCTCGGGATCCTGCAGGCACTCCATGGTGGCCGTGCGGTCGGGCGTGCCCGGCGGCTCCGGCAGAGAGGCCAGCACCTCCTGCATGAGATCCCGGGCGTGGGCCGCGTGGGAGCGCGCGGGCAGGCTGGCCGCGAAGACGCCGCCCGGCCGCAGCACCCGGCACGACTGCCAGAGCGCGCGCAGCAGGTTGGGGCAGAACTGGAGCCCGTGGCCGCAGGCCACCCCGTCGAAGCTGGCGTCCGGAAAGTCCAGTTCCTCGATGTCCATCCGACGTACCTCGACCTGCGGCGGCGCCGCCTGGCGCAGCAGCTCCAGCATGCCCTCGGCCAGGTCGATGGCGACCACCTGCCCGGTCGGGCCCACGGCGTCGGCCAGGGGCAGCGTCAGCGTGCCCGGGCCGCAGGCCAGGTCGAGCACCCGGTCGCCGGGCCGGGCGCGCAGCGCCTCGACAGCGGCGAAGCGACCGCGATGCTCGCGGGGATCGGCCAGGCCCAGGACGCGGTCCCGGTAGGCCTGGGCGTGCCGGCTGAATACGCCCGCGAAGATCTCCTTGGAACTTAGCGCCACGCGGCCTCCAGGGCCATCGCCACCTCCACCAGCTCGCGCTCCCGCCCGAAGCGACCGACCACCTGGATGCCCACCGGCAGCCCGTCCGAGGGCGCGGGCAGCGCGATCACGGGATGGCCGGTGGTGTTGAAGGGCCGGGTGAAACCCAGGAGTGTGCCCCGCTCCAACTGCTGGCCGATCAGCGGGGCCGTGTAGGGCGCGACGGGCACCAGGAGGGCGTCGATCTCGCTGAGCGTGGCCTCGGCCTCGGCGCGCACATAGGCCTGCTCCAGGAGCGCCGCCACGTAGCGCTCGCGCGGCACCTCGGCTCCCTGGCGGAGCAGGGCCAGCACGTCGGCTCCATACCGGTCGGGAACCTCGTCCATCCAGCGCGCGTGGAACTGGTAAGCCTCGACCAGCAGGATGGTGTGCCCGGCGGCGTGCATGCGCTCGCGGTCGGGGAAGTTGACCTCGGGCAGCTCGGCCGCCACCCGCGCCCAGGTCGTCGCCGTGGTCTCGTCGAGCCGCAGCTGCCGGGTCCAGCCGCCCGGTGTCGCCAGCCGGAAGTCACCGACCGGGCGGCGCCGCTCCGGGAGCAGGCCGCGCAGGTCGCTCATGGCCTCCAGGGCCCGCGCCGCGGTGGCCATGTCCGGCGCCAGGGGCCCCAGCGTGTCCAGGGTGCGGCTGAGCGGGATCACCCCCTCGGTGTCGATGCTGCCGACCGTGGGCTTGATGCCCACCACGCCGCAGAAGGAGGCCGGGATCCGGATCGAGCCGCCGGTGTCCGTGCCCAGGGCCCAGTCGCACATGCCTGTCGCCACAGCCACTGCCGAGCCGCCCGACGACCCGCCGGCCACCCGCTCGGGGTCGTGAGGGTTGCGCACCGGGCCGTAGTGGGGGTTGCTGCTGGTGGCGCCGTAGGCGAACTCGTGGAGCGAAGCCTTGCCCATCACCGCGGCGCCCGAGGCCCGGATGCGGCTGATCACCGGTGCGTCGCGGTCCGCTTTGACCGTGGGCAGGATCACGCCTCCCGCGGTGGTGACCGTGTCGCGCACGTCGACCAGGTCTTTGATGGCGACGGCGGGGCCCGAGCCGCCCTCCTCGGTCAGGGAGATGAAGGCGTTGAGGTGCGCCAGCTCACGCGCCCGGGCGCGCGCCTGGTCGGGCGTCATTCCTCTGGGGGCAGGCCGAAGTGCTTGAAGAGGAAGGCGGCGATGATCCGATAGGCGCGCAGCTGGTTCTCCCGCTTGCTGAAGTCGTGGCCCTCGTCCTCGAAGACGTGGTACTCGACCTTGCGGCCCAGCGAGCGCAGCTTCTCCACCATCTGGTCCGACTCCGGCTTCACCACCCGGGGATCGCGGGCGCCCTGCAGCACCAGCAGCGGGGCGCGCACGTTCTCGACGTAGGTGATGGGCGAGCGCGCCATCAGCATCTCGGCGTCCTCGTCGGGATCGCCCACCCACTTCTTCATGGACGATCGCCAGTGCGGCGGAACCGCGCGCGCGAAGGTGACCAGGTTGGCCGGCCCCACGAGGTCGATCCCGCAGCGCCAGTGCTCCGGCAGCCGGGTCATGGCCGAGAGGGTGGCGAAGCCGCCGAAGGAGGCGCCGTAAATGGCGATTCGCTCGGCGTCCACCCAGTCCTGCTCGCGCAGCCAGCGGGCGGCGCGGTCGATGTCCTTCAGCTCACCGCCGCCCCAATCGCGGTGGATCAGCTTCTGGTAGGTCATCCCGTAGCCGGTGCTGCCCCGGATGTTGGGGGCCAGGATGGCCACCCCGCGGCTGAGCAGGTACTGGTAGAAGGGCGAGCTGCGGGTGACCTGTGTCCGCTCCTGCGTCTCCGGTCCGCCGTGGATCGAGAGCAGGACGGGCAGCCGGCCCTCGGCGTGCGGCGGGCGGTACAGCCAGGCCGGCACCTGGCGGCCGTCGAAGGTCGGGTAGTGGACCAGCTCCGGCTCGATCAGCTCCGCCTCGGGAATCCCTCCCAGGAAGCTCTCGGTGACCCGCGTCACCGTCTGCCGGCGGAGGTCGGCGACGTAGACGTCGAAGGTCCGGGTGCCGGTGCCGACCAGTGCCGCCACCTTCTGCCCGTCCCTGGAGATCGCGAACTGCATGCAGACGCCGGCCGGCATCCGGGGGAACTCCAGGTCGCGGCCGGTCTCCAGCTCACGGGCGTGGAAGCGCGAGTAGCCGTCGGCGTCGACGGTGTAGGCGAGCGTGGTGCGGTCGGCCGAGAGGGCCGCGTGCTCGACCCCCCAGTCGAGCTGGATCAGAGCCCGGCGCTCGCCGCTCTGGAGGTCGATCTCCTCGATGTAGTGGTGCTCGTGGTCGCGGTCGGTGACGCTGTACAGGCGGCTCCCGTCGGCGCTGAAGCCGATGGCGAGATTCAGCTGCTCCCCATCGTGCGGGGTGAGGTCGCGGCGCTGGCCGCCGGCGACGTCGACCAGCAGCACGTGCTGGTCGGTGTTGCCGATCAGGTCGATGACGGCTGCCCGATCGCCGTCCGGGTGCCAGGCCGCCGCGTAGAACTTGCCCTCCTCCGCGTCGAGGACCGGGCTGTACTCGCCATCGGGCAGTACGAGCTCGTACAGCGTGACGTCGGTGGGGCGTTCCTGGTTGCCGGAGATCAGCATCCGGCGCCCGTCATCGGAGAGCGGACCCGCCGAGTACTGCACGTCCTGGCGGTCGGTGATGGGCCGCGGCCAGCCGCCTTCGGCCGGCAGCAGGTTGAGCTGCCACTGCTCGGCGCCGTGGTGGTCGAGCTCGACCACGAAGCCGTGCGGCGTCCAGGCGTGGTGGCGGACGGCCTCCTCCTCCTGGCTGGTCAGCTGGCGCGGCCAGCCGCCGGTGACCGGTGAGGCCCAGAGGTTGAACTGGCCCGATCCGTCGTGGCTGTAGGAGACCTGCTCCCCGTCCGGTGAGAAGTCGAGGTTGTTCAGGAAATAGAAGCGGCGCAGGGCGAAGTACTGCTCGAAGCGCGGTTTGGCCGGCGCCTTGGTCTGGAGCGCGCTCACCGGGAACCGAAGAGGCGCCGGATGCGGTCCCAGAGCACCTGGAAGAAGAGCGCCAGCGCGTTCACGGGCTTCGCCTGGGCCGGTGTCGCCGTCTGCACCGGGGCCGGCGCGGGAGAAGCGGCGGGCATCTCGGCGGCGCTCACCTCCGCCGCGGGCGCGGTGTTCGCTCCCTCCAGGTTCGACTTGATGCAGTCGGCCATCTGGCCGACCAACCGCCGGGAGACGTCTTCCATGACCCCACGGCCGAAGTTGGCGACCCGCCCGGCGACCGTGAAATCGGTGAGCAGTTTGACGGTCGAACCGGCCCCGTCCTCCAGCACGGACATGGTGGCGGTGGCATTGGCCGAGCCCGGACCGGTGGTCTCGCGGCCGCTGGCCTCCAGCTTGGCCACGCGCGCTGTCTCGTCCTTCTCGACGATCTTGGCGGTGCCGTTGTAAGCCACCGTGATGGGGCCGACCTTGATCTTGACCTTGCCCTTGAAGGTGCTCGGATCGACCACTTCAGAGAGCTCGGCGCCGGGCATGCAGCCAACTACGCGGTTGATGTCGAGGAGAAAAGAGAAAACGGTTTCCGGGGGCGCCGAGACCTGGAATTGGTTCTCGATCTGCATCGAATCTGCGCCCTAAGGTAGCGCGAAATATACTGGCCTCGTTCGGGCTGTCTTTTAACTGGCCTGGGGGTCGTCTCCAACCCACTCACTGGGAGGTGGCGGATGAAGCACAAGGTCTCAACGACCATCAACGGCAGGCGACGGGAGGACGAGGTCGAAGCCCGGCTTCTGCTCGTCCACTACATAAGAGATGTGGCCGGGCTCACCGGCACCCACGTCGGCTGCGACACCAGCCAATGCGGCGCCTGCACCATCCTGGTGGACGGCAAGGCCATCAAGTCCTGCACCATGTTCGCGGTCCAGGCCGAGGGCCGGCAGCTCACGACCATCGAGGGTCTCGCCGACGGCGACAAGCTGCATCCCATCCAGCAGGCCTTCTGGGACGAGCACGGCCTGCAGTGCGGGTACTGCACCCCCGGGTTCATCATGGCCGCCAAGTACCTCCTGGACACCAACCCGACGCCCAGCGAGGACGAGATCCGCAAGGGCCTGGAGGGCAACCTCTGCCGCTGTACCGGCTACGTGAACATCATCAAGGCGGTCAAGACGGCCTCCCAGGTGATGTCGGGCGGCGCCCAGCCGGCCGAGACCCCGGTCGCCACCACCGCCAGCGGGAGCTAGGGCCATGGCGATCACGCAGATGATCGGCGCCAAGATCCACCGCCGCGAGGACCCTCGCTTGGTGTCCGGCGGCGGCCGCTACGTGGACGATCTCAAGCGGTCGAACACGACTTACGCCGCCTTCGTCCGCAGCCCCTACGCGCACGCCAAGATCCGGATGATCGACCCCTCCGAAGCCAAGAAGGCGCCGGGGGTGATCGCGGTGCTCACGGCCAAGGACATGGAGGGGGTGATCCTGGGCCCGGCCCCGGTGGCGCCCGCCTTCGTGGCCGAGAAGAAGACGGTCCCCGACCGGCCGCCGCTGCCCCTCGACGAGGCCGTCTACCAGGGCCAGCCGGTGGCCGTGGTGATCGCCGAGGAGAAGTACCAGGCCAGCGACGCGGCCGCCCTGGTGCACATCGACTACGAGCCGCTGCCGGCGGTCGCGGACCTCGAGAAGGCCATCCAGCCCGACAGCCCCAAGGCCCACACGGCGCTGCCCGACAACATCGCCTGGGACCTCACCTACAACGCCGACGCCGAGGCGGCTTTCGCCGAGGCCGAGGTGACGGTCAAGGAGCGGATCCTGCAGCAGCGGCTGGCGCCGACGCCCATGGAGCCGCGCGCGGTGATGGCCGAGTGGAGCCCGCACGAAGGCTCGATGACGATGTGGATCTCCAACCAGGGGCCGCACTTCATCCGCCTCTTCGTGGGCGGGGCGCTGGGCCTGCCCGAGTCCAAGATGCGCGTGATCGCGCCCGACGTGGGGGGCGGTTTCGGCTCCAAGATCTGCCCTTACCCCGAGGACTACGTGGTCGCGGCGGCCGCCAAGATCACCGGCCGGCCGGTGCGCTGGACGGAATCCCGCACGGAGTCCATCCAGGTCACCACCCACGGCCGCGGCCAGGTCTTCGACGTGGAGGTGGCCGGCAAGAAGGACGGCACCCTGCTGGGCATGAAGGTGACCCAGTACCTGGACGCCGGCGCCTACGTGGGCACTTTCGGCGCCTTCCAGCCCTGCGCCTGCCTGCTGGCGGGCGGCGGCTACAAGTGGAAGCAGATCGCGGCCCGCACGGTCGGCGTTCTCACCAACCGCGTCTCCACCGACCCCTATCGAGGAGCCGGGCGGCCCGAGGCCACGCACCTCGTCGAGCGCATCGTCGACGTTTTCGCGCGCGAGATCGGGATGGACCCCGTGGCCGTGCGCAAGAAGAACTTCATCCAGCCCGGCGACTTCCCCTACACCCAGAACTTCGGGCTGGTCATGGATTCCGGCAATTACGACGGGACCCTGGACAAGGCCCTGCAGCTCGTCGGCTACGAGCAGGTGCGCCGGGCGCAGGAGGAAGGCCGCAAGCACGGCAAGTACATCGGCATCGGCCTCTCCACCTGGATCGAGATCTGCGGCTTCGGCCCCTCGGCCGCGACCGCGCCGGCCACGGGCGGCATCGGGCTGGTGGAGTCGGCGCAGGTACGCGTCACGCCCACCGGGTCGGTGATGGTCTGGACCGGGACCCACTCCCACGGCCAGGGCCACGACACCACGTTCGCGCAGATCGTGGCGGACACCCTGGGCGTGCCCATGGAGCAGGTCGAGATCCGCCACGGCGACACCGCCGAGGGAACGGGCTTCGGCTACGGGACCTACGGTTCGCGCTCCCTGGCGGTGGGTGGCATGGCCATCCGCCGCGCCTCCCAGAAGGTCGTGGAGAAGGCCAAGAAGCTCGCGGCCCATGCTTTTGAGGCGGCCGAGGAGGACGTGGTCTTCGACCAGGGCAAGTTCTACGTCAAGGGCAGCCCCGACAACGCCAAGGCGCTGGGGGAGATGGCCTTCGCCTCTTACGGCGCGGGCCTGCCCGAGGGGATGGAGCAGGGGCTGGAAGCGGTCACCTACTTCGACCCGCCCAACTTCGTCTGGCCGTTCGGCGCCCACGTCTGCGTGGTCGAGGTCGATCCCGACACCGGCGCCGTCGACATGAAGAAGTACGTGGCCGTGGACGACTGCGGCAACGTGATCAACCCCATGATCGTGGAGGGCCAGCTGCACGGCGGCATCGCCCAGGGCATCGCCCAGGCCCTCTTCGAAGAGGTGGTCTACGCGGACGACGGCAGCCTGCGCA
>DASUVY010000153.1:0-6628 GCA_036378695.1 Candidatus Dormiibacterota bacterium
GGTGTCCACCGTGGGCCTGGTCCCGGCCATCAGGAAGCTGACGGAGGAGGGCCTGACGGCACGTCTGGCGCTGTCGCTGCACGCCCCGGACGACGAGTTGCGCGACGAACTGGTGCCGGTGAACCGCCGGTGGAAGGTCGCTGAGGCCCTCGACGCGGCGTGGGAGTACGCGGCGGCCAGCGGCCGCCGGGTGTCGATCGAGTACGCCCTGATCAGGGACATCAACGATCAGCCCTGGCGGGCGGACCTGCTCGGCTCGCTGCTGGCCGGGCACCTGGCCCATGTGAACCTGATCCCGCTGAACCCGACCCCGGGCTCGAAGTGGACCGCCTCGCGGCCCGGCGCGGGCGAGGAGTTCGTGGACCGGATCGCCGCCCACGGCGTGGCGGTGACGGTCAGGGACACCCGCGGCCGCGAGATCGACGGCGCCTGCGGGCAGCTCGCCGCAACGGTGACAGGGCGCTCAGTCGGCCCGGCCCGCCGCCGCCACGCTACTTCCCTGCCCCTGGCCTAGTAGGTCCCGGCCTTCCGAAGCGCTGACTTGCGCCTCGGGAGTGAAAATCCTGGCGCGCCAGGCAGGATTCGGACCCGTGACCCGCTGCTTAGCTTGCCGTTTAACCTCAATCGGCTTCGCTGCGTTCCAGGGTCGGCCAGGCCCCGCTGGTACTCCCACACCGCCATCCGCCCGCGGTTGATCGACCCGGCGCCTCAATCCTCGACCCCGGCCCGGTAGTCCGCGCTCGACCCCCACCGCTCCCGGTCCACCGGACCGCCCGGCCACGGCGGCACCGGCTCCGGCAGGGATACCGAGAGGCAGGCCGCCCGTGCCCAGCACGCCGGGCAGGTACATCCGGAGTCGAACCCGATGCACAGATCCGCCGCGCTCTCCCGGATGCCCGCCACACCCGGAAGGTACCCTGACATGATCCGGTGACACGCACACCACTGATCGAGGCAAGCACCCTGCTCGACGCCTTCAAGATCGACTCATGGCCCCTTTCTGACGTATTCAGTTCCCACCTCTCCTGGCTAGGGGCCGCTCCGAAGCTCAGACCGCCGCGGCCGCCGCGCCGCAGGGCCGGAACCGGGCCAAGTACGCCAGGCTCGGCCCGCGCCGCTCGGCGAGGTGCAGCCCCTGCCCGTCGGCCAGCCGGTGCAGCCGCCCGAACGGGATCCAATGCCGGTCGAAGAACTCGCCGACCACCAGCCGCCCGCCCGGCTTCAGCACCCGCGCCGCCGCGCTGAGCACCCGGGCCGGCTCCGGTATCTCCCCGAGCGCGGTCACCAGGTAGACGGCGTCGAACACGCCGTCGTCGAAGGGCAGCTCCCGCGCGTCCGAGCAGTGCGGCACGATCGCTGCCGCCGCGTTCCCGCCCGCCGCGTTCCTACCCGCTTGCACCTCCTCCTTCGCCCGGCGCATCACGTGGTCGAGCATCTCCTGCTGCACGTCCACGATGTCCAGGCGCCCGTCCGGACCGAGCTGCGGCGCGACGTGCAGCGCCTGCAGACCGGTGCCCGGACCGAGTTCCAGCATCCGTTCACCCGTCCGCGGACGGAGCACCGCGTCCAGATCGGACAGCCCCAGGAAGGGCAGCTCCAGATCCAACAGGCGACGCTGTGAATACGGATACGGTGCGCGGTCGCTGAACCACCATGTACCCGCAGCGACGGCGGCGGCTCCGGTGGTGGCGGCGAGGACGGTCTTGCGCGAGGGACGGCTGATGAGCGGCATCGGTCTTCTCTTCTCGGTGACGCGCGACAGGGCGCGGACGGAACGGATACGCGGCAGCCGGTCAGCCGCGCGGGAACGGGGTGCGCAGGACGCGCGCGGCGAGCACGGCGCAGACCAGCGCGATCGGGATCTCGCCGAAGACCGCCATGACGATCGCAGTGGCCAGGTCCGGGCCGGGCGCCGCCGAGGTGACGTCGAACCAGGCGTCCACGAGCAGCAGCACCGCGCTGCCGACCGCGGTCAGCACGCACCAGTTGTCCCGCCGCAGCAGGAACCGGCCGGTGGCGAACAGCGCCAGCGCCTCGCAGCTGTCCAGGCCGACCCAGGCGAGCGACCAGTGCGCGTCCCGCGCGCTGGCCGGCAGGGTGACCGAGAGGTAGAACACCCACGGGATCATCGCGAGCCCGGCCAGCACGAAGGCGGCGCCGAGCGCGCTCGACCGGCGTCCGCCGGGGCGGTCGGCGCGGGCGTCCGGACGCCCGCGCCCCGGCCGGGGCCCGGGCTCGGACCCGATCCGGCCGAGGACGGGGTCGCGGTCGAGGCGGTCCGTGACGGCGAGCATGGCGGTCGTCCCCTCTCCGCCCGGCGTCGGCGTCTGGTGGTGCGCCGGGCACGATCACCACTCTGGCCGCCGCGGCCCGGCGAATCAGTAGTGTGGCTTTCCGTTCCGGGGGTGGTGCCAGGTACAGGCCGAAGCGGGCGCCAGCGCCATGGAGCGCCGGTCACGTGGTCGAATACCGTCGAGGCCATGAACACCGTCCTGGCGCCGATCGGCCGCTTCCTGCTGGCGCCCTGGCGCGGGCGGGCGTGGCGCGACCTGTGGTTCGTGATCCTCTCCTCGGCGCTGAGCCTGCTGCCGCTGGGTCTGATCGGGCTGCCGTGGGCGTTCTTCGTCCCCATCTACCTGCCGTCGATCCTCGCCTGCGCCTTCCTCCCGCTGCTGACGGCGGTGCTGCTAGGCCCGCAGCTCACGACGCTGCGCCGGTCCGCGTACTACGAGATCCGGGGGGTCCAGATCCCCAGGGCCCCGCACGCGGCCCGGGACGCGGCGTCCGCGGACGCGCCGTTCCTCCCGCGGATGCGCGCGCGGCTGCGCCACCCGCGCACCTGGCGGCAGGCCTGCTACCACCTGATCGCGGGACCGGCGGCCAACCTGGTCGGCGTGATCGCGGGCACCATGTGGGTCTGCGGGCTCATCTGCTTCGGCTGGCTGGGCGCGGCGATCGCCTTCGGCCCGAACTGGAAGTGGCTGTCCATGGCGACGTCCACGGCGCTTTGGAGGGCGCTCGTGTGCCTGGTAGTGGTCTACCTCACGCCCTGGCTGGTCATGGCCTCGGTGCGCTGGGATCTGAAGTTCGCCACCGACCTGCTGGGCCCCAGCCGGGCGGAGCGGCTGGCCCGCCGGGTGACCGACCTGACCGAGAGCCGGGCCGCGGTGGTGGACGCCGCCGACGCCGAGCGCCGCCGGATCGAGCGCGACCTGCACGACGGCGCGCAGCAGCGGCTGGTGTCCCTGGCGATGAACCTGGGCCTGGCCCGGGCGACCCTGAAGGTCCTGCCCGAGGACGCCCGGACCGCACTGGCCGAGGCGCACGAGGAGGCCAAGGAGGCCCTGGGCGAGCTGCGCAACCTCGTCCGCGGCCTGCACCCGGTGGTCCTCGAGGACCGCGGCCTGGACGCGGCGCTCTCCGGCATCGCGGCCCGCTCCCCGGTGCCGGTGCGGTTGGCGGTGGACGTGCCCCGGCGGGTCTCGCCGACGGTCGAGGCGGTGGCGTACTTCATGGTCTCGGAGGCCCTGGCCAACGTGGCCAAGCACGCCCAGGCGGCCGAGGCCCGGGTGGACGTGTGGCTGGACGGCGCCCTGCTGCGGCTGTCCGTCGCGGACGACGGGATCGGCGGCGCGGACGCCGCCCTCGGCTCCGGGCTGACCGGCCTGGCCCAGCGCGCGGCCTCGGTGGACGGCAGGTTCGAGATCCTCAGCCCGGTCGGCGGGCCGACCACGATCAAGGTGGAGCTTCCGTGCGAACTGTGATCGCCGAGGACTCGGTGCTGCTGCGGGCCGGGCTGACCAAGCTGCTGGAGACGACCGGCTTCGAGGTGGCCGCCGCGGTGGACGACGCCGCCGGGCTGCTGGCCGCGGTGGAGCGGCACCGCCCGGAACTGGTGATCGCGGACGTGCGGATGCCGCCGACCTTCACCGACGAGGGGATCCGCGCCGCTCTGGTGGTGCGGCGGCAGTGGCCCGAGGTGGCGATCATGGTGCTGTCCCAGTATGTCGAGGAGCGCTACGCCGCCGACCTGCTCTCCACGAGCACCACGGGCGTCGGCTACCTGCTCAAGGACCGGGTCGCGGACGTGGACGTCTTCCTGGAGTCGCTGCGCCGGGTGGCCGCGGGCGGCACCGCGCTGGACCCCGAGGTGGTGGCGCAGCTGCTGGTGCGGCGGCAGAACACCCCGCTGGACCGGCTCACCGGGCGGGAGCGGGAGGTGCTCGAGCTGATGGCCGAGGGGCGGTCCAACGCCGGGATCGCGGAGAAGCTCGTGGTCAGCGAGAGCGCCGTGGCCAAGCACATCAACAGCATCTTCACCAAGCTCGACCTGCCCGCCTCGGAGGGCGATCACCGGCGGGTCCTGGCCGTGTTGCGATTCCTGGAGAGCGCGTCGCCGACCGTGTGAAGCGTGAGGCGCCCGGCCCCCGCGCCGCGGCGCGGGGGCCAGAACCGCAGGTGGATCCCCCACCTGCGGTCTTCTCGTTCTCCGGCGCGCTGCGGGGATTCGCATGGTGCCTCGCGGCGCCTCGTGGTGCCGTGCGGCATCAACTGGTGCCATAACTGAGAGGTAGTGGCGCACTCTATGAGCTGCGAAGACATCAAAGTGAGCCATGAAGACTTGCAATGGCACCACGCCGTGACATGGCTGACCTGCGGTTTTGTGTCCGGGAGGCTCGGGGAGGGAGGGAGGGCTAGCCCCGGTGGATCCGGGCCATCTCGGCGACCAGTTCGTTGCGCTCGCGCTCGGACCGGCGGCGCACGGCGTCCAGGGCGGCCAGGTCGACGACGGACTCCAGGCCGGCGCGCACGATCGCCGTGAGCTGGTCGGGGGACAGGGCCTCGGCCTGGACGGTCTCGCTCATGTGGTCCCCGCGCCGGTCCGTCGACTTCTGCGGTGCGGTCGGCAGGGCGTACTCGGCGACCTGCTCGGCTGTCACGGCCCAGCCGTGTCACGGTCGGCGGCTCGGCGCCGAGCTCGCCGGCGAACGTGGCGACGTCCTCGGCGGCCGCGTCGACCAGGGCCAGGCCGCTCGGGTCCTGGTCCCCGATGCTCAGCACCACCGTGGGCACGGTCCGGCGGGCCAGGCGCGCGGCCGCGTCGTACTTCGCGCCGACCGACTCGAACCCGCCGCTGCAGTAGACCGCGACGCCGTACTCCGAGGTCACCCGGGCGATCATCGGCATCATGCCCGCGGCCTCCACCCAGACCTCCACGGCCCGGGGCTGGCCCTCGTCCAGGGGCCGGCTGTACCAGCGGGCCGAGGAGCGCACCCCGGACCAGAACTCGTCCTTGTCCCGGTAGCCGCCGGCGCCGCCCATCGACTCGGCCCGGTCGTCGCGGATCGACTCCATCGGGATCATCCGCGCCCGCCTGGCCCGATTCAGCATCTCGATCAGCCTGCCAGGGCACACCACCGCCCTGGCTGCTGGCATGGCTGAGATTCTGTGCATGGACGGCCCCTGGACCCGTGCGGTTGACGTACACGAAGCCGCCGCCGACGCGGCCACCCACCTCGACGCCCTCGTCTCCCACGCCATCGCCCTGAACGATCTGGGACGGGCACGGTATCTGACCGGGGACTTTCCGGCGGCGGCTGACACCCACACGTAGGCGCTGGAGATCTTCCGCCGGATCGACAACAGCCTCGGCGAAGCCACCGCTCTGAGCAACCTGGGGCAGGTGCGGGAGCACATTGGGGATTATCCAGCGGCGGCTGACGCTCTCGCGCGGGCCCTGGGGATCTTCCGCCGCAGCGGCCAGCGCCTCGGCGAGGCTAACGCCCTGGCCGACCTGGGGAGGGCGCGCTATTCGGCGGGGGATTATCCGGCAGCGGTCGACGTCTTAGCGCAAGCCCTGGAGATCTTCCGCCGCATCGGCAGCCGCGACAACGAGGCGTGGGCGCTGAACTACTACGCCGCCGCCATCGCAGCGCTCGGCGAGCGCCCCCGTGCCCTCGCGCTATACCAGCAAGCCCTGGCCATGAACCGGGAACTGCGCAAGCCCGACGACGAGGCACTCTCCGTAGAGGGCATCGCCGAGCACCACCTGACCGCTGGCGACTCTGCCCAAGGGGTCGCGTACCTACGCCAGGCCCTCGAGATCTACAAGCGCCTCGGTATGCACGCAAACATTGAACGCGTCCAAGCCCAGCTCGCCGAGCACGAGGCACAGTGAATACGTCCGGCGCGGCCAACTGCCTTGGCAAAGAGTGTTCTGGGACTCATGGCCCCGCAGTGCCCGCAGGAAAGCTCCTGTTCTTAACTAGCAGGTAATGCCTTGAACTGGTCTATACAAGGCTTTTGTCTTAGCCCGTCCGCGGTCCGACCCGGCTGGCGGGGGCTGTGCCAACTTCGCGACAGATCCGCGCCGCACCCGAACTTGCCTAACGTGCCTGACGGCCGCAGATATGGGCTGGCCTGCGGGAAGAGCTTGACAACACTAGATAACGAGCGGAACGCAACGAAGCCGATTGAGGTTAAACGGCAAGCTTAGAGCCTGTAGATAAAGCAGTTTGCTCGGTGGGGCGGGGGCGTTCGCCGCCCCACCGCTTGATCGGGGCTGGCCGGTTTCGTAGCGTGCGAGTCGCCTGGTCATGATGATGACGGTGGCCCAGTAGATCATCGC
>DASUVY010000154.1:0-4041 GCA_036378695.1 Candidatus Dormiibacterota bacterium
GGCCGCAGGCGCGGCAGCCCGGCGTTCCAGACGGCCGGAGTCAAGGAGAGGGTGGCGCTAGGAGGAGCGCAGTGAAGCTGCGTGACGACGCGGCGCCAGGCCCCTCGACGCCGACTTCAGCGCCGCAGGCGCCCGGCCGGCTGGGACGTCGGATGCGGTCCATCTAGCCGGTACAGGCAACTAGAAGTGCGGCCGAAAACCTCGCGCGCGCACGCGCGCACGTGAGACAATGACGGCGCCCGCCAGCACCCGACCATCATCGCAGCACGCGTTGGAGCAAAAGGATGCTTGGCAAGCGGAACCCGCAGGCGACCTTGTTCGACGGGGACCTGGTCTACCGGAGTCACGTCGGCGAGAACACGTTCTACGCCTACCTTGGCGCGCATCGCCACGAGTTGTTCCGGGACGAGGAGTTTGCCGAGTTGTACTGCGCCAACAACGGTCGCCCGAGCGTGGCTCCGAGTCTGCTCTGCACGGCGCTGGTGCTGCAGGCCTACGATCGCTGTTCGGACCAAGAGGCCGCGGAACGGGCGGCCTACGACCAGCGCTGGAAGGTGGCCCTGGGGACCACTGAGTTCGAGCGCCCTTTCGTGAAGTCGACACTGCAGCTGTTCCGAGCACAGGTGCTCACGCATGAGAAGGGGCGGTTGCCGTTTGAGGCCAGCATCGCGGCGGCGAAGAAGGTCGGACGGCTGAAGGCGGACGGCAAGATCCGCGCCGCCCTGGACACCACCGCGATCCTGGGACGGGGTGCGGTCAAGGACACCTACAACCTGATCGGGGACGGGATCCTGGGCGTGATGCGGCTGCTCGCCCGGCACACTGGCAAGTCGGTCGAGAGGTGGGCTCAGGAGCGGGACCTGTCGCCGTACACGGGGTCGAGCCTGAAGGGCGAGATGGCCATCGACTGGGATGACAAGGAGGCCCGCCGCAAGCTCCTGGAGCAGGAGGTGGCGGATGCCCGCAAGGTGCTGAAGCTGGCGCGCCAGGCGCGGTCAAGGTGGTCAGCCAACTGCAAGCAGCGGACCCGGCTGGAGCGGGTCATCGGGGTGCTCGACCAGATCCTGTTGGACGACGTCGAGGAGGACGACCAAGGCCGGCTTCAAATTCACCAGGGCACCAGCGGAGACCGGATCTGCTCGGTTCATGACCCCGAGATGCGGCACGGGCGGAAGAGCGCCAAGGTGCGCTTCGACGGCCACAAGCTAGCGGTGGGAGTGGAGGTGGAGAGCCAGGTGATCGCCGCCGTGGATGTGATGGCGGGGAGCGCCAAGGACGACGAGGGCAGCCTGGAGCTGGCCCAGCAGGTGGAGGCCAATACCGGCCTGGAGTTGGAGGCGGCGCTTGGCGATTGCGCCTACGGGACCGGGCCCAACCGGGAGCGCTTCGCCGACGCTGGAATGACGCTCCTGGCCAAAGAGCCAGCGCGTCCGGAGACCGGGTTCTTCAACAAGGACGAGTTCGACATCGACCTCCAAGCGATGAGCTGCCGATGCCCGGCCGGCGAGGTGACCACGACCCTGGTCAGCGCCGGCAGCATGGTCGGCAAGAACGGCGAGCGGCTGCAGCTGAAGGCCTTCCAGTTCGCGCCCGGCCAGTGCGCTTCATGTCCGCTCCGGGACCGGTGCTTCAAGGGCAATCACGCAGGCCGGCTGGTGCGGCTCAACCCGTACGAGGCGCTGCACCAGGCGGCACGGCAGTGGCAGCACGGAGAGGGGTTCGCAGTCTTCCGCGAGCAACGCCAGGTGGTCGAACACCGGATCGCACGGATGGTTCAGTTAGGTGTGCGCCAAGCGCGCTACTTCGGCCGCGCCAAGACGCTGTTCCAGGCTCTGATGGTGGCGACGGTGGCCAACCTCACCCTGGTGGCAGCCCACGGCCTGGTAGCCAGCGACACTCCGCTCAGCATCACAGGTCTGCTGGGCGCCACTGGAGCCTTCGCCACCGTCGCATTGGCACTCCTCAGCAGCCATCGTCCGCCCGAGGGCCTGCCCAACGCTGACCGCCTATCGTCCGTGGCCAACTTCAAAGTGGCCGGTTGTCGGCCGGGCTTCTAGGTCGTGGGCAGTCCGTATCGCGCCCGCCGGGCCGCGACGAGCGAGAGCAGCGTGTCGATCTCGTGCGTGGTCTTGGTCCGGCGCTCCTGCACGAGGCGGATCTTTCGATCCAATCGGAGCGCGAGCGTGAGGTCGGCCAGGGTTCGGGCGGCGGCGGCCTCGCGGGTCAGCGAGGCCAGCACCGCATCGGTGTCGAGGTTGGTGGCCGAGAGCTGGTCCGCGCGCCTCTGGAGCATCGCGATCTCGGCCGGGATGCCGCCCCCGTAGGGCTTCAAGACGCCCGCTCGGTCCGCTTCCGCCGGGCGCGCGCCGCCCGCTTGCGAGCCGTCGCCGCCTTCAGCTTGCGCCGGGCGCTGGGCGGGATGAAGTGCCGCCGGCGCCGCGCCTCGGCCTTGGCCATCATGCTGTCGGCCCGGAAGAGCTTGAGGGCGAACTCGAAGTCGTCGCCGGGGTCGAGGACGAGCTTGGTGCCGGCCTCGTGTCGCTTGTCCATCAGCTGCACCCCCTCAGCGCCGCGGGGCAGCTGACGAGTGCGCCGCGCCGAAGCGCGGCGCTCTCAGCCTTGCTCAGACCAGCTGCACCTTGCCCGCGCGGGGGCCCTTCGGGCTCGGCTCGATCTGGAAGCTCACCTTCTCGCCGCCCTGGAGGCGGTCGAAGTCGGTTTCGGTGCTGCTGCGGTGGAAGAAGTACTCCTTGCCATCCTCGGCGGCGATGAAGCCGAACCCGCGGTCGCTGACAAGCTTCTTGATGGTTCCGTTCTGCACGGAAGTTCTCCTTTTCTCGAAACGGTCTAAACGCTTGAAGGCAGCCGTTCGAGAGAGAGGAGCGACCCTGGCGTGCGCCGGGATTCGGCGCTCGGGACATTCTACCCGCCGGTCCCCTCCCCCCGTTTCGGGGGGAGGGTTAGGGAGCGGGCGGTCCTAGACCGTGGCGCCGCTCCACTCGCCCCTGGTGAAGCTCTCCGACATCTGCGAGAAGCGGACGTAGTTGCCGAACGGGTCCCGCAGCCCGCAGTCGATGCCGTAGCCGCGGTCGGTCGGCGGCTCGGCGATCTCGACGCCCTTGGCCACCAGCTCCTCGTACGTCTTCTGGCAGTCGTCGGTGGTGAAGAACAGGTTGCCGCCGGTGCGGCCCTTGGTCAGCTGGGCCCGCACCTCGGCCGCGCCCTTCTCGTCCATCGCGGGCGCGCCGGGCACCTCGAGCAGGATCGACCGGCCGCCGTCGTCGGGCAGGCCGACGGTCAGCCAGCGCATGTAGCCGAGCGGGATGTCGTCGATGACCTGGAGACCGAGCTTGCCACAGTAGAAGTCGATGGCCTCGTCCTGGTCGAGGACGTAGAGCGACGAGACGCGAAGTGACCTGAGCATTCGATTGAACTCCTCTGTCTGGTTGGTTTTTGGGGTGGTTGGTCGACCACCGACAACGCTAGAGGGCGGTCGGGCCGGCCGCTTGTCCAAAACTGCTCGGTCTCAGCCAGGCCATGGCGAAGCAGTTGGGCACCGGGATCGGCTTGGCGTGGGACCGGAACGCGCTCGGCGGCTCCCCCACGATCTGGCGAAACGTCCGGCTGAAGGTGGCCGGGCTGCTGAAGCCGACCTCGAGCGCGATCTCGGTGATCTCGCGGCGGGTCTGGCCGAGCAGGTACATCGCCCGCTCCACCCGCCGGCGCTGGAGGTAGCGGTGGGGTGGCTCGCCGAAGGTGGCGCGGAAGGTGCGGATGAAGTGCGCCTCCGAGACGCAGGCGATCGCGGCCAGGCGCGGGATGTCGAGCGGCTCGGCGTAGGCCGCGTCCATCGCGTCCCGGGCGCGCAGCATCCGCCGGTTGAGGTCCTCCTCGGCGCGCCAGTTGCGCCGGCGGGGCTCGGTGGAGGCCGTCAGCCGCCCTCGGTGTAGCTGACCGCGGGCTCCACCAGCGATTGCCGGTCCCGGTCGCGCAGGCGCTCCAGGTACTGGGACGCCGCCACCGCCGCGGTGGTGCCATCCC
>DASUVY010000155.1:0-4451 GCA_036378695.1 Candidatus Dormiibacterota bacterium
CACACCACCCGCCGCCTCTCCGCGCTGCCCGGACAGGAGATTCCCGCGGCCGCGGGGACCTGGGTCTCCCGCGACGACTTCATCGCCTACCTCGAGGACTACGCCCGCCGCCAGGACATCCCGATCCGCTTCCACAGCCCGGTCCAGCGCATCGACCGCACTGGCGGCCGTTGGCGACTGCAAACCGCCGGCGGGGATCTGGAAGCCGAGACGGTCGTGGTCGCCACCGGCTACAACCGGCGCCCGCACCTGCCCGACTGGCCGGGCCGCTCCGGCTACACCGGCCGCCTAATCCATTCCTCCGAGTACCGCAATCCCGCGCCCTTCCGGGGCTCCGACGTCCTGGTGGTCGGGTCCGGCAACTCCGGCGCCGAGATCGCGGCCGACCTGGTCGACGGCGGAGCCCGGCAGGTCTGGAACGCCATCCGCACGCCGCCCAACATCGTCCGCCGCAACCTCGGTCCCCTCGCCAACCAGCACCTCGGCATCCTGGCCAGCAAGCTGCCGCCGCGCTTCGTCGACTGGCTGAGCCTCACCATCCAGCGCCTCGCGATCGGTGACCTTTCGCGCCACGGCCTTGCCGCGCCGCGCGACGGCGCCTACACGCGCGTCATGAGAGACGAGCAGATCCCCCTCATCGACGTCGGCTTCCTGAGCCACTTGAAGGCCGCCCGCATCCAGGTGGTGCCCGGCGTCGACGCCTTCGAGAGCGATTGGGTCGTCTGCGGCAACCACCGCGTCAAGCCGCAGGCGGTTGTCGCCGCCACCGGCTACGAGCGTGCCCTGGACGACCTGGTGGGCCACCTCGGCGTGCTGGCGCCCAATGGACGGCCGGCCGTGCACGCGCCCAGGGCCCACCCCAGGACGCCGGGCCTCTACTTCATCGGCTACACCAACCCCCTCGTCGGGAACCTGTACGAGGTTTCCAAAGTGGCCGTCGAGCTGGCCGCGTGCAAGAGCTAGAGGACCTCTACGACCACTACCGGCGACACGTGGAGGCCGACAACGCCCACGACTGGAAATCGTTCGATCCCACCGGCAGCCCCTGGGAGTACGTGATCGAAGCCGTCGCCGCCTGGCGCACCCGCTACGGGCGCCAGCGGGACCTCATCGACCGCTTGCCCGATCTCGAGGTGCGGCGGACCGTCATGCAGCGCGGGCTCGACGCCGACCTCGCCGTGCCCATCCCCGACTGGACGCCCGAGGAATGGGATGTCTACAACCTGGTCGAGCGCAACCAGCCGCCCGACCAGCCGCGGGTCACCGGTCTGCACCAGTACGGCCCCTCCCTGCGCGCGCTCTGGGCCCGCGCCAAGGCGAGTGGCGCCGACCACCCGGACGCCTGGCGCGCCATCGTGGAGTGGGCACGACGCCCGCCTTCGCGGGCTGACTTTCCGGAGCCGACGTTCACGCCCCGACCCGCGCCGCCACCGCCGCCGCCGGCCCGCGTCTTTCCGCCACCGCCCCCCGATCTCGATGCGGCGGCCCTGCTGCCGCGCTACCTGGCCGGCGAGCGGGAGCAGGTCTGGGCCGACCTGGTGGGCCTAGGTGCCCAGGTGCGGGACCCGCGCTTCGAACCGCACGCCCGGGCGGTCGCCGCCGAAACCATGCGCCGCGCCCGCCGCAACGTGGAGACGCTGGTGGCACGCTTGCGTGGGCTGGGCTACCAGTTCTGGGACGGCAGCGTCGAGTGGCGCCGCCGGCCCACGATGCGGATGTGGTACGCGGGCTCCACCATCGACATCCCCAACCCCTGGGCATCGGTGCCCGAGCCGGCCCGATCGGAGAACTCGGTATTCACGCCGGCCGGCCCCGAGCTGCCCCGCGCGGCCGCCGAGCTGCAGCTGCCCATCGCCGTGCAGGCCTGGTTCGACGAGGTCGGCGAAGTGGACTTCTCGGGCCGCCATCCCCAGCTCTGCCACTTCGTTGACGACCCCGAATATCGGGGCGTCGATGCCGATCCGCTGCTGATCTTCCTGGAGCCGAGCCTGGTCATGGAGGAGGGGCTGGTCATCTCGCTGGCACCGGCGGAGAAGAGCGCCCAGGCGGCGGGTGAGCAGGTCGACGACTTCCTGAGCATCCCCCTGTCCAGCCGCGGCGCCGACGCGGTGCTGGAGGGTGACGCCGAGAACCGGACCTTCGTCGAATACCTTCGCCGCTCCTTCGAATGGGGGGGCTTCCCTGGCTGGGACGGCGCGCCCGACCCGCCGCGCGACCTCCTGCGCAGCCTCACCGACGGCCTGGAGCCGATCTAGCCGTGACCGCCGGGTCAGCCACCCAACTGGTCGTATTGCTGATCGTTGCCGCCGCCGCCATCGCGCTCTCCCTGGCGGCGCGGCGATGGCCGGGCGGCTGGGTCACACCCGCCAGCCGCGCTCTCGCCCTGATGCTGGTGGCCAGCGAGGCTGCGTGGTGGGCCTACGCGGCCTACCACCGGCTGCCCCTCGCCATAGCGCTGCCGCTCCACCTCTGCGACGTGGCGCCGCTGGTGCTGGCTGTGGCGCTCATCACCCGGCGCCAGGCCTGGATGGAGGTCGCCTACTTCTGGGGCCTGGGTGGCTGCGGGGTCGCACTGCTCACGCCGGTGCTGCCCGATCCACCCGGCAGCTTCCTTTTCGACCAGTACGTGGCCGAGCACGGCCTGGCCGTGATCGCCGCCCTCTTCATCCCGGCCGGGCTCGGCTTCATGCCCTCGCGCGCGGCCGTGCCTCGGGCCGCCCTGGCGACGCTGGGCCTCGCCGTGGTGGCCGGCCTGGCCGACTTCACGACCGGCGGCAACTACATGTCCCTCGCCCGACCGCCCGACGCGCCTACTTTGATCTCGCTGCTCAGCCCCTGGCCGTGGTACATACCGGAGCTGGCCGCGGTCGTGCTCGCCGTGCTCCTGCTGCTGGCGCTGCCCTTCCGGCTTGTCGATCCGGCGCCGGCGCGATCGTCGTTTGGCCAGGAGGTTCGCCCATGAAATACATGCTGTTGTTCATCGACGACGGGCAGGGGATGCCCCAGACCCCGGAAGGCCAGGAGGTCTATGCGCGCATCGGCGAGTGGTTCCAGGAGCTCTACCAGAGCGGAAAGATGGTGAGCGGAGAGGAGCTGCAGCCGACACGCACGGCGACCACGGTCCGCTTCAACGGCGGCAAGCCGGTGATGACGGACGGACCCTTCATCGAGTCCAAGGAGCACGTCGGCGGATTCGCCGTGGTCGAGGCGGCCGACCTGGACGAGGCGATCGAGCTGGCCAAGCGCTGGCCGGGCGGGGGACCGGTCGAGGTCCGGCCGTGCGTGGACCACTCGGGCGGGATGTAGCGACCGGCGAGGCGGTCGCCGCGGTCTTCCGCGACGAGGCCCCGCGCCTGATCGGCGCGCTCCTGCGCCAGATCGGTGACTTCGACCTGGCCGAGGAGCTGGTCCAGGACGCCATCGTGGAAGCGCTCGAGCACTGGCCGCGGGAGGGGCTGCCCGAGCGGCCGGGTGCCTGGCTGATGGCGACCGCCCGCCGCAAGGCCATCGACCGGGCCCGCCGTGACGCCCGGGCTCGCGAGAAGCTGACTCTGCTGGCCGCTTCGGAGCCGCCACGGGCAGCGGGATACGAGCCCGAGGACCGCCTGCGCCTGATCTTCACCTGCTGCCACCCGGCGCTGGCCCGCGACGCCCAGGTCGCCCTAACCCTGCGCGCGGTGGCCGGGCTCACCACCGCCCAGATCGCGCGCGCCTTTCTCGTCTCCGAACCGGCCCTGGCCCAGCGCATCGTGCGCGCCAAGCGCAAGATCGTGGAGGCCCGGATCCCCTATCGGGTGCCCGAGGGCGCGCGTTTGCGTGAGCGCCTGGATGAGGTGCTGGCGGTCCTCTACCTGATGTTCAACGAGGGCTACCTCTCGAGCGGACCCGACGTGCCCGAGCGCAGAGAGCTGGCGCGGGACGCCGAGTGGCTGGCCGGGCTGCTGGTGCGCCTGCTGCCCCAGGAGCCGGAGCCGCTGGGCCTGCTCGCCCTGATGCGGCTGCACCTGGCCCGCGCCGAGGCCCGATTCGACGCCCGCGGCCAGCTGGTGCTGCTGGAGGACCAGGACCGCTCGCGCTGGGACGCCGAGGCGATCGCCTCGGCCGGGCGCCTGATCGAGCGCGCGGCCGCACTGCGACGGCCCGGCGCTTATCAGCTGCAGGCCGCGATCGCCGCGGTGCACGCGGAGTCGCCGTCATGGGAGGCGACCGACTGGCGCCAGATCGGCGGGCTTTACGAGCTGCTGCTGGGGGTCCTGGACACGCCGGTCGTGCGCCTCAACCGGGCCATCGCCCGGCGCTGGGTGGCCGGCCCGGAGGCGGCGCTGGCGGAGCTGGACGAGATCGCGCCGGAGCTCGACGGCTACCACCTGCTGCACGCCACCCGGGCGGTGATGCTGCGGGCGCTGGGCCGCGAGGAGGAGGCCGCCGCGGCCGACCGGCGGGCCCTGGAG
>DASUVY010000156.1:0-23339 GCA_036378695.1 Candidatus Dormiibacterota bacterium
CTCCGCTTCGCGGGAAGAACCTGCGGTTCCTCCCGCGGACCTACCTCCCTCTCGCCGCCACGCGGCGTCCCCAACGCCTGGATGACGGACCCAAACGGCCCGGCGAAGCCGGGCCTTACGGCCACACCTTGATTACCTCGGCGGGAGGTTCGGGTACTTGCTCAGGGGGAAGATGTCGACCTGCGGCGAGCGCTGCTGGGCCAGCATGCCGCCGTCGACCACCAGCATGGTGCCGGTGACGTAGGCCGCGTCGTCGCTGGCCAGGAAGACCGCGGGTCCGGCCAGGTCCTCGGCCTCGCCGACCCGGCGCAGCGGCACCGTCTCGCCGCGGCTGGCCTTGGTCTCGGGATCCATGCCCTGGGTGTCGATGGAGCCGGGGACCAGGCCGCAGACACGGACCCCGTAGGGTCCGAGGTCGAGGGCCATGCCGCGGACCATGGCCTCGATGGCGCCCTTGGCCGCGTCATAGGCCACGTTGCCGCGGTGCGCCTTGGTGGCGCCGCCCGAGGAGACCGCCAGGATCACGCCGGCGCGCTGGGCGGCCATGATCCGTGCGGCGCGCAGGCTGCAGTGGAAGACGCCCCAGAGGTTGACGCGCTGGATCCGCTCCCACCATTCCTCGTCGGCGTCAAGGAAGTGGCGTTCGGTGTTGACCAGCCCGGCGTTGTTGACCAGCACGTGGAGCGTTCCGAAGCGCTCCACGGTGGTGTTGAAGAGCTGCTCGACCTGGTCGGGCTGGGAGACGTCGCAGGCGACGGCCAGCGCGTCCTCGCCTATGGTGTCCGCGACCGCCTGGGCGGTCTCGGCGTTGACGTCCGCCACCACCACCCGGGCGCCCTGCTCGCCGAAGCGGAGCGCGATCGCCCGGCCGATGCCCGCTCCGCCGCCGGTGACGATGGCGACCTTGCCGGCGAGGTGGGCCTGGGACACGCTGTCACTGTAGCCTCCGCCCGGTGAAGCTCGCGCTGGCGGTCGAGGGCAGCATCTTCCCGATCGGCGATCAGCACCGCCTGGTCGAGGTCGCGCGGCTGGCCGAGGCCGCCGGCGTCGATTACCTGACGGTGCCCGAGCACGTCCTGATGGGACCGCATGCCAGCGAGCAGGACCCCTGGAGCGACTGGGAGCCGCAGCACCTGGAGCTCCCCTGGCCGGAGCCACTGCTGACGCTGGCCGCCATGAGCGCGGTCACCTCCCGGATCGGGCTGGTTTCGGCGGTGGTGATCGCGCCTCTGCGCCCGGCCGGGCTGCTGGCCAAGCTGGGCGCCACCCTGCACGCGCTCTCCCGCGGCCGCTTCGTGATGGGCGTCTCCCCCAGCTGGCACCAAGACGAGTACGACGCGTTGGGCGTTTCCTTCGCCGACCGCGGACAGCTGCTGGAGGACGCGATCGGCGCCTGCCGCGCGCTCTGGGCGGGTGCGCCCGCCTCGTTTCACTCGCGCACCGTGAACTTCGAGGCCATGCACTGCTCGCCCCGGCCGGGACCCGATGAGCGGATCCCGGTCTGGTTCACAGGCAAGTTCACACGGCGACTGGTGCGCCGGGTCGCCGCGCTGGGCGACGGCTGGATGCCCTACAACGCCTACGCGATGTCGCTGCCTGAAAAGGCGGCGGCGATCCGGGAGCTGCGCGCGGCCGCGCCCAGGCCGCTGACGATGACGGAAACCACCACCGACCTCGACTCGCTGCCGGCGGTGGCCGAGGCCGGCTTCGACGTGGTGCGCGTGCCGCTGCGGCGCTTCGTCAGCTCACCGAACCAGGTGCCGCGGGCGATCGCCGAGATCGCGGAGCGCTTTACTCGGGCGTGACGTAGGCCGCGGTCAGGCCGCCGTCGACCAGCAGCGTGGCGCCGTTGACATAGCTCGACTCGTCGGAGGCCAGGAACAGCGCCGCGTTGGCGATCTCCCGGGCCCGGGCCAGGCGTCCCATGGGCAGGTGCACGCGGCGGCGCTCGTAAGCCGCGGGATCATTGGTGAACAGGCGCATCAGCATCGGCGTCTCCACCGGTCCGGGACAGAGCGCGTTGACGCGCACGCCCTGCCGTGCGAACTGCACGGCCAGCTCGCGACTCATCGACAGCACTGCGCCCTTGGACGCCGTGTACGCGATCTGCGACGTGGCCGCACCCACGAGGGCCACGAAGGAAGCCACGTTGATGACCGAGCCGCCCCCGCGTTCGAGGAGGCGCGGGATGCCGTGCTTGCAGCAGAGAAACACGCCGCGCGCGTTGACGGACTGCACTCGGTCCCAGGCGTCGGGCTCGGTGACCAGGATCGAATCGTCGTCGGGCGGCATGATGCCGGCGTTGTTGTAGAGCACGTCGATGCCGCCGAAGCGCGCGACCGTGGCCGCATACATCGACTGGACGCTCTGCGCGTCGGTCATGTCGGCCCGCGCAAAGAACGCGTTGATTCCGCAGTCGGCGGCGGTCTGCTCGCCGGCCTCTTGCTGCACGTCGGCGATGCACAGGCGCGCGCCTTCCGAGGCGAAGAGCAGGGCGGCCTCGCGCCCGATGCCGCCGGCCGCGCCGGTGATCACCACCACCTTGCCGTCGAGGCGGCCCAAGGCGCGGCCTAGAAGCGGGTGCGCGCGGCGAAGATGGCCAGCGGCACGCCGGCCAGCAGGCCCACGCAGCTGAGGCAGAGAGCGGCCGCGCTCACCCAGGAGAGGACGATGCCCCACGTGGCCTTGCGCACCACGCCGATCAGCGTGAAGAGCAGCAGGGCCGAGTAGAACATCCCGCCCACGCCGATCCAGACCTCCGCCGTCTGGGTGCTGGGATCGTCGGGCGTTCCGATGGCGGCGATGAAGAAGATCAGCGCCACGAAGACCGCGGCCGCCAGCGAGACCGCCGTGGTTACGACGAGTCCGGTCGACCCGGTGCGCTGCGGCCGCGCGGGCTGCCAGGGCTGGGGCGGCGCCGGCTGCTGGTAGCTGGGCCGCGGTGGCTGGTACACCGGCGGCGGCGGCGCGGGCTGGGGCTGGTAGTAGGGCTGCGCCGAGGGCGGTGGCGGCTGGGGCTGCGCGGGCGGCGTGTAGTACGCCGGCGCCGGCGCCGGCTGGGAGGGCACGACCGGGGGCGGCGTGATGGCCGGCGCCGTGGGCGCGGTCGGCATGGGACCGGGCGGCGGCGTCAAGGGAGTCCGCGGCTCCATCACGGCGGTGGGCGGCGGCGCGTCGCCAGCCTGCGCCAGCGCGCGCACGAACTGGTGGCAGGTCTTGTAGCGGTCGGCGGGGTCCTTGGCGAGTCCCTTGAGCAGCACGGCCGCGATCTCGTCGGAGACGTCCGGGTTGATGGTGCGGGGCGGCGGCAGCGCGTTCTGCATCTGCGCCATCAGCACCGCAACCGGCGTCGCGGCGGTGAAGGGGACGCGCCCCGCCAGCGCCTCGTAGGCCATGACGGCGAGAGAGTACTGGTCGCTGGCCGGGGTCAGGTCCTCGGCCGCGCACTGCTCCGGCGACATGTACTCCGGGGTGCCCACGATCATCCCCGACTGGGTGATGCGCTGGGTCGTCGAGGTCATCATCTTGGCGAGCCCGAAGTCGCTCAAGACCGGCGTCCCGTCCAGCTGCATCAGGACGTTGGACGGCTTGATGTCGCGGTGCAGGATGCCGCGCCGGTGGGCGTAGTCGAGCGCGCCGGCGATCGGGCTGAGTACCTCGGTCACGTACTCCAGGGGGAGGGGCTTGCCCATCTGCTCGGAGAGCGTTCCGCCGTCGACGAACTCGGTGACTATGTAGGTGACGCCGTCGGTCTCGCCGTAGTCGTAGATGGCCAGGATGTGCGGGTGGCGAAGCTGCGCCACGGCCACCGCCTCCTGCTGGAAGCGCTCCTTGAAGCCGGGCTCGGTGGCGAAGAACTCGGGCAGCACCTTGACCGCCACGTAGCGCGCGAGCGAGGCCTGATGCGCCTTGTAAACGCTCGCCATCCCGCCCCGCCCCACCTCGCCCACGATGCGGTAGGGGCCGAGGTTCGTCCCCGCCTCCAGCTTCACCGGCGCCGGGAGTCTAACGCTGATGGCACCCTGTTAGGCCATGAACTCCAGCGGCCTGGCCGCGGTCCTCGTCACGACCTTCCTGGCCTCCGCCGTGGAAGCCGTGGAGATGGTCACCATCGTGCTCGGCGTGGGGGTCACGCGGGGCTGGCGGGCGACCGCGCTGGGCAGCCTCGCGGGCTTCGGGGTGCTCGCCTTAGTGGTCATCGTCTTCGGCCTGGCGCTGCGCGCCGTCCCCATCGGCCCGCTGCGGCTGGTGGTGGGCGCGCTCCTTCTGGTGTTCGGCCTGCAGTGGTTCCGCAAGGGCATCGCCCGGGTGGCCGCCCGGGGACTGGCCGGCATCCAGGAGCACGAGGCGGAGGGCGAGCGCTGGACGGGGCAGGGCCTCGACTGGACGGCCTTCGTGCTGGCCTTCAAGGGCGTGCTGCTGGAGGGCATGGAGGTGGCTTTCATCGTGGTGACCTTCGGCGCGGCGGCGGGCCGGCTGGGCGCCGCCGTGGTGGGCGGTCTGGCGGCGCTGGTGGTGGTCGGGGTGTTGGGCGCCGCCCTGCACCGGCTTGTGATTCGGATCCCGCGCAGCCTGCTCCAGCTCATCGTCGGCATCCTGCTCACGACCTTCGGGTCCTTCTGGTCCCTGGAGGGCCTGGGCGTCCAGTGGCCGGGCGGCGACGCCGCGATCCTCGGCTTGCTCGTCCTGTATGTGGCGACCGCGGCCACCTTCATCACGCTGGAGCGGCGGCGCGTGCTCGGCTTCCGGCTGGCGAGCTGATGGTCGGGTTCCTGCGCTTCTGGTACCGCTTCATCATCGGCGACGACTGGCGGGTGGCGGCGGCGGTGGCGGCGGGCCTGGTGCTGACGTGGCTCTTGACCGGGGCACGCGTGCCGGCCTGGTGGCTGGTGCCCGCGGTTGCGGTGCTCATGACCGGTTTGAGCCTCCGGCGATGATCGTGGAGGTGCGGGGCCTCGGCCACCGCTATCCGGGGTCCGGGGGCGAGATACCCGTGCTGTCGGGGCTCGACCTGGCGGTCGAGCCCGGCGCTTTCGTGGCCCTGGTCGGGCCCTCCGGCGCGGGCAAGACCACGCTGCTGGCGATCCTGGGTGGGCTGGAGCGGGCGCAGGTGGGATCGGTGCGGGTGGGCGGGCGCGAGCTGGGCAGCCTGGGACCGGCAGGGCTGGCCGAGCACCGGCGGCGGACGGTGGGCTTCGTCTTCCAGCACTTCGGGCTGATGGAGGTGCTGAGCGCCCGCGAGAACGTCGAGCTCGCGCTCACTTTCGCGGGCGCGCCGGCGCGCCTGCGGCGGGCGCGTGCGCTCGAGCTGCTGGCGCAGGTCGGCCTGGCGGGGCGGGCCGAGCACCTGCCCGGGCGCCTGAGCGGCGGCGAGCAGCAGCGCGTGGGCATCGCCCGCGCGCTGGCCAACCAGCCGCCGCTGCTGCTGGCCGACGAGCCCACCGGCAACCTGGACGCGGGCAGCGCTGAGCAAGTTCTGGAGCTGCTGGATAACGCCCGCCGCGAGACCGGCTGTGCGGTCGTGCTGGTGACCCACGAAGAACGGGCGGCGGCGCGGGCGCAGCGCGTGCTGCTGCTGGACGGGGGTCGCCTCCAGGCCGCGTGAGCTGGCTGGACGCCCTCGGCCTGGCCCTGCTCAGCGTCCGGCGCCGGCGGGCCCGGACCGGGCTGACGGCGCTGGGCGTAGCCCTCGGCAGCGCGCTCCTGGTGGCGCTGGGCAGCGTGGGCAGCGCCGCCGAGAGCAAGGCCGTCGAGCACCTCGGCCAGGGCCTGCCGGTGGGCGCCATCAAGGTGGCGCCCGGACGGCCGGCCTTCCTCCAGCTCAACAGCGACGAGTTCGAGAGCCGTGGGGCCCACCGCATCGACGACAACACGATCAGCCGGGTGCGCGGGCTCCGGGGCGTCACCGGGGTGCTGCCGGTGCAGGCCGCCCCGGTGATCGCGGTCCCCGAGACGGGAGGGTCATACGAGGCGGTGATGCTGGGCACCGACCTGGCCGCGCCCGACCTCCCTCTGTCGGTACTGGCGGGGCGCCTGCCGGCGTCCGACTCGGCCACCGAGGTGGCGGTGGCGCCGTCGTACGTGGACCGTGCACATTCCGGCCGAACGCCGGCCGACGCGCTAGGAGACCGTCTCACGGTGGCCGAACCCAAGGTCGTGGACGCGCCCCCGGGCGCGCCCATGATCCGGTGGTTCCAGGCCACCGTGGTGGGCGTCATCAGCGAGCAGTTCGCGCAGGCCGACCTGGTGGTGCCGCTGCTGCAGACCCAGGCGGCGCACGCCTGGCAGGGCGTCCAGCAGGACGGCAGCTTCGATCCCGACTCGCCCTACCAGCAGCTGATCGTGGTGACCGGCGGCATCGACCAGGTGCACCAGGTGCGGGCCGAGCTCTACGACCTCGGCTACGCCAGCGCCGCACCGGAGCACGTGCTGGGAGCGGTCCTCCGCTACCTGCACGTGGTGGACATCGTGATCGCGGGCATCGGGGTGATCGCGATCCTGATCGCGGGGCTGGGGGTCGCCAATTCCCTGCTCGCCGCCGTGCGCGAGCGCCGGCGGGAGATCGGGGTCATGAAGTCCATCGGGGCGGGGGATGGCGACGTGCTGCGCTGGTTTCTGTTGGAAGCCGGGCTGATCGGGCTGGTGGGCGGCGTGATCGGGGCGGTGGCGGGGTTGCTGATGGCGGTGCTGATCGGGGTGCAGGTGGTCGACTACCTGACCAGCCAGGGGATCGTGCTCGACCCCATTCGAATTTCGGACGTGCCGTTTGGCGTGATGGCGGCGGGGATCGCCGGCAGCGTGCTGGTATCCCTGCTGGCGGGCGCCGTGCCGGCCTTGTGGGCGGCGCGGCTGCCCATGCGGGAGGCGGTGGGCGGCTTGTGAAGGCGGTCTTGGCCGCATTGGTGTTTGTCGTGGCCTGCTCGGGCTCGGGCGGCACCGCCGCGAGGCCGGCGCGGCCGGCGCCGCTGGTCGACGTGCGTGTCTACGTCGCGATCGGCGCCAGCGAGACGCTGGGCGTGGGCAGCCAGGAACCGGCGGCGCAGGCCTGGACCACCGTCTTCTACCGGGCGGCCCTGCCCGCTGGGGCGCTCTTCTACAACCTGGGCGAGGTGGGCGCCACCACCGAGCAGGCGCTGAAGGACGAGCTGCCCGTCGCGCTCGGTCTGCACCCAGACCTGGTCACGGTCTGGCTCAACGCCGACGACCTCATCCACGGCGTGTCCGCTCCGGACTATGCGGCGCAGCTCGACCGGCTCTTGGCGGCGCTGGCGGGCGCCGGATCGGCGCGCCTGCTGGTGGCCAACACGCCGGTTTTGTCTGACCTGCCGGCCTACCGCGCCTGCCTGCCCGACGCGCCGCCCGGGGGCCCGAGGTGCGCCTTTGTCGCGGGCCCGGTCCCGGCGCCCGCGGAGCTGGACCGGCTGGTCGACGCTTACAACGCCCAGATCGCCGCCGCGGTGAGCCGGCACGGCGCCCAGCTGGTCGACCTCCATTGCCAGGGCGCGACGGCGGCACAGCATCCGACCTGGGTCAGCGGGGACGGCTTCCACCCCACCGCGGAGGGCTACGCGCAGATCGCCCAGGCCTTCGCCGCCGCCCTTCGGGGCACCTCCTGCTACCGGCCCGCCTGATACCCATATCCCGGGATATCGCCCGATTCGGGGGCCGACACTGGGCGATATCCCGGGACATCGGTCAAAAGGAGGCCGGCGCGGACCTGCGCCACCACCGCGGCCGGGTTGCGCAGGTCGGGCGCGGTGAACCTCAACAGCCGATAGCCGGCGGCGAGGATGCGGTTCTGGCGACGGCTGTCCTCGACCAGGCTGTAGCGATGGGCCGAGCCGTCAAACTCGATGGCCAATCGCGCCTCCGGATAGTAGAGATCGACCCGGCCCAGACGGTTGCCGAGCGCATCGCAGAGCTCGACTTGAGTTTCAGGTCGCGGCAAGCCGCCGAGTATCAGGACGGTCCGCAAGCGGCTTTCCATTGGCGATTCGGATCGAGCATCGGCGAGATCGACGACACGCCGGAGTCGTTTCGCGAACTTGAGGCCCGTACGGTCTGCGGCCATCGCGGCGAGCTGGTCCGGCGTCGTCAGGCCGGACCCCAGCGCGAGATCGAAGACGACCACCGGTTCGATAGGTGAGCGGGCTTCGGCGATCTCACGGAGTGCGCGCATGATGGTCGTGACCCGCATGCCGTGACGCTCGACAACATCCGCCAGGGGCAGCGGAGCACGGCGCAGGGCGATCCCGCTCCGGTATGAGACGCCGAAGTCCTTGGGCACCGTGACCTGCACCGGGTCGCAGGGGGGAACATCGAGCCCGTGCAGCCAGGCGGCGGTGAGCTGCGAGAAGGCCGCCTGCGGTGGCAGCCTCTCGGCCACGGCTCGCAGCCGGAGCAGGGGATCCGCGTCGAGCACCCTCCAGGCGTAGCTGTCATGCCCGAGCCGTTGGAAGCGGCGGCTCTGGAGCTGCTTCCACGTGAGACCGGCCCGGCGGGCGTCGCGGAGTCGGAAGGCCCCGGTCCGAAGTTCGTCTGGCACCCAGACCGATTTGGTCACGGTGCAACGATGGCCTGACCCTGGGCGGGGCGGAACTGCACCTGTAAAGACCCACCCGCCACCCATGTCCCGGGATATCTCCCACGCTTGTGGCGCTGGATTGGGCGATATCCCGGGATGTCGCCCAGGGCTAGACTGAAAAGGCGTTTCGGCTCGGGGTTTCAGGAGGTTAGAGATGGCTCAAACCAGGACTGTCGTAGGCATGCCAGTGTGGGTCGACCTGGCCGCCACTGACGCCGGGGCGGCGCGTGCCTACTACGAGAAGCTCTTCGGCTGGAAGGTCGAGGTCAACCCCGACCCGCAGTACGGCGGCTACGGGATGGCCAAGGTCGACGGCAACGACGTGGCGGGGATCGGCGGCAAGCAGGACCCGCAGCAGCCTTCTGTCTGGCAGCTCTACATCGGCACCGACGACGCCGAGGCCACCGCCCAAAAGGTCGAGGCCGCCGGCGGCAAGGTCATCGCCCCGCCCTTCGACGTGGGCGACCAGGGCAAGATGGCGGTCTTCCAGGACCCGGTCGGCGCCTACATCTCGGTCTGGCAGCCGCGCAACATGGGCGGCTTCTACTCCGGCAAGCCCAGCACCTTCGCCTGGGCCGAGCTCAACGCCCGGGGCATCGACAAGGCCAAGCCCTTCTACAGGGAGGTCTTCGGCTGGACCGAGAGGAACACGCCCATGGGCGAGGGCCTGGGCGACTACACCGAGTTCCTGCTGGGCGGCCAGAGCATCCTCGGCGGCACCGAGATGAACTCCATGGTCCCGGCCGACGTGCCCAGCCACTGGATGGTCTACTTCGGGGTCAGCGACGTCGACCAGAAGTTCGAAGAGGCCAAGGCGGCCGGCGGCAGGGAGCTGATGTCCCCGTCGGACTACCCGGGCGGGCGTTTCGCGATCCTGGCGGATCCCGAGGGCGCGCCCTTCGGCCTGCTGCAGACGCAGAGCTAGCCAGAGACAGCTTCGGAGCGGGTGGCCGGGCAACCGGCCTCCCGCTCAGCCGGTGGCGGCTTTACCGTGCACGAGCGCCAAGGGCAGCGTGAGCGTGAACTCGCTGCCCGCGTCCGGCACGGATTGGACTTCGATGTCGCCGCCGTGACGGCGCGCGATTTCGCGGCAGAGATACAGGCCCAACCCCGTGCCGGAAACGCTCACGTTGAGCTCGGTGGGCAGCCGCCCGAACCGACTGAAAAGCAGTTCCATGTGCTGAGGCTCGATGCCGACACCGCGGTCGCGCACGCGCACGTGCGCGCGCGCGTCGTCCTGGTCGACCGCGCACAGCACCTCGCCCCCGGCCGGTGAGTACTTGATCGCGTTGTCGAGCAGGTTGGCCACGATGGTCGCGATCCGGTAGCGATCACCGCGCACCAGCACCGGCTCGCGGCCGAGCGCGAGTGTGAGCTCGTGCCGCATAGATAGCGCCTGGAACGTCTCGACCTGCTCCTCGACCAGAGCATTCAGGTCGAAGACCTTCAGGCGCAAATCCACGCGGTCGTCCTCCAGCCGCGCGGTCTCCAGCATCTGCTGGACCAGCAGCTCCATCTGCGCCAGCTTGCCGGCCAGAAGATGTGCGACCGGGGCCACCTCCGCGGGCGCCAGGGAGCCGTCCGCGAGCATCGAGATGTAGCCGCGCAGCACCGTCAGCGGCCCGCGCAGCTCGTGCGAGGCGAGGTTCAGGAACTGCGATTTGGAATGCTCCAGCCGGGCCATCCGGCTTGCGTGCTCGCGGAGCTGCGCGGCCTCGCGCTCGGCCTCGGCCCGGCGGCGCTCCTCCAACAGCTTGCGCTCGGTGATGTCACGGGTGACCTTGCCGAATCCGCGCAGGCGGCCTGACTCGTCGCGCAGGGCGGTGATGACCACGCTGGCCCAGAAGCGGCTGCCGTCCTTGCGCACGCGCCAGCCCTCCTCCTCGTAGCGGCCGACCCGCTGGGCAATCTCCAGCTCCGCCTGAGGCTTGCCCGCCCGCACTTCCTCGGGCGGGAAGAAGGTGGAGAAGTGGCGGCCGATGATCTCCTCCGCGGTGTAGCCCTTGATGCGCTGGGCGCCCTCGTTCCAGGAGACCACCCGGCCCTCGCGGTCGAGCATGTAGATGGCGTAGTCGACGACGTTGGAGACCAGCAGCCGCAGGGCCTCCTCGCTGCGCTGCAGCTCCTTGGCCAGCTCGCGCCGCCGGCTGGCGTCGGAGTTGATCTCCAGGATGGCCTCCGGGCCGCCTTCGGCGTCGACCTGGAGGGCCCACCGGCAGGCCGCCGTGAGCGGCGAGCCGTCCTTGTGGCGCTGCCGGATCTCCCCCTCCCAGAGACCGTGGCGTTTGAGCTGTGCCTCGATCTCCCTGAGGGGGACGGGATAGATCGAGCCCAGCAGCTCCGCCGGCCGGCGCCCCATGGCCTCGTCGCGTGACCAGCCGTACAGGCTCTCGGCGCCGTCGTTCCAGTAGGTGATCACGCCGTGCTCGAAGTCGCGCACGAACATGGCGTCGAAAGCCAGGTCGGCCAGCCGGCGCCGCGCACCCCGCGGTTTAGCGGAGGATCGGCTGGGGGCCTTCATTCCTTTTTATGTATACATGGGCCCGATCACCGGGGGCCCTTATAGGCTCGGCCGCGTGATTCCCCGACTGACCGCGGGCTCGGCCCTGGCCGTAGCCGCGAGCGCGCTCCTGGCGGCGCTGGCCTTGACGTTCACCGCCGGCGTCACCGGCCCGCCGACCGCCGCCCACGCGGCCGTCCAGCCTCAGCTTCGCCACGCCGTGCCCGAGGCCAAGTTCGCCGGCCCGGCGCTGTCCTACTCGGACGCCTGGGTCGCCGCTCACGGCAGCCCGGGCCTCAACGGCATGCAGGCGCAGGCCGCCGTGCTGGTCGACCTCGACCATCACCGGCTGCTGTGGGCGCAAGGAGCCCACGACCAGCGGGCGACCGCCAGTCTGGCCAAGATCGTGACTGTGTTGGTGGCCCTGGACAAGGAACCGCTGGACCGCCTGCTGACGGTGCCGGAAGGCGCGCTCGACACCAACCCCGACCACACCACCATGGGCCTGGCGGCCGGCGAGCAGGTGACCGTCCGCGAGCTGCTCTACGGCATCTTCCTGGTCTCCGGCAACGACGCCGCCGAGGCCCTGGCCCAGACCGCCGAGCCCCGCGCCGCCTTCATCGCCGACATGAACGCCAAGGCCGCGGGCATCGGCATGCGCGACAGCCACTTCAGCAACCCCACCGGTCTCGACCAGGCCGGCGAGACCTCGACGGCCTACGACCTGGCGCTGGCCACCGGCTACCTGGCCGAGCGCTACCCCGACCTGCTGGCGATCGCGCAGCAGCCCGAGGTCTGGCTCTACGCCAACGCCGGCCATCCCGAGTTCGACCTGGTCAACCTGAACAAGCTCATCCTCTGGCCCTATCCCGGCGCCACCGGGCTCAAGACCGGCTACACCGACGCCGCCGGGGGCTGCGTGGCGGCCACCGCCGAGCGCGACGGCCGGCACCTGGTGGCCGTCGTGCTGGGTTCCGACGTCATGTTCTCCGACGCCCAGCGCCTGTTCGACTACGGCTTCTCGGTTTGGGGACAATAGGGGACCGGATTTCAAGCGCGGGGGGTTAGCGGATATGAGCTCGGTACGAGTGCTGGTGGGGACCCGCAAGGGCGCGTTCATCCTGACCTCGGACGGCAAGCGCGAGCAGTGGGAGGTCAGCGGGCCGCACTTCGCGGGCTGGGAGGTCTACCACCTCAAGGCCTCGCCCGCCGACCCCGACCGCCTCTACGCCTCCCAGTCGAGCGGCTGGTTCGGCCAGGTCCTGCAGCGCTCGGATGACGGCGGCCAGACCTGGAACGCCGTCGGCAACCAGTTCGAGTACGCGGGCGCTGTGGGCGAGCACAGGTGGTACGACGGCTCACCGCACCCCTACAAGTTCGCCCGCGTCTGGCACCTGGAGCCCTCGCTCAAGGACCCCGACACCGTCTATGCCGGCGTGGAGGACGCGGCGCTCTTCAAGACGACCGACGGCGGCCAGAGCTGGCAGGAGCTGCCCGGCCTGCGCAACCACCCCACCTCGGCCGGCTGGCAGCCGGGCGCCGGCGGGCTCTGCCTGCACACCATCGTCCTCAACCCCAAAGACGAGCAGCAGATGACGATCGCCATCTCGGCGGCCGGCGTCTTCAAGACCGACGACGGCGGCCAGAGCTGGCGGCCGGCCAACAAGGGCCTGCGCTCGGCGCAGCTGCCCGACCAGGACGCCGAGGTCGGCCACTGCGTGCACCACCTGGCCCGCCATCCCTCGCGGCCCGAGGTCCTCTTCATGCAGAAGCACTGGGACGTGATGCGGAGCGACGACCTGGGCGACCAATGGCGCGAGGTAAGCGGCAACCTGCCCACCGACTTCGGCTTTGTCATCGATGTCCACGCCCACGAGCCGGAGACCGTGTACGTGGTTCCCATCACCAGCGACTCCCACCACTTCGTGCCCGAGGGCAAGCTGCGCGTGTACCGCAGCCAGACGGGCGGCGACGAGTGGGAGGCGCTGACCAAGGGACTGCCGCAGAAGGACTGCTACGTCAACGTCCTGCGCGACGCCATGGCCATCGACCAGCTCGACTCCTGCGGGGTGTACTTCGGCACCAGCGGCGGGCAGGTCTACGGCTCGGCCGACGGCGGCGACACCTGGGACGCGATCGTGCGCGACCTGCCGGCGGTGCTCTCGGTCGAAGTCCAGACCTTCCAGTGACGGTCCGGGTCGTCCTGCCCCACAACCTGACCACCCTGGCCAGCGCGGGGAAGGAGGTGCAGCTGGAGGTCGCCGCGCCGGTCACCCAGCGCGCTGTGCTGGACGCCCTGGAGGCGCGCTATCCCGCCCTGCGGGGCACCATCCGGGACGCCGGGAGCGGGCTGCGGCGCCCGCTGCTGCGCTTCTTCGCCTGCGAGGAGGACCACTCCGACGACCCGCCGGACGATCCCTTGCCGGCGGCCGTGGCCGAAGGCCGGGAGCCGCTCCTGATCGTGGGGGCGATGGCCGGGGGCTAGGTCCTAGGCGTTAGCCGCCACGCTGGAAGGCCTGCTTCAGCAGCCGCGTTACCTGGGGGCGGCGGGCGTCCTCGGGACTGCGCAGGGTGACGGAGCGGAACTGCTTGCCGCCGCCCTCCAGGATTCGGTCGGGGTCTTCGAGCTCGACGCCGCGAAAGAAGAACAGCGTGGCGTGCCGGTGGAAGGTGCCGATGCCGACCACGTGGCCGCGGGCGTCGCCGAAGCGGGTGAGCTTCCACATCGTGCTCGGTGAGCTGGGCCGCTTGGAGGCGTAGGGCGCCTCACTGGCTTGGGGGGCGACCGCCAGCACCGCCTCTCGGGCCGCCTCCACCAACGGGGCCGTGGCGGGGAATCCTCTCATTTGCGGGGGCCGGGACCTGGCCGCAGCGCCGTTGTAGGAGATGAAGCGGCGGAGGCCCTGGGAGGGAGAGAGTGCGTCCGCGAGCGCGAAGAGTGTTTCGCTGCCTCTGCCGCTTCACTTCCCCACATCGCCCGCACCGCCTCCTGGCCGGGGCCGGGCGCGGTCATCGTCACTGTTGCCCCCTCCACCACGAAGGTGGCCCACGCACAACAGTGCCTTTCGATGTCGACCAGTCGCTGCAGTTCGGCCGTGGCCGCTTGCGCGAACTCCAGCCGGATCCCCCCTGGCACGTCTTCGTGCGTACGCAGGTAGCTTCGGAAAAGCTCCCGCCAGGCTGCGCCCACGGCCGCCCGGTCCTGGTCGCCGAGCGTGCAGGCGATCGCCGATTCAGTCACTAGATCGCCTCGCGGTGGGGGTGGTTGTGGAAGTCGGCGCCGTGCAGGCCCTCGTCCGCGCAGGGATGGCAGGCTTCGAGCTGGATCGTGGTGTGGGCGATGTCGAAGCGCTCGCAAACGCATTCCTCGATGGCCCGGACCAGGTGCTCGCCGTCCGCCGCCGACTGCTCGGCGGGCACCACGATGTGGGCGCTGAGCGCAACCTGCTGAGGCGAGATCGACCAGACGTGCAGGTCGTGCACGCCCTGCACGCCCTGGACCGAGGCGATGGCGTCCTGGACGGTCGCCAGCTGGAGGCCCTTGGGCATCCCCTCGAGGAGGATGTTGGTGGTGTCGACGACGATCCGGATCGCGCTCCAGGCCACCAGGGCGGCGATCCCGATCGAGATCAAGGGATCGGCGTAGAGCCAGCCGGTGAGCAGGATGATCACGCCGGCCAGGACGACGCCCACGGAGGCGGCGAGGTCGCCCACCACATGCAGAAGGGCCGCGCGCACGTTGAGGTCGGCATGGTCGCCGTGCAGGCGGAGCGCGATGAAGGCGTTGACGCCCACCGCCACCAGCGCCGCGGCGATGACCAGGCCACCCTGGACCGGCTGCGGGTTGGCCAGGCGGCGGGCGGCCTCGATCCCGATGGCCAGCACGATCACGGCCAGCGCGGCGCCGTTGAACATGGCGGTCAGGATCCCGACCCGGTGGTAGCCGTAGGTGCGGCGGGCGTCGGCCGGGCGCTGCGCCTGCACGACGGCGAACCAGGCCAGGCCCAGCGCAACCACATCGGTGACCAGGTGGCCGGCGTCCGAGAGCAGGGCCAGTGAGTGCGCGGCCAGCCCCGCGGCCACCTCCACGACCAGGATCACGAGCGTGAGCAGAAAGGCCGGCTTGAGGGCCATGTCGCTCACGGCTCGCAGTCTACCTACGCCATTGTCGAATTCGAGACCGGTTGGTTAGGCCGGGGCCGGGCCGGCCGCCGCGCTGACCGCGGGGCTGGGCTCCTGGTCGAAGCGCGGGTAGGCCAGCGTCCAGCAGGTGGAGGTGAAGGCGTTGGCGGCGCCCAGGCAGGCGACCGCGACCACCAGCCAGGCCGCGCCCAGCACCAGCCCGGTACCGACCGCGAGCGCCCAGCCGCCGGCCAGGTAGGCGGAAACCGCCAGCACCACCACCGGGAGCGCCGCCGCCGCCACCGCCAGGCCCACGACCAGGGAAGCCAGCACGCCGGCCAGGGAGACCAGGAGCAGGAAAAGCGCCACCCGGCCCAGCCGGTGGCGGATCAGGCTCAGACCTGCGGCCAGGCCCGCGGAGGCGCCCCGGCCGTCGAGGACCACGGCCCGCACGCCGAGCACGATCGCAACCTGCAGCACGATCGCGATGGGGATCGCCGCCAGCAGCAGCAGGCCGGCCAGCGCACCCGTGGCGATGGCGGCGGCCAGGTTGCCTCCATAGCCGAAGACCGCGGTCATGAGGCCGAGGCCGCCGATCACGATGGCGCCGCTGGCGAAGACGAGCAGGCCGAAGAGCTTGATGCCGAGCACGGGCCGGAAAGTCCCGAGGCCTGCGCGCCAGGCCTGGCGCAGACCGAAGTGGCGCTCCGCGTCATGCTCGGCGGCGCCGCGCACCAAGGCCCCGTTGGCGACCGCGGAGACCAGGAAGAGAGCCAGGCCGACCAGCGCGACCAGGATGCCCAGGCTCCAGAGCAGG
The DNA here is from genome assembly GCA_036378695.1 of Candidatus Dormiibacterota bacterium. Taxonomy (GTDB): domain Bacteria; phylum Chloroflexota; class Dormibacteria; order Dormibacterales; family Dormibacteraceae; genus CF-28. The sequence continues at coordinate 16,024 of DASUVY010000156.1, forward strand.
GCCGCGTGGGCGCCCATCCAGGCGGTGACCTGGGCCCAATCGGCGTGCGTGGGCACGCCGCGGCCGGAGCGGGTTGTGCCAGCGCTCCCCTGGTGGAAGCCGAAGCCGATGGTGGTCGCCTCGCCTGCGAAGATCGCGAGCAGCCAGAGGTACTTGTGCCGCCAGGTGATGGCCAGGGCCCGGGTGAGGATGTGCAGGTAATCCATGGCGACGAGTTTGGGTGGCGGCCATGGCCGGCCGTTGTGCGACCGGTGGCGTAATTGGGGCGGTTTTGTGTCGGCGCTAGCCCTTGGTGGCCAGGTAGTCGAGGGCGACGCCGGCCATGGCAGAGCTGCCGACCGGCAGCGCCGACTCGTCGATGTCGAAGGTCGCCGTGTGGACGGGCTTGGGCTCGGGCCATTCGGGCTTCTTGACGCCCAGCCAGAGCATGGCGCCGGGCACCTTTTGGAGCACGAAGGCGAAGTCCTCGGCGCCCATCCGCGGGATCGCCTTATGCACGGCGTCGGGGCCTAACAGCGAGCGCACGCTGTTGCCCAGGTGCGCGGCCGCGGCCGGGTCGCAGACCGAAGCCGGGTAGCGCATCTCGAACTCGACGCTCGCCCGCGCCCGCAGGGTCGTGGAGACGCCCTCCACCACCTCGCGCAGGCGCCTCTCCAGGTGTTCGAAGAGCGTGTCGTCGAAGGCGCGGATGGTGCCGGTCAGCACCGCCCGGTCGGAGATCACGTTGTGCCGGTTGCCGGCGTTGAAGCTGCCCAGGGTCACCACCGCGGGCATCACCGGGTCGACCTCGCGTGCGACCAGCGTCTGCAGGGCGGTGACCACCTGGGCGCCCACCACCACCGGGTCGACGGTCTGGTGGGGCCGCGCGGCGTGCCCGCCGCGGCCCTCGATCGTGATGGTGAAGGAGTCGGAGCCGGCGAGCAGCGGTCCCGGGCCGCAGGCCACCTGGCCCGCCTCCAGCTCGGCGTAGACGTGGAGCATGAAGGCGGCGTCGACCTTGGTGGGGCCGTCGAGGAGGCCGTCCTCGATCATGCGCGCCGCGCCGGCGCCGCCCTCCTCGGCGGGCTGGAACATGAGCTTGACGGTCCCGGCGAAGGCCTGGCGGCGCTCGTTGAGGAGCTGGGCCGCGCCCAGCAGCATGGCGGTGTGGGCGTCGTGGCCACAGGCGTGCATGACGCCCGGTATCTCGGAGGCGAAGGGGACGCCCGATTTTTCTTCGATGGGCAGGGCGTCCATGTCGGCGCGCAGCAGGACGCACGGACCCTCGCCCCTCTCGCCCTTGATCTCGGCCAGGACCCCGGTCTTGGCGAGGCCCGCGCGGAAGGGGATGCCGAGGTCGCGCAAGCGGGCCTGGACCAGGGTGGAGGTCTGCTCCTCCTCGTAGGCCATCTCCGGATGGGAGTGGATGGTGCGGCGGTCGGAGACGATCCGGGGGGCCAGTTCGCGGGCGGCTTGGAGGAGCTGGGAGGTCACTTGCTGTCAGACCAGTTCGAGGACAAGGTACGCGGGGCGGCCGGGCAGCGTGGCCCAGGCTGCTCCGACGTATCGGTGAACGCCCAGCATGCGCGCCCGCTCAGCGGGATCCGACATGAAGAGCGTGTTCATGCGCGCGTCGTCGATGCTGGACCAGTAGCCGGCGTTCTCCGCGCCGGCGAGGGCGCCCAGCGCGCAGGCCGCGTCCAGCGTCACACCGTTCGTGGGGCTCAGGTAGCCCTGGAGCGCCAGCCCTCGCGCCACCTGCCCGGCGGCGCCGGCCAGGCAGGCGTTCCACTGGAGCGGGGGGAGACCGGCGGCCGCACGGTCCTGGTTGATGAGCGCCAGCTGTGCCGTGGCCGCCTGCACCTGGGGCGCGGGGGGCGGGGATGGGGCGGCCGCGGGCGCGCCGGCGGCCGAGCCCCGAGCAGCGGCCACCGATGCGCTGGGCGAGGCCGGAGGGGCGGATGCCGGGCGCTGCGACGGCGACGCGGTCGCCGTTTCGGACTGCACGGCTCCCGTCGGACTGGGCGTGACCGGGGCCGGGAGCGTCCCGCCGGCCCGCTGTATCGGCAGCGAGAAGGTGGGCCGCGCCGCCGCCGCCAGGAGCAGCACTCCCGCCAGGGCGGCCGCGGGCACCAGCAGCGCCAGGGATGTTCGCCGGCGCGCCGCCGGCACCGGCGGTAGGTGCGCGACCGGGGGCGGCGGCGGGTTGCGCAGCGCGGTCCAGCCGGCGGCCGCCTCGGCCCGGTTGCGGTAACCGCGATCCCGATACAGGCGCTGGAGATGGGTGCGCACGGTGGCCACCGAAAGGCCGAGCCGGCCGGCGATCTCTTTGTCGGCGAGCCCGGCGGCGACCAGCTCCAGGATCTGGGCCTGGCGCGGGCTCAGCTCTCTAGGCGCTCCCCTCACTTCCATAAGGGTGCGGAGGCGCGCGCCTGGGAGTCAAGTTTGCTGAGGGCGCTTCCCAGCTGTCATCACTCTTGATGACATCAGAAGAATCGACTTGTAGATGAGCGAATAACTGATATCACTCATGTCATAAAGTCCCCGCTCGGGAGGGGTCGTTTCAAATCCCGGGCCGGCGGCGGGGCTAAAGAACAGCCTGGAGGGTCTCTATGGGTCTCGGGAAGCGAATCGGCTCGGTCGTCGCGGCGATGCTGCCGCTGCTGGCTCTGGGACACGGCACGCCGGCGTACGCCGACAGCGCCCTCGTCGTCGACACTCCCGTTGTCAGCCAGCCATACACGAACCCGTGCAATGGGGACGTGCCGCTGATGTCGGGGATGCACCACAGCGTGATCCATTACTTCATCGACAGCAGCGGCGGGATGCACCTGACCACGCTCGACAGCTATCCCGATCTCAAGAGCGACGCGCCCGCCCTCCCGTCGGGAAGCTCCTACGTCGTCAACCAGATCGACACCTTCACCCTCAACACGATCGTCGGCGGCAGCACCGGCAACAATCAGTTCAGCATGGACTTCAAGGATCGCTTCAACGTGATCAGCCAGGGCCCGGCGCCCGACTTCCACCACTTCTTCACCATTCACCTCACCATCGACGCGAACGGTGTTCCGACGGCTACGCACACCGACGAGGACGACAACACCTGCACCGGCTGAGCCGCCGGTCAGGAGGTGCTGGACCCTACTTCGTGGTTGCGGGCAGGCTGTTGTACAGGTCCTGCGCCCAGTTGACCAGGCGCGCGTCGTACGCCGCAGTGATGCCGGCGCCGCTCTTGGCCTTGACGAACCCGATGTAGCTCGTGAGCGCGGCCTTGGCGGCGGAGATGTTCCCCGCCTTCAGGTAGTTCTGGATGGTCGTGAGCTGGGTGACCAGCTGGGTTTGCACCGTCGAGGTGATGTAGCCGGCGGCCGTCCCCTGGTTCACGGCGTTGATCTGGCCACCCGCCGTCGGGTGCACCTGGAAGCTGATCGTCGTGCTGGTGGTGTTGCCCAGGCCGTCCGTGGCCGTGATCACGATCGTGTGCGACCCCGAGTTGAGATTGTCCACGTTGATCCCGGCCCCTGAAGCCACCGTCGTCGTCGAGTCGAGCACTGCGGTCAGCGTCTTCACGTTGTCCACGTCGCTCCCGGAATAGGTGAACGCGATCACCAGTCCGGTGTCGTACGAGGTGCCGTTGGTGGGCGCGGCCATCGTGTAGCTGATGAGCGGTCCGCCGGTGTCGAGGCGCAGCGTCTGGCTGATAACCGTGACGTTGCCCGCCACGTCGGTCACCTGGGCCGCGATGGTGTAGATGCCGTCGGCGCCGGAGATGCTGGCCGACCCGCTGGCGGCATAGGCCACGGCAGTGCCGTAGGTCGCACCACCGCTGGTCGAGAAGGCCATCTGCTTCAGGCCGCTGCCGGCGTCGGTGAAGCTCAACTGCAGAGTGAGAGCGGCGCTCCGGGTGGACAGCTGGCCATTGACGACGATTGCCCCGGTGATGGTGAAGCTGCCTGCAGGGCGTGTCGCGTCGATCACGAGCGTGTGGATCCCGGTTGCCGCCGGCGAGACGTTGCCCGCGACCTCGGTCGCTGTCGCGGTCACCGTGTAGGAGCCATCCACGAGCGCCTGTCCGGTGTAGACGACGCCGTTGACGTAGATCGTGGGGGTGGTGCCGGCCTGGCCTGTTGCCGTGATCCGCGGCGCGCGCACCGAAGTAATCCAGTCGCTGTTGGAGGCACCGGTATCGTCGGCGGAATTGAGCGTGATGGTCGGCGCGGCGGGCACCCAGGTGTCCTTGTTCACCGTCGCGCCGATCGTCGGACTCGTGTTCCCGGCCACGTCCACGAGCGTCACCATCACCGTCACAAGCCCGTCTGCCAGCCCGGAGGCGTTGACGGCGACCGTGGCGGTGCCGGTCGCACCGATCGCCAGCGCAGCCGTGGCGCTATGGGTGCCGTCGGTGAGTGTGACGTTGGCTGTGGTCCCGGCGGCGCCCGCCACCGAGACCGGGAACGCGGCGAGGTTGGCGACGTTGATGTACGTCGGCGAGCTGGCTCTCGGCGCAACGGGCGGCACGGTCAGCTTGGTCAGGTTGAGGCTGCTGGTGGCGCTGTTGCTGTTGCCGTCCACGACCTTGACGCTGGCGGTCAGCGGTCCGTCTGCCAGCGGGGTCAGGTCGATGGTCAAGGAGAGCGCCCCGGTTGCGTCGGTCGTGCCCGAGGCCTCCACGGTCATGGCACCGTCGGAAACCACGACCATCACGAAGGAATTGGCCACGGTCGTGACGGCGATCGGCAGGCTCGTGTAGTTGGCAAGGCTTGCGTACGCAGGCATCGACATGGTCGGGGCCCCGGGCCCGGCCGTACTCTTCAGCAGCCCCACGCTGGCCGTGCGGCCGGCCACGGTCACCGACGCCGTGAGCGGGCCGTCGGGCAGCACGTGCAGGTCGAGCTGCGTGGCCACGGTGCCGTCGGGGGCCACGGTGCCGCTGCCGCTCACGATTTGGGTCCCGGACGACACGGTGTAGGTCACGGTGCTGCCCGCGGGCCCGTCAGCGGCCAGTGGGACGCCGAACTGGCTGACGTTATCGACGCCGGCGGGGGCTGCGACGAGGGCGCCGGTCCCGGCCACCGGCGGGTCGGTGCCCGGCGACTGGATGGGCCCGTTGGCGGCCGTCGCCGCCGGCATCGACAGGTCGCGCGCCACGCCTGCCAGGTTGCCCGGCATCTGGTTGAAGGGCTTGCCGACCTGCTGGTGGAACATCGGGTCGCCGTGGATGACAACGCCGATCTCGCCGAAGGGCTCGCCGTTGCGGGCCGCGGTGCCGCCGTAGCGTGCGCCCAGGGTCAGGTCGGCGCCGTCGCTGGCCGAGAGCTGGTACAGGAACTGTGGCATCTGCGGCTGCATGGTGCGGCTGACCGTGGGCTCGCCGAAGGGCGAGAAGGGCACGTAGTAGCTGTTGTGATTGCCCGCCCAGTCGATCAGGCGGTCGCCGGCGGTGCCCGCGAAGAGGATGTCCTGGCCGTCGCCGCCGTAGGCGAAGCCCTCCCAGGCCGGGGTGCCTGGGGTGCCGCCCTGGGCCGGATCCGTGACGGGGGCGTTGTTGAGGCCGCCGTTGACGTCCAAGCTGGCGCGCAGGTCGATGAGGTCGTTGCCCCAGCCGCCGTACACCCGCACTCGACCCATGCCGCCCAGGATCCAGTCGTTGCCGAAGTCGCCGAAGATGGCGTCGTCGCCGGTCGACTTCTCGGGCTTGTAGGTGGTGCCCGAAGTCCACTTGCTGGAGACCGGGATGCTCGCCTCTGTCGGATCGAAGTACATGATCCAGGTCAGGCAGCCGCCGCCAGTGACCTGCGCGTCCGTGCACAGGTTGCCGTTGGTGGGGTCGAGCATGACCTTGGTGCGTGCGTTGACGCGCGGCGGCTTGCCGTTCCAGAGCGCGAAGTAGCTGCTCACGGGGTCGAAGCCGAGGACGTTGCCCGGGTTGTAGGGGTGGTACCAGTCGCTGCGCAGCGGCTTGGCGTTGAGCTGGACGCCGTTCAAGTCGTAGTTGTTGGTGTAGGCGGTGATCGGCGCCTCGGCGCCTGAGATGGCGTCGCTGCCCATGCCGCCGTGGATGGAGTCATTGCCCCAACCGCCATAGATGATGTCGTTCTCGTACCTGGTCCGGTACTGCGGTCCGGGCGGCACGTTGGCGGTGGGCGGCACCGGGAAGATCAGCGCCGTGTACTTGAGCGAGTTGGCGCGGTTGATGACGGCCTTGTCGTGGTTGCCCGGCGTCGCGATCACCGACTCCGCGGGCGTGGCGGCCAGGCCGTACAGCGGCTCGGCGACGCCCGTCCAGCTCGCGTAGCAGCGGCCGTCGCCGCCGATGATGCACGCATCGCCGGCGCCGCCGGAGACCCAATCGTTGCCATAGCCCGTGATGATGTTGTCGTTCTGGCCGCCGCCGAAGATCACGTCGTTGGCGGGGCCGCCCTCGATGAAGGCGTCGCCGCCCTCGGCGTGGATCTCGACCGGGCCGCCGAGGTCGCCGACGCCGTTGCTGGCAACCGGGCCCGTGACCAGCGGACCGGCCTGGCCAACCAGGTCGGGGCCGCCCGGCGTGTAGTCGAGGCGGCGCAGCGCGCGCGGCACGATGTGCTGGGTCTCCTGGTAGCCGTTCAGGTCGTAGTTGAAGGCCAGGTAGCCGTTGCAGTAGGAGACGCCGCTGACGCTGCCGCAGCCGGCCGTCATCGGCACCGCGGCGTTGTTGACGCCGACCAGCCGGAAGATGTCGCCGTTGTTGGCCAGGATCGCGTCGGAGTCGACCGCGTGCACGTTCACGCCGTCGATCACGTCGCCCGGATTCTCGCGGCTGATCTCGGCGCCGGTGCCGCCGAAGATGAAGTTGGAGCCGCTCGGCCGCTGCTGCGGCGTGGTCAGGCCGAAGAGGTCTGAGTTGCCGCCCACGATGTCCTTCTGGCCGAGCCCACCGAAGATCACGTCGTTGCCGCCGCCGCCCTCGATGTAATCCGTGTCGGGGCCGCTGGACGAGGACACGTTCCAGTGCAGCTCGTTGTTGGCGTCGCGGCAGGCGCCCACCAGCGTCGGGAACCAGCCCCAGCGGTTGGCGCCGACGTACTCCTGGTTGCCGCAGGGCAGCGCGCTGAAGCCCGCGCCCAGGTCGCGGACCAGGGAGCCGTCGCCCTGGATGACGTCGCTGCCCAGCCCGCCGAAGATCATGTCGTTGCCGCTGCCGCCGGCGATGGAGCTGTCGCCGTAGTCGGCGCGCGGCGTGCTCATCGAGTGGTCGGGCAGCGTGAGCTTGTACTCACCCCACCAGGTCAGCCGGTTGGGATCGTCGGGGTTCAGCTGCGGTGAGGGGTTGCCCACCGCGCCCACCAGGTCGA
>DASUVY010000157.1:0-2648 GCA_036378695.1 Candidatus Dormiibacterota bacterium
CAGCAGGATGGCCACCGACGTCCCACCGTAGCTGATGAACGGCAGGGGCACCCCGGTGGCGGGCAGGGTGTCGGTGACGGTGCCCATGTTGACCAGCGCCTGCACGCCGATCCAGGTCGTGATCCCGACCGCGATCATCACGCCGAAGCGGTCGGGAGCCCGCACCGCGGCCCGGTAGCCGCGCCATGCGAAGAGGCAGAAGGAGACGAGCACGGCCGTGGTGCCCAGCAGCCCCGTCTCCTCGCCGACGATCGCGAAGATGAAGTCGGTGTGCGCCGCGGGCAGCCACAGGAACTTCTGGACCGACTGCCCCAAGCCCACCCCGTGCCAGCCCCCGGCGCCCAGAGCGATGATCGCCTGCGAGGACTGGAAGCCGGTGTTGAGCGGGTCCTTGAAGGGGTCCGTGAAGGAGGAGAGGCGGGCCACCCGGTAGGGCGTGGAGACGGTCAGGAAGACGAAGCCCGCGGCCAGCACCGCCGCCAGCAGGAGAAGGTGCCGCTTGCGGCCGCCCCCGGCAAAGTAGATGGAGCCGAAGATCGCCGCCGTCACCACGGCGGTGCCCAGGTCGCGCTCCAGCATGAGCACGGCCAGGACCAGGGCCAGCTTGAGGGCGTAGGGCAGAAAGCCGTCGTAGAGGTCATGGATTCGGTCCTGGCGGCGCTCGACCCAGTGCGCGCAGTAGAGGACGAAGCAGAGCTTGCCCAGCTCCGAGGGCTCGAACGTCCCCAGGGGCCCCAGGTTGAACCAGCGCCGGGCGCCGTTGACCTGGACGCCGACGTGCGGGACCAGCACCGCGATCATCAGCAGCAGCGCCGCCGCCGCGCCCACCGGCGCCAGCGGACGCAGCCGGTGGTAGTCGACGCGCATCAGCACGAACATGGCGACCAGCCCCAGGCCCACGCCGGCCAGCTGGCGGGCGAAGAAGTAGAGCGCCCATCGGTGCTCGAGGTAGGCCAGCGCCTGGCTGGCGCTGAGCACGAAGACCAGCCCCAGCCCGGCCAGCGTCAGGGTCACGCCGACCAGCGGCAGGTCGCGCTCGCGCTCGGGCGCGGCGGCGCGGGCCGCAGCCGCCGGGCGGGCGCTGCTGAGCGTGCTCAAGGCAGCACCGGCGGCGATGTAAGGGCCGGCGTGCCGGCCCGAATGAGTCCGTGATCCAAGCGTTGGGGGCGCCGCAAGGAGGCAGAGGGAGGTAGAGGAACCGCAGGTTCTTCCCGCGAAGCGAAGCGCAGCGGAGCGCCAAGCGTGCTCAGGCCACCACCCCGTAGTGGGCGCGGACGGCAGCCTTGAAACGCCGCCCCCGGTCCTCGTAGCTCTTGAACATGTCGAAGCTCTTGTAGGCCGGGCTGAGCAGCACGACCTCGCCGGGCCTGGCCTCGGCCGCCGCCACCTCGACGGCTTCCTCCAGGCTCGCCGCCCGCTTGACGGGGTGGCCTTGCAGCGTCTCCTCGAGGAGGTCGGCGCTCTGGCCGATCAGGATCACCAGGCGCGTCCGGCGCCGGACCTCTTCGGCCCACGCCGCCAGCTCGAAGCCGCTCCCGTAGCCGCCCGCGATCAGGACCAGGGGGGTTCCGGAAAAGGAGGCCACGCCGACCTGCCCGGCGTCGGGGTTGGTGGCCTTGGAGTCGTTGTACCAGCGCACCCCCTCCCACTCACCCACCAGCTCCAGGCGGTGCTCGACGCCCTGGAAGCCGGCGATGGCGCGGTCGATGGCCGCGTCGTCGAGGCCCGCCACGCGTCCGATCGCCGCCGCCGCGCGAGCGTTCATCAGGTTGTGCGGGCCGGGGATGGGCATGGGCGGATCCGGCCGGTGCTGGTCGAACCAGACCACCTGACCTTGGGTGCGCCCGGCCAGCTCGCGCACGCGCGCGTCGATGCCGTTGAGGACGGCGGTGTCCTCCGGCTCCATGAACTCGACCAGCCGTGCCTTGGCGGCCACGTAAGCGTCCATCGTGTGATGGCGGTCGAGGTGGTCGGGCGTCAGGTTGAGGACGGCGCCGATGCGGGCCTGGGGCCGGGCCACCGACTCCAGCTGGAAGCTGGACAGCTCGAGCACCACCCAGTGCGCCGGCGTGATCTCCTCCAGGCGGTCGAGGACGGTCTCCCCGATGTTGCCTCCCACCAGCACAGGCCGCGCGCCCTGGCGCAGCACCTCGCCGGTCAGGGCCGTGGTCGTGGTCTTGCCGTTGGTCCCGGTGATGCCGACGATGGGCGCCGGGCATTCCCGGAAGAAGAGATCGATCTCGCTGGAGACCGTGAGCCCGCGGCGGCGGGCCTCCTCCAGGAGGGGGTCGTCCCAGGGGACCCCCGGACTGGCGTACACAGCCTCCACGCCCTCCAGCACGATTTGTTCATACGGTCCGTACAAAACCTGCACGCCGGGCGGGAAGCTGGGCTCGGGGTCGGGGCGCTTCAGGTCGACCACCCGCACGGCGATGCCGCGGGCGCTGAGGTGGCGGACGAGGGCGCGGCCGGAAAGACCGGCGCCGATGACCAGGGCTTTGCCCGAAGCCAAGGTCAGACGGCCAGGCGGGCCAGCCAGGCGCTCGCCAGCGCCGAGAGAGCCCCCGCGCCCCAGAAGGAGAGCGCGATGCGGTTCTCAGACCAACCCTCTATGCGGAACGTGTGGTGGATCGGGGTCATCTTGAAGA
>DASUVY010000158.1:0-4892 GCA_036378695.1 Candidatus Dormiibacterota bacterium
CGTGCTCGCGATGACGCTCTTCCAGTCGACGGCGCAGGGGCTGATCTCGCTGCTCGAGGATCGCGAGAACGACTTCGCGCAGGAGATGTTCGTGGCGCCGGTGTCGCGCTACGCGATCATCGTCGGCAAGATCGCGGGCGAAACTGGCGTGTCGCTGTTCCAGTCGATACCGATGGTGATCATGGCCGTCATCCTTCGGGTGCCGCTGACGCCGGTACAGGTGCTGTTCTTGATTCCGGCCGCGGTGATTGCCTGCTTGTTGGGAGGTGCCTTCGGGGTGGCGGTGATGTCGCTGCTGGGCAGCCAGAAGGCCGCGCAGCAGATCATTCCCTTCCTCATCTTTCCGCAGTTCTTCCTGGCCGGAATCTTCAACCCGATCAAGATCCTGCCCTGGTACCTGGCGCCGCTCTCGCTGGTCTCCCCGCTGCGCTACGCCGTCGATCTGCTGCGCGGAATCCTCTATAGCGGGACGCCCGATTACGACAAGATCGTGCTCTTCAGCCCGCTCACCAACCTGGTGGTGCTGGGGGCGATCTTCACGGTGCTGATGGTGGTCGGCACCGCCGCCTTCGTGCGCTCGGAGACCAACCGCTAGGGCCCGCTTCGGTGCGTCCGGCGGCGCCAGCGGTCGGGACGGAACTCCACGCCCGGCGGCGCGATCAGGCGATAGCCGCCGCCCGCCTTCTCGACCAGTAGATAGCCGCCCTCGGTGACCTGGGGATGGTGTTTGCGCCGGCAGAGCGGCATCCCTTTCTTGACATCGGTGTCGCCCTTCCTCTCCCAGGCCTCCTCGTGGTGGATCTCGCAGTCGCGGATGGGCACTGTGCAGCCTTCGACCACGCAGCCCGGGTGGCGGGTGGAGATCTCCTGGCGTTGGGCCGGGCTGAAGAGGCGACGGGCTCGGCCGAAGTTCAAGGTCACGCCCTTCCCGTTCACGACCTGCTTGCGCTCCACGTGGTCCTCGCCGCAGAGCCGAGCCACGGTGCCCGGGCTGATGGCGCCCATGCCCTCCATCTCGGCGCCGTCCTCACGGATGATCACGGTCAGCTGCGGGACCCGCCCGGCCTGGCGCGGAAGCCCGCCCCAGCCGATGGAACGGGAGCAGAGCTCGACCAGGGCGTCGGCCTGGCGCTGTTCCTGGCTGCGCTCGTCGCCCTTGGCCGGGATCCCGATCAGGGACTCCAGGCAGGTGCGCAGCTTCATGCCCTCAGGTGCCGGCAGTGCTCCTTCCAGCCCCAGCATCCCGTCCAGGTGCTCGAAGAGGCGCAGCCGCCGCTTCTGGTGCTGTCGGTAGGCCCGGCGATCGCCGCCTTCGGGATCCTCGCGATGCCGGATCTGCTCCCCCAGCCTGCGCAGCTCACCGGGGTCCTTGGCTTGGCTGGCGGCCGCCTCCAGGAGCTCGGCCTGGGCTTCCTCGGGCAAGTCCTGGACCTGACGGGCGATTGCCAGTGCCTGCTCGAAGCCGATCCGGCCCTCCTCGACCGCCTCAACCGTGGGCTCCAGCTCGATCAGCTGGCGGGCCAGGGTGAGCTGGCTGTCGGCGCTGGCGGCTGAGACATGCGTGTTGACCCGCAGCCAGTCGACGGCCGAGTGCTGGCCCAACTCGATGAAGGCCTGTTTGCCCTCGAAGGCGGCGAGTGTAGAGGCCTCTTCGAGCTGCAGAAGGTTGATCGTGGATCGGGTGAGCTTCAGCAGCTCACCCAGTTGCGCAGCGCTCAGCCTTTCCCGGTCAACGGCGTGCAGCGCCTCCAGCAAGTGGTTGCGGGACTCGACCAAATCTGCAAGTACGGTGATCCCCCCACCCCCATTCAACATGAGTCAATTCTACTCCTCCAACGAACAGATGTACGCCTCCGCATAAGATTTACAGGCCAGTCAGGTAGATCCCAGAGGACCAGACATAGGCTTGGCCGTGATGACGCATCCACTTCGAATCGGAATCAAGCTCTCCCAGGACCAGCCCATCCAGGCCTACCGCGAGGTCTGGCGGATCGCGGAGGAGGGCGGCTTCGACCACTGCTGGGCGATGGACCACCTGGCCAGCATCGGCGGAGCCGGCGACGACCGCCCGATCTTCGACGGCTGGGAGCTGCTGGCGGCCATGGCGGCGGCGACCAAGCGGGTCCGCATGGGATTGATGGTGACCGGCATCACCTATCGCAACCCGGCGCTGCTGGCCAAGATCGCAACCACGGTCGACCATCTCTCCGACGGCCGCCTGGAGTTCGGCATCGGCGCCGCCTGGGCCACCAACGAGCACGAGATGTATGGAATCTCCGGCCTCGATCACCGGGTCGGGCTGCTCTCCGAGGGCCTGCAGATCGTGAAGATGCTCTGGACCCAGGAGCGCACCGACTTCAGCGGGCGGTATTACACGATGCGCAACGCGGTCGCCAACCCCAAGCCGGTCCAGAAGCCGTACCCGCCGATCTGGATCGGCGCCGGCGGGCCCAACACGCTGCGCCTTACGGCTCGCCACGCGGACGTCTGGAACCCGTCCGGCGGCGTGGGCCGCGACCCGGAGACTGCGCGCAAGGCAGCGCAGCAGCTGGACGAGGCCTGCGCGGCAATCGGGCGCGACCCGGGTGAGATCCGCCGCTCCGCTCAGCTGCCCTTCTCGGGCGATCCTGCCGAGTTCGCCGATCTTGTCGGTCGCTACTACGAGGCGGGCTTCAGTGAGGTGGTGGTGATGCTTTCCGGCGGCAACATGCCCACCGCCAGCGATCCCGTGCGCGTGGCTGACGTGGTTGCCGACAAGGTACTGCCGGCGCTGCGCGCCATGGCCTGACCGGGCGAATGGGCGCCATCTCGGCGACGGCGCCCATTCCGAAGATCAGCGGGCTTCGTAGACCTCGTACTCGATCCAGCTCATGTCCGGCGGCACCTTGCCCTTGCTGATGGCCTGGATCTTGGTCAGCCAGGCGTAGCGCGGGTCCCCCGTATCGAAGAGCGGCGCCGAATAGATGGGCGCCGCGCCTGGGCCCTGGGAGAGGTCGCCACGCCCCTGAGCGTGTATGAAGATGAGCGCGCCGTCGTCGGTCTCCACGGTGACGCGCACGTCGAGCGTGGCCAGCTTGCCGTCGGGGCTGATGGTCACCCAGTCCCCGGAGACGACGCCTTTCTGTCTGGCCCTGATCCGTTCCCCCTCCAGCCGCAGGTCGCTGACCTCCACGATCATGCGGGTGCCCGACGGCGTCCCCTCCAGCATCATCGGCGGCGCCAGCTTGGCGATGAGCTTGGCGAGCGGGACCAGTTCCACACTCAGGCTGCTCTCTGTGACCGTCTGCATCTCACATCCCCCTTGTGATGAGCCTCCGGCAGAAGGTGGTGAGGGTACAGCGGGAACCGATATCCGTCATAGACCTGCGGTATCCTGAGCCCGCATCCCGAGCGGCCCGGCATTACGAGGGGGGTTGCGGCGGGGAAGGGCTTTGCCCGGCGCCGCAAAAGGGGGGACGTCCCCCCACCTCAAAATAGCCGGGCCCGGCAACCTGGCCGGCACGCCAAGGTGCCTTTCCGCGAGCGGAGATGCGGCCGACGATTCCAGGCAAAAAAGTGTCTGAAGGCAACACAACCACGGCAAGCAAGGACAGCGTTCAGGAACGGCTGCGCGCCCTCCTGGACGAACGGATCATGGTGCTCGACGGCGCCTCGGGGACCTTCGTCCAGGGGCTGAAGCTCACCGAAGAGGACTTCCGCGGCGAGCGCTTCCGGGATCACCCGCGGCCGCTGCAGGGCGACATCGACCTCCTCAACCTGACGCGCCCGGACGCCGTGCTCGCCATGCACCGCGGCTACCTGGAGGCGGGCGCGGATTGGGTGACCACCAACACCTTCACGGCCACCCCCGTCAGCCAGGCCGACTACGGCCTCGAGGGGCACGTCTACGAGATCAACAAGCGCGGCGCCGAGCTGGCCCGGGAGGCGGTCGCCGGGTACCCGGGCCGCTTCGTGGCCGGCTCCCTGGGGCCGACCAACGTCACCCTGAGCCTCTCGCCCAAGGTCGAGGACCCGGCCTTCCGCACCATCACCTTCGATCGCCTGCGCGAGGGCTACGCCGAGTCCGCGCGGGGGCTGCGCGACGGCGGCGCCGACCTGCTCCTGATCGAAACCATCTTCGACACCCTGAACGGCAAGGCGGCGATCGCCGCCGCCCGCGTCGTGGCGCCGGAGCTGCCGCTGGTGATCTCGGTCAGCATCGTGGATCGCAGCGGCCGCAATCTCTCGGGACAGACCGTCGAGGCCTTTTGGACCTCGATCGAGCACGCGCGGCCGCTGGCCGTCGGCATCAACTGCTCGCTGGGCGCGACCGAGATGCGGCCCTACCTCGCCGACCTCTCGCGGGTGGCGCCGGTGTACGTCTTCTGCTACCCCAACGCGGGCCTGCCCAACGCCTTCGGCGGCTACGACGAGCAGGCCCCGACCACCGCCGGCCTCCTCAAGGAGTTCGCCAAGAACGGCTGGGTCAACGCCGTGGGGGGCTGCTGCGGCACCGGCCCCGCCCACGTGGCCGCCATCCGGGAGGCGGTCAAGGACCTGCCCCCGAGGCACGTGCCGCGGCGGCCGACCCGCACCCGCCTCAGCGGCATGGAGCCCTACGAGATCGGCCCCGACACCGGCTTCGTGACGATCGGCGAGCGCACGAATGTAACGGGCTCCGCGCGCTTCCGGCGCCTGATCGAGGGCCGGGACTACGCGGCCGCGCTGGAGGTGGCACTGGAGCAGGTGCGCGGCGGCGCCAACCTGCTGGACGTGAACATGGACGCCGACCTCCTGGAGAGCGAGCGGGAGATGACCACCTTCCTCAACCTGCTCGCCACCGAGCCCGAGGTGGCGCGGCTGCCGATCATGGTCGACAGCTCACGCTTCAGCGTCCTGGAGGCGGGGCTCAA
>DASUVY010000159.1:0-4703 GCA_036378695.1 Candidatus Dormiibacterota bacterium
CGTGCCGTCGGGCATGAAGGGCATGTCCTCGATCGGCATCACGCGCGCCACCACGCCCTTGTTGCCGTGGCGGCCGGCCATCTTGTCGCCGGCCGAGATCTTCCGCTTCTGGGCCACGTACACGCGGACCAGCTCGTTGACGCCCGGGCTCAGCTCGTCTTTGGTCTCGCGGCTGAAGACCTTGACGTCGACCACGATGCCGCGCTCGCCGTGGGGCACGCGCAGCGAGGAGTCGCGCACCTCGCGCGCCTTCTCACCGAAGATCGCGCGCAGCAGGCGCTCCTCGGCCGAGAGCTCGGTCTCGCCCTTGGGCGTGATCTTGCCCACCAGGATGTCGCCGTTGATGACCTCGGCGCCGATGTACACGATGCCCCGCTCGTCGAGGTTGCGCAGCTGCTCCTCCGACACGTTGGGGATGTCGCGGGTGATCTCCTCGGGACCCAGCTTGGTCTCGCGCGCCTCGATTTCGAACTCCTCGATATGGATGGACGTGTAGACGTCGTCCTTGACAACGTTCTCGGAGAGCAGGATCGCGTCCTCGCAGTTGTAGCCCTCCCAGGGCATGAAGGCGACCAGCAGGTTGCGTCCTAGCGCCATCTCGCCGTTGTCGATGGCGGGGCCGTCGGCGAGGATGTCGCCGACCTCGACGTGCTGCCCAGGCTTGACCAGC
The DNA here is from genome assembly GCA_036378695.1 of Candidatus Dormiibacterota bacterium. GTDB lineage: Bacteria > Chloroflexota > Dormibacteria > Dormibacterales > Dormibacteraceae > CF-28. The sequence goes on from DASUVY010000159.1 coordinate 671, forward strand.
ACCCGATGGTTGAGGCAGGTGCCCTGGTTGGAGCGGTAGAACTTCTGCAGCGCGTACTTGCGCTCGGCGCCCCCCTCGTCGGGCTTGACCGTGATCTCGAAGACCGAGTTGGCGTGCACGCCCTGCTGGTCAATCGGATGCGCGACGTCGGTGACCGTGCCGGCCACGTCGGCGACCAGCATGTCCCCGGAATCACGTGCCGCGTAGTACTCGACGCCGGTCCCCACCAGCGGGGCCTCGGTGACCAGCAGCGGCACCGCCTGCTTCTGCATGTTGGAGCCCATCAGCGCGCGGTTGGCGTCGTCGTGCTCCAGGAAGGGGATGAGCGCCGTGCTCACCGACACGATCTGCTTCGGTGACACGTCCATGAACTGGATGTTGTTGATGTCCTCCAGCGCGAAGTGGCCCCTTACGCGCGCGGGCACGCGCGTCTGCTGGAATGAGCCGTCGGGGTTGAGGATGGCGTTGGCCTGGGCCACGCCGTAGAAGTCCTCCTCGTCGGCGGAGAGGTACTTGACCTCTTCCGACACCCAGGGCTGGATGTCGACGCTCTGGACCTTGGCCTTCTCCAGCGCTTTCAGCGCCTCGGCATCGATCGTCTTGCCCGCGCCGAGGACCTCCTTGCCGGAGGCGTCGACCGCGGCCCGGCGCAGCTTGCGGCCGAGGAGGCGGTCGTGCATGTCCTTGCTGACGGCCATCCGGTTGTAGACACGGCGGAACGGCGTCTCGACGAAGCCGAACTCGTTGACCTTGGCGTAGCTGGCGAGCTGTCCGATCAGTCCGATGTTGGGACCCTCGGGGGTTTCGATCGGGCAGATGCGGCCGTAGTGGCTGTGGTGCACGTCCCGCACGTCGAACCCGGCGCGCTCGCGGCTCAGGCCACCGGGGCCCAGCGCGCTGAGCCGGCGCTTGTGCGCGAGCTCGGCCAGAGGGTTGGTCTGGTCCATGAAGGTGGAAAGCTGCGAGGAGCCGAAGAACTCCTTGATGGCGGCCACCACCGGGCGCGCGTTGATGAGGCTCGCCGCGGTGACCGTGTGCGGATCGCTGATGGTCATCCGCTCCTTGATGATCCGCTCCATGCGGATCAGGCCCATGCGGAACTGGTTCTGCAGCAGCTCGCCCACCGCGCGAACGCGGCGGTTGCCGAGGTGGTCGATGTCGTCGATCAGCTGCTTCTCGCGGGGAGCGTTGTTGAGCTCGATGAGCTTGCGGATGATCGCGATGAAGTCGCCCTTCTCGAGGATGCGCAGGTTGCGGTCGCGCACGCGCTCCTGGATGTCCTCGGTATCGCGGCCCAAGCGCTTGTCGACCTTGTAGCGGCCGACGCGGCCGAGGTCGAAGCGACGCGGATTGAAGAAAAGCGACTGCAGCAGGTTGCGCGCGTTGTCGACGCTGGGCGGGTCGCCCGGGCGCACGCGCCGGTACAGCTCGAGCAGCGCGTCGTCGGCCTTGCCCGTGGTGTCCTTGTCGAGCGTGGCGTCGATGTAGCGATGCTCGGGGTCGTTGTCGACGTCCCCGAAGAGCTCGATGAGCGCGCGCCGCTGCGCCTCGCGATCGTTGTCGGTGCCCTTCATCTGGGGCAGCTCGAGCGCCTTCAGGAGGACCGTCACAGGCACCTTGCGCTTGCGGTCGATCTTGACCGTGAGCACGTCCTTGTTGGAGGTCTCGATCTCCAGCCAGGCGCCGCGGTTGGGGATCAGCTTGGCGCCGAAGAGGCGGCGGCCGGTGTTGGGGTCCTCGGCGGCGGTGAAGTACACGCCGGGGCTGCGCACGAGCTGCGAGACGACCACCCGCTCGGTGCCGTTGACGATGAAGGTGCCCTGGTCCGTCATGGTGGCGAAGTCGCCCATGTAGACCTCGGACTCCTTGATCTCGCCCGTCTCCTTGATGGTGAGGCGCGTGCGGATGCGCAGCGGGGACTGGTAGGTCATGTCGCGGTTCCGGCACTCCTCGACAGACGACTTGGGCTGGCCCCATTCGTAGTCGAGGAACTTCAGCTCGAAGTTCTTGCCGGTGTAATCGGTTATTGGGTTAATCTCGTCGAAGAGCTCGCGCAGGCCTTCGTTCCGAAACCACTTGAAGGACTCGAACTGAGTGGCGATGAGGTCCTTCAGCTCGACGAGGTTCGGGATTCGGCCGTAGTTCCGGCGCGAGGGAGCCTTCATCTCAGAGATCATCACAGGGGCGGTTCCTCCCAAGGAAAAAGGGCGCGCTCAAGCTAGGGTTGGAGCGAGCGGCCCGGCGTGCACGAACCGCCAGTATAGCATTCCCCCTTTTGGGGTGGTGAAACCTTTTTGGGGCTCTGGCCGCTGCCCTGAGGCTCTGAGCGTTTTCCCAGCCGGCGCCCAGCCGGCTCTGGGCCGGCCGCTCGAGCATGTGAGCATGGACGCGAACTCGGGCCTCTACCTCCCCACTCCCCAGCCCCGCCGGCGGGGAGTCGTGCTTTCGGTGGTGGCCGCTTTGCTCACTGGTTTTCTGATGACGGCCGTCTTCGCCGTGGCGACGCGGGCCACGCTCGCCCACTTCGCCGCGGCTCCGGCTGCCTCCGCTTCGACCTCCGCGAATCCGATCGCCGCGGTGACCCACGCCATCGTCGCCGTCAACACCACGCTGGCCGGCATCGGCGGCTCGGGCTCGGCCGCCGGGACCGGGATAATCGTCTCCTCGCACGGCTTGGTTCTGACCAACAACCACGTGGTCAAGGGCTCGACGTCGATCGAGGTTTCCTTTCAGGACCGGGCCGGCAGCTACGCCGCGACCGTGGTCGGCGTGGACCCGGCTGACGACGTGGCGCTGATCCAGGTCCAGGGCGTGTCGGGCCTACCAACCGTGACGCTCGGCGACTCCTCTTCTGTGCGGGTGGGCGAGGCGGTGGTCGCGATCGGCAATGCGCTCGGCCGCGGCGGCGCCCCCTCCGTCACCGCTGGCCAGATCACGGCCGTCGACCAGTCGATCACGGCCAGCGACGGCTCCTCTTCGGAGCAGCTGGACGGCCTGATCCAGATGGACGCCGCGATCAGCCCCGGAGACTCCGGCGGCGCCCTTGTCAACTCCGCGGGCCGGGTGATCGGCATGATCACCGCCGGGGAGTCCACGAGTCGCCGCCAGACTTTTACCACCGTCGGCTTCGCGATCCCTTCCAACACCGCCGCTTCTGTGGCCCGGCAGATCGAGTCCGGCCAGGGCGGGCCCAACATCTACGTCGGCCAGACGGGTTACCTGGGCGTGGCGGTCGGTTCCGAGGCGAGGGTCGAGGCGGTGGCACCGGGCTCGCCGGCTGCGGAGGCCGGGATCACGGCCGGCTCGACCATCAGCGACATCGGCGGCGTCGCCGTCAGCGGCCCGTCGGACCTCGGGCCGGCGATCTGGAGCCATGCCGCGGGCGAGCGGGTGCAGATCACCTGGACCGACGCCTCGGGCCGGAGGCACTCCGCCAGCGTGACGCTGGCCGCGGGGCCCGCCGCCTGAGGACTAGTTGGGCGTAGGGCTGGGAGTCGGGCTGGGCGAAGCCGTTGGCGCCGGCGTTGCGGACGGCGTTGGCTATGGTGTCGGTCCGAACTCGTCTCTCCCTGACCGAACCGCGCCCCCGGTTGTGGGAGCGCGCCATCGTAGCGTGGAAAAACCAGTTGTGGACGGCGAGTTTCACCGCGTCCGGTGTGACGCACGCCCCGTGACGTGCGTCCCACCCGGCGGCGGGTTACCGGATCTCGACGGTCGCGCCGGCTTCCTTGAGCTTGGCGGCCGCCTTGTCGGCGTCCTCCTTGCTGACGTTCTCGAGCACCGGCTTGGGCGCCGCGTCGACCAGGTCCTTGGCCTCCTTGAGCCCCAGCTGGGTGACCTCGCGGACGGCCTTGATGACGTTGATCTTGCTGTCGCCGACGGCGGTGAGCTGGACCGTGAACTCGGTCTTCTCCTCAGCCGGGGCCTCTTCAGCGGCGCCTGCGGCGGGACCCGCGGCCGCCGGCGCGGCGGCGACGGCGGCGGCCGGCTTGATGCCGAGCTCGCTCTCCAGGATGTCGAGGGCCTCCTTCAC
>DASUVY010000160.1:0-10072 GCA_036378695.1 Candidatus Dormiibacterota bacterium
CCGGTCAGCGGGTAGTGGTTGGCGATGCGGTACCAGTAGCCGGCGCCGTCCACGAAGACGCTGAAGATGAGGAGGGCGGCGACCAGGATCCGGACCGGCCAGCTGAGGACTAGTTGCAAGCCTCGGGGAAGTTTACCGAGCCCGTGGGAGCAGGTTAAGCGGCAGAGTCAGCCTGCCCGTCAAATGGTGTTACGCCGGCTTAACGGCCCTCCGGCGCCCGGCGCCAGGACTTTGCGCCGGCGTAACGCCTTTCGGCGGGACCGCGGGCTTTATAGAAGCGACTGCTGCTCGGAGACCTCGCGCGGGGGCGGCGTCAAGCCGAGGTGCCGGTAGGCGAGGTCGGTGGCCACCCGGCCCCGGGCGGTGCGGGCCAGGAAGCCGACCTGGATCAGGTAGGGCTCGTGCACGTCCTCGATCGTCTCCCGCTCCTCCGAGAGCGAGGTGGCGATGGTGTCCAGCCCCACCGGCCCGCCGGCGAACTTGGTGATCATCGTCTCCAGCAGCCGGCGGTCGAGCGGCTCCAGGCCCAGCTCGTCCACGTCCAGCATCTTCAGCGCCGCCCGCGTCACCTCCAGCGTGGCCCGCCCGTCGGCGCGGACCTGGGCGTAGTCGCGCACCCGCCGCAGCAGGCGGTTGGCCACCCGCGGCGTCCCCCGCGAGCGCGAGGCCAGCTCGGCCGCGGCCTCCGCGCCCAGCTCCAGCTCCAGGATGCGCGCCGAGCGGCGCACGATCCGCTCCAGGTCGGCCACGGTGTAGAAGTCGAGCCGGTAGGTGGCGCCGAAGCGGTCGCGGATGGGAGCCGAGAGCAGGCCCTGGCGCGTGGTCGCGCCCACGCAGGTGAAGCGCGGGAGCTGCAGGTTGAGCGTGGTCGCGCCCGCCCCCTTCCCCACCACGTGGTCGAATCGGAAGTCCTCCAGGGCCGGGTAGAGCGACTCCTCGACGATCTTGTTCAAGCGGTGGATCTCGTCGATGAAGAAGACGTCGCGCTCGCCCAGGTTGAGCAGCATCGAGGCCAGGGCGCCCGCGTGGTCGATGGCCGGCCCGCTGGTCGTGCGGATGGCGACGCCCAGCTCGTTGGCGACGATGTTCGCGAGCGTGGTCTTGCCCAGGCCCGGAGGGCCGCTGAAGAGGATGTGGTCGACGGCCTCGCCGCGCCGGCGGGCGGCCTCCAGGAGGATGGAAAGGTTCTCCTTGACCTGGTCCTGGCCCACGTAGTCGCTGAGGGTGCGCGGGCGCAGGGTGAGGTCGAGCTGCTCGTCCTCGGGAAGCTCGTGCGGGTCGACCACCATGCTCATCTCCCCATCGCCCGCAGGGCGACGGCCAGAGCCTCCTGCGCGCTGGGCTGCGCGGCCCAGTCGACTGCATCGACACCGACCTTGGCCTGCTGGGCCGTGTAGCCGAGCCCGCGCAGCGCCTGCTCGACCTGCTTCGGAACGGCGCCGTCCCCCGCCGCCGCCGCCGCCCGGGGCAGGGCCAAAAGCGCCGATTCCGCCTCCAGCTTGGGCCGGAGGTCGATGATCACCTTCTGGGCGGTGCGCGGCCCGACGCCGGTCGCGCGCCGGATGGGCGCCACGTCCTCGGCCAGGATCGCACGCTTGAGCACGTCCAGGGAGGCCGCGCCCAGGATGGAGAGCCCGACCTTGGGCCCCACACCGTCGACCTGGATCAGCATCTCGAACATCTCCAGCTCCTCCGGCGAGGCGAAGCCGAAGAGCGCCAGCTGGTCCTCGCGCACGTGGGTGTGGATGTGCAGCTCGACCGTGGAGCCCACCGGCCCCACTTCTTGGCGGACGCCGGCGGGCACGCTCACCAGGTAGCCGACGCCGCCCGTCTCCACCAGCACCTGGTCGGTGCCCACCCGGCGTACGGTGCCGCGCAGATAACCGATCAAGAAGCGCCCGCCGCCCGCCGCATCCGGCGCGAACGGGCGTGACAGACCGCGATCGCGATGGCATCCACCGCGTGGTCGTCGACCTTGCCTGCGCCGCCGACCTGGAGCGCCAGCATGCGCGCCATCTGCTCCTTGGAGGCGGCGCCGTAGCCGGTCAGCACGGACTTGACCAGGGCCGGCTTGTATTCGAAGCAGGGGATGCCCGCGCGCTCCAGCGCCAGCAGCACCACGCCCCGAGCCTGGGCCACTCCGATCACCGAGGTGCGGTTCTTGCCCATGAAGAGCTCCTCCAGCGCGGCCTCGGCCACGGGATGCGAGTGCAGCACGCCTTCCAGCGCGGTCACGATCGCCGACAGCCGCGGGCCGTCGGGGCCGGGCGGGGTGCGGATGGTGCCGCAGGCCAGGACTTTCTGAGAGGGATCGAGGAGTCCCCAGCCGGTGCTGGCAAGACCGGGGTCGATGCCGAGGAAGAGCTGCTCTATCTAGACCTGTGCTGAAACTCGTTCGAGAACGTCTGCCGGGATGTCGAAGTTGGCGTAGACCTGCTGCACATCGTCGTCTTCCTCCAGGTGCTCCAGCAAGCGGAGCACGGAGGCCACCTTGTCCTCGTCGACGGGGACGGTCTGCTTGGGGTGCATGCTGATCTCGGCGCTGTCGACCTTGACGCCGAGCTTCTCAATCGCGTTCTTGACCGCCTCCAGGTCGGCGGGCTGGGTCGTGATCTCGACCGACCCTTTCTCGACCTGGATATCCTCGGCCCCCGCCTCGATGGCGGCCAGCCCGATGTCGTCGGCGTCCTTGCCGTTCGGATCGAGCTCGATGATGCCCTTGCGGTCGAACATCCAGGCCACGGCGTTGGTCTCGGCCAGGTTGCCGCCGTACTTGCCGAAGATGTGCTTGAGCGAGGCCGAGGTGCGGTTGCGGTTGTCGGTCATGGCGTCGACCAGGATGGCCACCCCCGCCGGGCCGTAGCCCTCGTAGCGGAGCTCCTCCAGCGACTCGCCCTTGCCGGCCCCGGTGCCGCGGTCGATGGCGGCCTGGATCTTGTCGGCGGGCATGTTGATCTCGCGAGCCTTCTGCACGGCCAGGCGCAGCCGGAAGTTGCCCTCGATGTCGCCGCCGCCCTCCTTGGCTGCGATCGTGACCTCGCGGCTGGCGCGCGTGAAGGCCTGCCCGCGTTTGGCGTCGACGATGGCCTTCTTGTGCTTGATGCCGGCCCACTTGCTGTGGCCTGACATCAGTCCTCACCTCCGAACATGCATTCGCGATTCTACCCGAGCTTCACGCGCACGAACCGGTGGCGACCAACTCTTAACACCTGCCCGTCCGACACCTCGAAGTCCGGCCCTACCTTCTCTCCTTCAACGCGCACGCCGCCCTGTTCGACCAATCTCCGCGCCGCGCCGCGGGAGCGTTCCAGGCCCGCCTCGACCAGTACCGAAACGATGTCGCGGGCGCCCTTCACCGCGATCTCTTCGACATCGGTCGGCACCTGACGCTGCCTGAACTTCCGATCGAAATCCTCTTCGGCGGCGGCCGCCGCTTCGGCGCCGTGCAGGCGCTCGACCAACCGGCGCGCCAGCGCCGCCTTGGCGTCGCGCGGACCCAGCGCCAGCGTCGTGCGCACGTCCTCGGCGCCCAGACCCGAGACCAGCGTCACGTAGCGCTCGGTGAGCGCGTCAGGGATCGACATCGATTTGCCGTAGATCTGCGCGGGCGCCTCGTCGACGCCGATGTAGTTGCCCAGCGATTTGGACATCTTCTGGACCCCGTCCAGCCCCTCCAGCAGCGGGAAGACGGCGATGTCCTGCGGCTCCTGGCCATAGGCGCGCTGCACCTCGCGGCCGAAGAGGAGGTTGAAGAGCTGGTCGGTCCCCCCCACCTCGAGGTCGGCATGGGTGGCCACCGAGTCGTAAGCCTGGCTGAACGGATACAGCACCTCGTGGGCGCCGATCGGCGCGCCCTCGCGCAGGCGCGTCGCGAAGTCCTCGCGCTGCAGCACCTGCTGCAGGGTGGCGCTGGCCATCAGCCGCAGCACGTCGGCGGCGGTCATCTCCGCCAGCCATTCGGCGTTGCCGTGCACCTCGGTGCGGTCGGGATCGAGCACCTTGTAGATCTGGTCGAAGTAGGTGCGCGCGTTGGCGTCGACCTGCTCGCGGGTGAGCATCGGCCGCGTCTCGGAACGGCCGCTGGGGTCGCCGATCATGGCCGTGTAGTCGCCGATGATGATGACCGCCGTGTGCCCCTCCTCCTGGAAGGCGCGCATCACGTCGAGCACCACCAGATGCCCCACGTGGATGTCGGGGGCGGTGGGGTCGAGCCCCAGCTTGATCCGGATCCTGTCGCCGCGCACCAGGCGCTCGCGTAGGTGCTCGGCGACCTCGATGCGGGCGGCGCGGGCGCAGACCAGCTCCCAGAGCGACTGACTCACAGCCGCCCCAGGTTATCCGCTACCTTGGCCGGTCCCTTCCAGGTTGAAGTAGGCCTTGGGGTCACGGGGCAGGAAGGAGTTGAGCAGCGGCAGGACGGCGTTGGCGGTCGACTTCGCCAGCGGGTAGGCGAAGCCGCTGTTGACCACCGCGTCGCGTACCCGCAGCTGCAGCGTGTCGGGCTGCCGGGCGGTGGGCTGCCCGAATCCGGCGAGCATGTAGACCACCGCCGTGTTGATGACCACGAAGGTGGCCAGGGCGGCCACCAGGCCGCCGGCCCTGTTCACGGCCACCACCGCGATCTGGAGCTGGTCGCGCACGGCGTAGGTGGCGCCCTCGAGCACGAGCAGGATGAGCAGGAAGAAGAAGAGCCACGAGATCATGCGGGCATCGGGGATGGACATCCCCGGCTGGTTCTGTATCACGATGCTGCCGCCCTGCTGGCCCATGTTGGTGGCGACCCACAGCGCGATCAGCGCCACGATCAGGCCCAGCACCCGGCGCACCGTCCCCGTGTACCAGCCGAGGGCCACGTAGGCCACAAGGAGGAGGACCGCGGCCAGGTCGAGAAGAGTCAGGCGCGGAACCTCGCGGCGTGCCTCTTTTCGAGCGCGGATCTGATGTCCGCCATCACGCCGTCCACTTCTGAGTCCGTCAGGGTGCGCTCGGGGCTCCGGAAAGTCAACGAGACGGTGACGCTCTTCATGCCCTCGGGCACCTGCGATCCGCGGTACTCGTCGATCGCCCGCGCCCGCTCCAGGAGCGCGCCGCCGGCCTCGGCGACGGTCGCCTGCAGGCCGGCCGCCTCGACCTCGGCGTCCACCACCACGTTGAGGTCGCGGTCGACGGCCGGGAAGCGCGGCAGCTCGCTGGCCGAGTGTGGCTCCCGCGCCGCCAGCAGGACATCGAGGTCGAGCTCGCAGGCGGCGTAGCGCCCGGGAAGGTCGAACTCGCGCAGTACGGCGGGATGGACCTCACCCAGGCGGCCCGCCGGCCGGCCGCCGACGCTGACCAGGGCTGTCCTGCCGGGGTGTAGGAGCTCGCCGCGGTGCCGGCGGTAGGCAGCCGGGGGCACGCCCAGCTCGTGGAGCGCGCGGTCGACCACGGACTTCAGCACCAGGAAGCCCTGGTTCCCGACCGCGGCCAGCTGCCAGGGCTCCTCGGGCAGAGGGTTCCCGTCCGCCTCCGCGCGGGCCAGGAAGACGCGGGCGGTCTCGAAGACGGCCACCTCTCCTCGACCCCGGTTGCGATTGAGCTCGAGGACCTGCAGCAGCGAGGGCAGCAGGCTGGTGCGCAGGGTGTCGGCCTCCTCGCTGACCGGGTTGTACAGCGCCAGCGCCCGGTCGCCCAGGCCCAGGCGCTGTTGACGGCGCCCGGGCACCAGCGCCGGCGTCACCGCCTCGGTGAAGCCGGCCGCGGTGAATACCCGGCGCGCGGCGTCGACCTGGGCGTCGGCTGACGGCCGGAAAGGCCGGATGGTGGCCTGGCGGTGGCCCGGGAGGGTGGCGGGCACCATGTCGTAGCCGAAGATGCGGCCCACCTCCTCGACCACGTCTTCCGGGATGCCCACGTCCAGCCGGAAGACCGGCGGGAGCACGTCCCAGGAGCCATCCTCGCCATCCACGCGCACCCCGAAGTCGAGGCGGCGGAGGATGGCCTCCGACTCCTCCAGCGGCACGTGCACCCCCAGCAGCGCGTCCACCTTCTCGGGCCGCACGCGGACCCGCACCGGTTCCTGCGGTCGCGGATAGACGTCCGGCCAGCCGCGGTGCACGGTGCCGCCCGCGAGCTCCGCCAGCAGCTGGGCGGCGCGGCGGGCGCCCGCCAGCGCCAGCTCGGGTGAGAGCGTTTTCTCGAAGCGGCCGGAGGCCTCCGTCCGCAGGCGCAGCGCGCGCGAGGTGGCGCGCACGTTGACGCCATCGAAGCTGGCGGCCTCCAGCACCACGTTGCGCGTGCCGGATCCGACGGCGGTTTCCTGGCCTCCGATCACGCCGGCCAGCGCCACGGCTCGCTCGGCGTCGGCGATCACCAGCATCTGCGGCGTCAAGGCGCGAATGGCACCGTCCAGGCACAGGAGCTCCTCGCCCTGGCGCGCGCGGCGCACGACGATCTGCGCGCCCAGGCGGTCCGCGTCGAAGGCGTGCAGCGGCTGGCCGTACTCCAGCATCACGTACTGCGTGATGTCGACCACGTTGCTGATGGGCCGCACCCCGGCCGCCCGCAGGCGCCGCTGCAGCCAGCGTGGCGAGGGACCCAAGGTGACATCAGTCACGACCGCCGCCACGTAGCGACGGCAAAGGTCGGAGTCGTCGATGCGCACCTGCAGCATGTCGGTCGCCAGCGGCTCCGCGTCGCCCTGGAAGCGCGGCATGAAGTCGTGACGCAGCCCCTTGCCGGCGGCCGCGGCCAGCTCGCGCGCCAGGCCCAGGTGGCTGAGGCAGTCTGGCCGGTTGGGCGTGACCTCGACCTCGAACACGGCCTCGTTGGGGATCACGCTGGAGAGCGGCCGCCCGGGCTCGCCCTCGTCCAGGAGCATGATCGCGGGCTCCGTGTCCTCACCCAGCAGCAGCTCCTCGCGCGAACAGAGCATGCCCTGGCCGGCCATGCCTGCGATCACGGCGTCGCGCACCTGCTTGCCGTTGGGCACGGTCACCCCCGGCAGCGCGACCGGGACCAGGCTCCCGGGCACGGCGTTGGGCGCGCCGGCGATGATCTGCCGGGTTCCCAGCTCGGGGCCGAGGTCGACCTCGTGCACCCACAGCGGGTTGCGCGACCGGGGATGCGGCTGCTGGCTGATGACGCGCCCGATCAGGATCTCCGCCAGGTCGACGCGCTCGATGGCGTCCACCGTGAAGCCCGCCATCGTGAGCAGGTCGGCCGCCTGCTCGGGCGGCAGGTCGCGCAGATCCGCGAGCTCAGTGAGCCACTCGTAGGAGACACGCATCAGAAGAGGATCGCCAAACCTTGCGAACATCCCGGGTTTTTCGAGAAACCCGGGCCTTTCGGCCCGGCCGGGCCGAGGTTTTTCGAAAAATCCGTTGGCGCTGCGGCGTCACGCACCGTTCAGAAGGTCTCCAGGAAGCGGACGTCGTTCTCGTAGAAGTAGCGGATGTCGGGCACGTTGTACTTGAGCGCCGCCATGCGCTCGATGCCGAAGCCCCACGCATATCCGGTGTAGCGGTCCGGATCGATGCCGCCGTTGCGCAGCACGTTGGGGTGGACCATCCCGCAGCCACCGATCTCCAGCCAGCCGTCGCCGCCGCAGGAGCGGCACCCCTTTCCGCCGCAGATGCCGCAGGACGAGTCGAACTCGAAGCTGGGCTCCGTGTAAGAAAAGTTGTGCGGGCGCATCCGGATCCGGCGCTCCGGCCCGAACAGCGACTGGCACATGTATGTGAGCGTGCCCTTCAGGTCCCCCACGGTGAGGCCCTCGTCGACCGCCAGGCCCTCCAGCTGCATGAAGGTGGGCGTGTGCGAGGGGTCGCTGGCGTCGCGCCGGTAGACGCGGCCGGGGACGATCACGTAGATCGGCGGCTGCTTCAGCCGCTCCATGGCCCGGATCTGGACGGGTGAGGTGTGGGTGCGCAGCACCACGTCCTCGGCCGCGTTCAGGAAGAACGTGTCCTGGACGTCGCGCGAGGCGTGGCCCTTGGGCAGGTTGAGGGCTTCGAAGTTATACCAGTCGGTCTCGACCTCGGGCCCGATCTCGACCGCGAAGCCGATGTGGCCCAGGATCTCCTCCAGCTCGCGCTGGACCTGGGTCAGCACGTGCAGGCGGCCCATCTTGAGCTCGGGTGCCGGGAAGGTGACGTCGATCGACTCCAGCTCGGCCAGGTCGTCGAGGCGCCGCCGCTCCAACTCTTCAGCCCGGGCGGCGAGGGCCGCCTCGATGCGGTTCTTCGCCTCGTTGCCCGCTTTGCCGGCAGCCGGACGCTCCTCCTTGGGCAGGCTGCCGATGGCTTCCAGCAGCGCGCTCAGCCGCCCGCTGCCGCGGCCCAGGTAGTCGAGGCGGATGCGCTCCAGCGCCTGCAGGTCGGCGGCGTCCCGGATTTCGGCGAGCGCGGCCTCGGCCAGGCTCTGGGCTTCGATCATGCGAGCCTCCGGCGCAGCTCGAAAAGTAGGACCGCGGCCGCGGCGGCCACGTTGAGCGACTCCACGTCACCGTCGATAGGGATGGTGACCCGGCGCGCGACCGGCACCCGTAAGCCGTGCGCTTCGCCGCCGAGCACCAGTGCCGACGCCTTCTCCACAGGCGCCTCCGCCAGCGGTTCGCCGCCCTCGGCAGCGGCCCCCCAGAGCTCGACGCCTTCGAGGTCCGGGGCGGTAGCCGGCGCCACCAGGAGCCGGAAGACGTTGCCCGCCGACGCGCGTACGGCCTTGGGGCCGTAGGGGTCGGCGCTGCCTTCCAGCAGCGCCAGCGCGGGCGCCCCGGCGGCCGCGGCGGTGCGCGCGATGGCGCCCACGTTGCCGGGGTCCTGGACGCCGTCCAGGACCAGCAGCGGCCAGCCCGCGGCGCGGGCGGCCGCCAGGGCCTGGGCGCAGGTGGCGGGCGGGCGCAGCGCGATCGCCATCACGCCCTGCGGGGTGACGGTGTCGCTGACACGCTTGAAGACGCGATCGCTGAGCACGACGGTGCGCCGGGCGTCCGCCTCGAAGCGGACGTCCTCCCGCAGCGCCAGCAGCTCCAGCGCAAGGCCGGCCGCCGCCGCCTCGCGGACCACGCGGGGACCTTCGAGCAAGACCTCGCCCGGCTCTCGACGCTGGGCCAGCCGCCGCAGGCGGCGGGCGACCTCGTTGTCCGGGCTGGTGATCACGTCGTCCGCGCGGGGCACCGCCGCCTGCCCTGGAACGCTCATGCCGCGCCAGGCCGGCAGTCGCTTCTGCGCGCGTTCGTCACGCATCAAACGATGCGCTCCTCACGTGCTCGGCGCGCCCGCGCCGCCTGACGGAGCCTGACCACCCCAGGACGATGCGTCGGACCCCGCGCTGACGACGGCTGGCTAGAGGTTGTTTTTTGCAACCTCCACCAGCCGGGCAAAGGAACCGCTGTCGCGCACGGCCAGGTCGGCGAGCACTTTGCGGTCGATCTCCACCCCGGCCTGGCGAAGGCCGTGCATGAGCTTGTTGTAGGGCAGCCCCGACTGCCGGGAGGCGGCGTTGATGCGCGCGATCCAGAGCGCCCGCAGCTCGCGCTTGCGGCGGCGGCGGTCGCGGTAGGCGTAGGCCAGGGCGTGCAGCACCGCCTCGTTGGCCGGCCTGAAGAGCAGTTTGTGCGATAGCCGAAAACCCTTGGCCCGGGCCAGGATCGACTTGTGGCGGCGGCGGGCGGTGACACCCCGCTTGACGCGTGCCATGTCCTAGATCCCCAGTGACCGACGCACTTCCTTGGCGTCGGCCTGGGCCACCCCGGCCGCCGAGCGGAAGGCGCGCTTGCGCACAGCGGACTTCTTCTCCAGCAGGTGGCTTTTCCAGGCGTGCTTGCGCAGCAGCTTGCCATTGCGCGTCACGCGGATCCGCTTGGCCATCCCCTTGCGCGTCTTGAGCTTAGGCATCGGCGGTGGCTGCCTCCTTGGGCTTGTTGGTGGGGCTCAGGATCATGAACAGGTTGCGGCCCTCCATGATCGGCGGGCGCTCGACCACGGCGACCTCCTTGGCCGCGTCGGCGACGCGGTCGAGGAGCCTGCGCCCGATCTCCTGGTGGACCATCTCGCGGCCCCTGAACATGATCGTGACCTTCACCTTCTCGCCCTGC